>DASZIA010000295.1:0-15691 GCA_035949535.1 Planctomycetaceae bacterium | reverse complement strand
ACCGCTCCGCCGTTCAGTGCCGGCTCGTACACCGTCTTGAACTCTGGGGCCTGCAACGCAGGATTGACCCGGCCGGCAGCCGCGGTCATTCCGGCGTACGTCTGCCCGTCGGCGCCGCGATCCACAAATCCGTTCCAGGAGTCCGGCCTCGTGACCGAATTCACGGGCGGCCTGATCCCGTGCAACCCCTCCGGACTTAAGCCCTACTGGGCAGGCGCCAGTGATTACACGGCAATCAACTGTTACTGCTGCGGACTGGCCAACGCCTACGACAGGCAAACGACCGCTTGCGACCCGCAAGGCAGTAAGTCGTTCTGCACTCCCATGGGATGCAACCGTCGGGCGGGCGTGCTCAACTGGTTGAGCATCCGGCACGGATTCGCCCCCACATCCATCGACATGATCACCGACGGGACGTCAACGACCATCTTTTGCGGAGAGCTTGGCGGGCGCCCCGACCTTTGGCAGCGCGGCGTGAAGAAGATTGCGACCTGTCCGTGCCAGGGCGGAAACCTTGTGCCAGTCAATAGCAGCCCGCTGTTTCCCGCGCCTCCCGCCAACGCGGGCGGATGCTGGGGTTGTCTCGATAACGCTTACAATCAGATGTTTGGCTCGACCTTCGCTGGCGGGACGGCCCCCTCAACAGGAACCGCGCCGGTCTGCTTCATGAACTGCACCAACCAGGCAAAGATGAATCTCTACTCCTTCCATCCCGGCTCGTGCGGTCTTGCGATGTGCGACGGCTCGGCTCATATGGTGAGCGAGAACATTGGCATCGTCCCGTTCTGCCGGATGATCACGTTTAACGGCCGTTCGCCGGTGACGGACAGTTCCTTCTAGGATCGTCGTTCGGAGCCACGAGTTCGAGACCATCAGATTGGATCCCGGGGCCGCGCTCATGCGGCCCCTGGATTGTTTATCCGCGGTGCATTTTCGCCTGATCGAGACCAGGCGGGTAAGGTCCGCGAGACGAGGTTCAAGTATGTTTGGGCGAAACGCGTTCCATCTGCCGCTGGGATTGGGGATGCCAATCCTGCTGATGCTCTGCGGGGGTTGCAGTCACGTCCAGTCCGAGAACGAGGCACTGCAGAAGTCCCTCGAGGTCAACGGGGGCACCAAGGAAAACGTTGTGAAGTTTGCGGGTACGGTCACTGTCGACAACCAGCCCCCCGCGGTCGACCGCCGAAACCCGCTGTTTGTTTTCGCCTACGATCCCAAGAACCCTCCAAAAGGCCGCCAGGTACCTTTTTCGACGAGGTGTGACAAGAACGGCCGTTTCACGTTCAATACCTACGGCACGGGAGACGGACTGCCGGCGGGATCGTATGTGGTGCTGTTCGCACAACCAAAAACAGAAGGCGGGGATGGGCTCAAAAACCTGTACAATGACCCCGACAAGAATGCCAAAGAGGAGCGGTTTCAAATCAACCTGACTTCGCCGGGAAAGTCGGACTGGACATTCGACCTGGCCGTCGCGGGCAAAGATCCGGTCACGACGCCGGGGGAGCACGCGGTCATGGCCGAGCGAGGAAGAAAAAAAGGGGGCTGAGTTCCGTGCGATCACCAGTGCCGCTTTGCCCGGGATCAACTGGTCGGCGCTCGACGACCTCCGTTGCGGTTCGGCGATTTCGAGCGACGGCATTCCAATCGGTTTGATTGGACTTGCAGCAATAATCGGCGTGCGGCCCTTCTGCGAGCGGCCGTCTTTTCACCGTCGGAGCAAACTCGTGTCGCAAGATTCTCCGGAATGGGATCATTGCGCCGAAATGCTGCGGGCGCTTGCCGATCCCGTGCGGTTGCGGATCCTCGACGCGCTACGGTCGGCCCCAAAATGTGTCAGCGAGCTCTCCCAGTCGTTACAGCTGGAGGTGGTGACCGTGTCGCACCACCTCGGCATCTTGCACTCATTCGGAGTGCTCGAACGGGAGAAGAAGGGGCGGTTTAAGGTTTATCGCCTGCGCAGGGGCATTTTGGGGCCTCCCAACGCGCGTCACGGCAAACAACACATCGACTTGGGATTCTGCCGCTTGGAAATTCCTCCGGCAGCAGCCAATGTACCCAATGCCTGCGGCGAGATGGGCGATTCTGCTGCGTCCTAAGGGCCGCACCTGCAGTGAGCATCTCCGGCGATGCGTTCTTATTGAGCGACTTCCCCACCCCCGAAGCCCAGGAACTCCATTCCGATCGAGATGATCAGAATCGTGAGACCGAGCGGCAGGTAGAAGTAGTTCCCGACAAGGCCGATGACAAGCGGATATTTCGCATTAGACCAATTGATGGCGCCGTAAATGATCGAGAGCAGCGGCGTCAGCAGAAATCCCAGCGGACCGACGAATGGGAACGCTGCTCCGCCAAAAGTCGTGCTCAATGAGATCGCGCCGAACCAGGCCATGCTGTCGAGGAAGGCTTCATACAAGAGCCAAAAATGCCCGATCAGGCCGGCAGTAATTCCAACAATCAATAATCCGGTGCCGACCCCCAGCAGAAAGCTCTTGCCCATGAGGGTCGCCCCGATGCCTCCGAAGGCGAAACCAAGGACGCCGGCGATCCCGAGGGCGGCAAAGACCACCTGCCAGGTGAGCCCCTTTTTTCCCTCGATATCGTCGATCCTCGAGACCTTAGCCACATACTTAACCTCGGGCTCCATCGTCTCGAGATCGAGGTAGTCGAGGAAGTAGCGCGTATACAGGCCGTTGGAACGCATCAATAAGACGGCCGTCGCCCCGAAGAATCCGGCCGCAACCACGAGCAGTCCGGCGGGAATCCAAAATGGATTCCAGTTCAGGTCGACTTCCTTTTTCCCCTGCCACTCGCGCAGCTCCTCGCTCATGACCGAGGTTTTCGGCAAGTCGGCGATCTCTGCCTGCTTGGTGAGGACATTGGAGTTGAACTGCGAATCGCGGAACAGGTCGATGACCCCGTTTCCCGAGACAATCGCTCCGCCGGCGATGCAGCCGATGGGCACAATCATCAGCAAAAAGAGGAAGAAGGCCCAGTAGGCGAGCGCGGGGAACGTCCGAAAGAAAGGACCCGACATCTTATTGAGCAGCCAGCCACGGATTGTCACGGGCATTGCCATGTGTGACATGCCGAGCGGGAACAAGAGCGAGGCGAAGATCACCGCCGACACTTCGAGTCCCAACGCGACGAGCGGGAACTTCAGGACTAGAAAAACCACCGCCAAGACGTGCAGCGGGAGGGCGACGTCGAGAAACCAAAAGATCAGCTTGAGCCCCAGCGCGGCGCCCAACAACTTGTCGAAGTGGTATTTGGGGAGCTTCTTTTTCTTCCGCAGCGTGGCATCGATGATTGTCGTGTGCAGGTTCCACGCGAGGCCTGGAGGAATCAAGAACGCGATCGTCGCGAGAAACCACCAGAACACTCGGGCGAGCGGCTTGACAAAGTAGAGAGACGTCATGATGCAAAACACGCCCACTGCCGTAAACATCGCGCAGTTGATGGCCAAGCTGATCGAGAGCTTCTTGTTCTTCTTCCAGAACTCGAAGCTATCGCGGAAAAACTCCCCGTAATACTTTTTCGGATTTGGGCCCTTGCGGTCCCGGTCGGCTTGCGCCTTGACGCTCAAAGTGCCGGTCACCAGATTGACCTGACATTCCGGACACTCAGTGTCTTCCACCGAGACTTCCGCCCCGCACTTCGGACAGATGCGGGTATCCGCGTCCTCGAGTCGATCGAGGTCGAGGTTCGCAATCACCATGCTGCTGCTGGGAGGGCGGGCGCCTGCCTTCTTGCCGGCCGGCCCGGCGGGCGCGGCCGCCTCGGCGGGCACGCGGACCGGCTTGCCGCACTGGGGACACTTGACGGCTTTGCCTCGCGCGCGATCCGGCGCATTGATGACGCGCTCGCACGAAGAACAGCGGACTTTGACAGGCATACGACCCTCACCCCGGCCCCAATCTCCAATTTATCAATTCGAGGATGGTTTGCACGCGTTGACGCCCCGATTAGCGGCAATTCATGCGGGATTTAAGGGGAGAAAGAATGCGAGCGGCCACAACCGGGGCGCGAGCCGTCGACCCGAACTCGCCAGAAGAGGCGCGCGGAGAGGCGTCGCTCGAATCGCAATTCGGACTCTCGGCGCGCGTCAGAACGTGGCGTCAAACATCACGCCGGCCGTTCCCTCGACCGGATGCACATAGGGAATGATGTGCACCGCCCGGGAATCGCCATACAACGCCCTGCCTGCGACCGATTTGCCGATCACGTAGCCCAGGACGCCGCCGAAGACCACATCCGAAAGGTCGTGGTCGCGCGTATCCAGGCGGCTCCAGCCGACCAGGCCCGACAGAATGTAGAGTGGCACGCCGATCCAGTGTCCTTCGTAGTCGTCGACGACCGCGGAAATGCAAAACAGGCTGCCGTCGTGCCACGACGGAAAGCCGTAATTGCCGCCGTTCCAGGTGCTGCTCGGGCGCTTGGTGTCGGCGATCCCTTTGATCGTCAGGGTGCTCAGGCCAAAGATCGTGTAGGCGCTGATCATCGAGTTCATCATCTGGTGTTCGTATTCGTCCTGGTGCCAGAGGGTGAAGGCGTAGGCGGCGAAAAGGACGGGGAGCTGATACTGGACGACTCCGATATCGCCGAGCGCCTTTGATCCGTCGCCCCAGCGGTCGGGATGCTCGCCGGTATAGTTGCGGACGTCTTGATCGACTTCGCCTCGAAGGGCCAAAGAGCCGCCGAGAGCCGTGCCGAGAACGATGAGATTATCCCAGTTGTTCACCACGCCCCACGCGTCGTGAGCGACGCGCGGCAAAAAGGCGTACGCATCATCGCGGAAGCTGATCGGCGGGCAAGCGCAGCCGTCGATCGGCTGCAGATCGGAACCCGTTTGAGTCGGCGGCACGACGGTTTGGGCGGGGGCGACGCCAGACTCATCTGCGGAGAGATTGGCCGTTTGCTCGTCCAGATGGACCGAAACGGTTTCTGCCGACGTCAAAACGATATTCGGCCGTTCAGGGCGCCACAGGTTGGCTTCCCAGCGGGCTAGGACCGTCCAAAAACTCGAGCGCCCGCTTTCGGTTGTCGGGCGGAACATCCTGAATGCTGCGAACCCCGTTGGAGCGGGCTGGGGACTGTCGACCGCGACGAATTGCGGTTCGAGCTCCGGAGTCGCCGACCAGAACGGCGCCTGCTGCCCCTTGAACGTGAATCCTGCGCTGAACGGCGTTTGCGCGGGCGCGTCGCGCTCTGGTAACTGCGAGTCAACGACGACCTGCGCGGGGAGCCGGCCGGCCGCGAAGCAGACCAGGGCAGGCACGGCCAGCGTGAGAAAGGCGCTCACCGCTCCCCGAGAAGCCCCGGGGGCTCCGAGCAGCCTTGGTCGCCTAAGCTGTCGCATCGAACCGACGCGTGCCATCCGTGGCGCCTCGAAGTATAAAGACGGGACGGGCGGCCTGCAGCCGCCGACAAATTCGGGCGCGGCTCCAAACCGCGCGGTTTCGCTATCACCTCTTCTTCGTCCTTAACAAACGGGCCGAAACATCATTTGCCATCTAACCGTGCAGTAATGCGCCAACGGTATTTCGATCACGATCCGTAGACCTTGCCGAGCCCGGACACCTTACCGGCCCTCACTCCCTGCTTGCCGAAAGCGGGGACAGACCGCGTCGAGCTGAGCGGACGAGCGGTCTCTGAAGCCGGTGCAAGGCCAGAGCTTGGGCACGCTGACCGCGACTCACCGCTTCGGCCGTTGACTGACACGTTCGGTTTCACTTGTTTATAGTGGCTACTTTTCAGCACGTTCTGGCTCAGGGAACGATTCTCGAGCCGGGTCGCATCCAAACGAGTTCAGTCGCCCGACCCGAATGCCGGGGGGCCACACCAGCAGATCGGGGAGGGACGCGTGACGTCCGACGAAAACAGTCTGATCCAGGCGCTCGAGCGAAATATCGGCAGCGTCCTGTTGGGAAAGCCGGAGCCGATTCGACTGGCAGTCGTTGCCTTGCTGGCCGAAGGGCACCTTTTGATCGAGGACGCACCAGGGGTCGGCAAGACGCTGATGGCCAAAGCCATCTCGAAGAGCCTCGATTGCCGGTTCACGCGGCTGCAATTCACGCCCGACATGCTCCCCAGCGACATCCTGGGGTCGAGTGTTTACTTGCCCAATTTGGGCGATTTCGAGTTCCGCCGTGGGCCGATCTTCACGAACATCCTGCTGGCGGACGAAATCAACCGCACGACGCCTCGGACGCAAAGCGCACTCCTGGAGGCGATGAACGAAGGGCAGGTTTCGGTCGAAGGACGGACCTACGCACTCGAGCCTCCCTTCTTTGTCCTGGCGACACAGAATCCGCACGAGTACGAAGGGACCTATCCGCTCCCCGAAAACCAGCTCGACCGCTTCACCATCTGCACCGACATCGGGTACCCCGATCGGGCCCACGAGATGCAAATCCTCGAAGCGCATCGGGCGGGTGAACTGGTTGATCGCCTGCAGCCCGTGCTCAGCAGCGAGCAGCTGAAGCGGCTGCAGTTGTCGGCCCGCGAGGTGAAGGTCCATCCGTCGATCAATTCCTACATGCTCGACATCGTGGCTGCCACGCGCACGCACGAGGAACTCGACCTGGGAGTCAGCACGCGCGGCGCGATCGTCCTCTTTCGGGCGGTGCAGTGCCTGGCCTTCCTCGAAACGCGAAATTTTGTGATTCCCGACGACGTGAAGCGCCTGGCCGTGCCCGTGCTGGCGCACCGCATCGTCTGCCGCGGCCTGGTGCGCGAAGGCCAGCGCGACCGTTCGCGAACGGTCATTCGCCAGATCCTGCAAAAGACCCCGGTTCCGGCCTAAAACCGGGCCCGAATCGGCGAGGCGCTTCGAAACATGAACGCAGGCGGCTTCCTTGCCGGATTCGTGACGATCTATACGGTCGCCATCGCGGTTGTCACGTTCCTCATTCACACGGCGTTCGCATTCGCCGTTGACCGTGATGCCAGAAGCGTCAAGCGCAGTGGCAGCAGCCTCGTTCTAGTCGGCCCGTTCGTTTGGGCGTTTGCGACGTTCGTCGGCGGTCCGTTGGTGGCGGTTGCCTCTTGGGTCGTCCATCATTCGGCGCTACGAAGTGAAAGAAATTGGCCGCCCAATAACGGAGGCTCCTCCCCGTGAAAGCATTCCAGTCGGTCTAGGGGGTTTCAGAGACCTCTTGATACAATTCCCTCCGCGCCAACGTCCGGTGGAAGGGCCAGGTAAGTCTCATTTCACCTCGGCCGTCGCGCGGCGATTCGGGGGAAAGTACGCATGGAATCGGCGACATTTTTCTTGCGGCATCGGCCGCCTGCCTGGCTCAACTTAGGTCTCGTGCTCGCCGTAGTGGCGGGGTCATTCGGCTTCACGAACCGCGCGGCGGCCGACTCCGACTCTCCAACGGTGAAACCCAAGACGAAGTCGACGAGCGGTCCCGCGCGCGAGCAGCGCCCCGCCAACCGCCTGGCGCGCGAGACCAGCCCCTATCTGCTGTTGCACGCGCACAATCCGGTCGACTGGTACGCCTGGTCGCCCGAGGTCTTTGAGAAGGCCAGGCGAGAAGGCAAACCGATCTTTCTCTCCATTGGCTACAGCAGCTGCCATTGGTGCCACGTAATGGAGCGGCTGGTCTTTGAGAACGAAGACATCGCTCGCGTCATGAACGCCAATTTCGTCAACGTCAAGGTCGATCGCGAAGAGCGGCCCGACGTCGACGACGTTTATATGACCGCGTATCTGGTCTATGCGCAGGCAGTTGGGTCGGGTGACTCGGGAGGCTGGCCCCTTTCGATGTTCCTGACTCCCCAGGGCAAGCCGTTCGCGGGGGGAACCTACTTTCCTCCGCAGGACCGCACTGGGCAGATGGGATTCCCGACCGTGCTGGCCCGCGTGAGCAACGCGTGGCGCACCGACCGCGCCGGCGTCGAAAAGAATGCCGAGCAGATCTGTAGCGAGGTGCGGCGACTCAGCCGCGCCGGTTTCAATCCGGCCCCGGTCAAGCTCGATCGCGCGCTCGTGACCGCGACCGTCAAATCGCTGATCGAATCTCGCGATCCGGAATTCGGCGGAATCGACTTCGATCCGCATGAGCCCAACATGCCGAAGTTTCCCGAGCCGGCGAAGCTCGACCTCTTGGAGTTCGCCGCCCGGCATTCGAAGGATCAACAGGCCGATGCGCTCGTCACGAATACTCTCGACCACATTGCCGCCGGGGGAATCGTCGATCACCTGGCCGGCGGTTTCCACCGGTACAGCACCGATCGACGCTGGCACGTCCCGCACTTCGAAAAGATGCTTTACGATCAGGCTCAGTTGGCCGAGCTCTTCGCCGACGTTTACCACCGGACCGGAAAGCGCGAGTACCGCCGCGTCGCCGAGCAGGCGTTCGGATTTGTCTTACGCGAGATGACCGACCCGGCGGGAGGATTCATCTCGTCGCTCGACGCACAGACCGGCGGAGTCGAGGGGGTCTATTACGTCTGGACGCCGGCCGAAGTCGATGCGGCGCTGGGGTCGCGCGAGGGCAGCCTGTTCCGTCGGGCCTTCGGCCTCGATGAACCCAAGGAGTTCGAGCCGGGATTCGTGCTGCGCCGCACCGCCTCGGTCGAATCGCTCGGCCACGATCTGCACGTCAGTCCGGAAGAAATCGAATCGCGATTGAACGATGCCCGCGCCCGTTTGCTGCTCAAAAGGCAGAGCCGCCCCCCAGTCGCGCGAGATGATAAAATCCTGGCTGCTTGGAACGGATTGATGATCCGAGCGCTGGCCCGCAGCAGCCAGACGCTCGCGAACGATGCTTATCTCCACGCGGCCGAAAAGGCCGGCAACTTTGTGCTCAACCGGATGCGCAGCTCGCGGGGCGAGCTATTCCGGACCTATCGCGCCGGGCAGGCCAAGATCCCCGCTTATCTCGAGGACTACGCTTATCTCTCCGAAGGGTTTCTCGCACTCTTTACAGCGACGCACGAGCCGCGATGGCAAGAGGCGGCCCGCGCTCTGATCGACCAACAGATCCGCTTGTTCTGGGACGAGCAGTCGAAGGGTTTTTACTTCACGTCGAAGGATCACGAGGCTCTGATCGCCCGTACGCGCAATGCGTTCGACGCGGTGCTCCCCTCTGCAAACGCCGTCAGCGTCCGCAATCTGATCCGATTGGCCTCGCTTCGCGGCGAGCCCCGCTATCGAGAGGTGGCGCGACAGACGCTCGAAGCATTTGCCCCGGCGCTGGCGAAAGCGCCGCGATCACTGCCCGTGATGGCTCTCGCTCTGGAAGAGTATCTCGACAATCCTGACTTCCGCGGCAGCCATGTTCGGTCGAAGGCCGATGCCAATCTCGAAGAAACGGCCGTGCTGCAGGCGTCTGACGACGACGCGCCAACCAATTCGGTGCCGACCAACCGCGACACCACCGTGACGGCCAAGGCTTGGCTTTCGGTCGATAAGCTGCCGCCGGGAGGAACGTGCCGATTCGTGGTTTACGTTGCGATCAAGGATGGCTGGCACATCAACACCAATCAGGTCGCCGAAGATTGGCAAGTGCCGACCGAACTGACGATCGCCTCGAAACAGGGAGTGACGATCGCGAAGCTCAACTACAGCCGCGGCAGAGCGACCCAGCTCCCGGGCATTCAGCGGCCGATGACCCTATACGAAAAATCGGCCGAGATCCGCGGCATCCTGGCGATTCCGGCGGAATCGGCGGGCAAGCCGGACGACCTCCAATTTCTGGTCAAATATCAGGCCTGCAATGCCAAGGGCTGCCAGCCGCCGGCAAAGGTGAAGCTTGCGGGGCGAGTTCAAATCGCTCCGAACCTCCAGTCGGTGCACGCCGCGAATCCAAACCTCTTTCCCAAGCTGCCACCGGCCGGCCGATAGGCCGCGCCAAAAAACCTTGGCGCCGGCTTTGCCATGCGTCGCATATTTCGCGTGCCCGAGCGCATTTGGCGGTGGATGCGAACCCACCGCTGGCCGACGCTTTGCCTGGCCGCCCTGCTCGCTTTGCTGGCGCTCAATGTCGTCGCCTTCAATCAGGCCTGGTCGATGACGCATTTTTCAGCCTCCGGTGCTAGAACCGCGAACCCAGAGGCTCTTTCGTTTCTCGAAAAGGTTCGTGTCGGCGTGACGGGCGTCAGCCTGCCGAAGCCGATCAATTCGCTGGATCCCAGTCACGTCGGACTCGAGTTCGAGACGGTTCGATTCGGGGGAGCGACAGGGTCCGAACTGGAAGGCTGGTTCATCCCACACGAGCGAGCCAAGGGTTGCGTCTTCTTCGCGCACGGCTACGGCGCTTGCAAATCGAGCCTCCTCAAAGAGGCGAGTGGCGTGCACCGGCTCGGCTATTCGGCCCTGCTTGTCGACTTTCATGGCAGCGGCGGTTCCGAGGGTCGAGTCACATCGCTCGGCGTGGGCGAAGCCGACGATGTCGCCGACGCGGTTGCGTTCGTGAAACGGAAATCGCCGACATCGCCCGTGATTCTCTACGGCCAGTCGATGGGGAGCGCAGCCATTCTGCGAGCGATCGTCGTTCACGGTATTGAGCCGGCCGCCATCATTGTCGAGTGCCCGTTTGACCGCCTGCTCTCGACTGCCGAGAACCGCTTTCGCGCAATGGGGCTTCCCCCGTTTCCCGCCGCTCGGGTGCTCATCTTTTGGGGCGGCGTGCAGTTGGGCTTCAACGGTTTCCAGCACAACCCTGCCGAATACGCCCGAGAGGTGCGCTGCCCTGTCTTGTTCTTGCACGGCGCGAAGGATCCCCGCGTTACGCTCGAGCAGGCCCAGGCGGTCTTTGACAATTTGGCAGGAGAGAAATCGTTTGTGCTCTTTCCAACGGCAGGTCACGAGTCGCTGTTAGCTGCCGATGCCGACCTGTGGGCGAGTTCGGTGTCTCACTTCCTCACGAACCTGCACCACACATCTGCGCCCTGATATGGACCGCCGCGTGATAGCCCGCTTCCTCACGGGCGCGGCTCCGCAAGATTTGGATCCATCGCATCATCGCCAACCGGTGTGGAATAGGTTCCAGCCGCTCTGAAGGATGAGCACGTGCAGCCAGACCTCTGACACGACGATCACCACGCAAAGCGCGCCGAGGATTCCGAAGCTCCAGGCCGCCGCGTGGCGCCGCGGGGAGAGCGTGGCGATGCCGTAGGCCGAAACGATCGCGAAGGGAATCAGGGTGCCGCACATCAACCGTCCGCAGACAAAGCCTGGGAAGCTGAACAGCGGCGAGGCGGTTCCCATTTCTCCGAAGTCGAGAGCCACAGACGAGAGGGCCAGGAACGCGACCGAGGCCCAAAAACCCGTCAGTCCGAACAGCAGAAAGCCCCGTTGTCGCGAATCACGGCTTTTCCAAACACCCAGCGTCGCAGCCGCAAGCAAAATCAGTGTGCCGCAGGCGTAGACGCAATCGACCCAGTAGTTGGCAATCGGCTTACGATACCAGGTGATTTCTCCCCGCCAGTAGCTGGCGCACAGCTCGAACCAAAAGTCCTTGATTCCCGCCGGGCTGAAGAGCGGGTGCTCGAACCATTTCGAGAACGGCTTCGGGCTGAAGCCCAGCAATTCAAGTTTGGCCGCCGAGCCGGTGAAATTCCCAAGCGTGAGCTTGTTCCAAATCAGCCAGGCCGCCAGCGGCGAGGCGCAGATCGCAAAGGTCAGAACAGCAGCGAGCGGCCGCCGCGCGCGGCCAACCGGCCGCAGGAGCAAATACGCGACGGCCACCAATGTGACCGCGATCAGCGGCAGGTTCGTCATCTTCGTCAGCCCCGTAGCCGCAACGCCGAGGCCGGTCAGTGCGGCGGCGCCGAGCACCGAGCGATCAGCACCCATCCAGCGAACCAGGCCCAAGCAAACCAGCCCGAAAGAGAGCGGCGAAAGCACGTCGTCGTTGACACCGTAAAGCACATCCTGTGGGATGAACGCCAGCAGCGCCGGCGGTGCCAGCTTGAGAAACGTGCAGCCCGGGAAGAGGTCCCGCGCGATGAGGTAGCTCAGCCAGACCGTCGCGGCGAGGACCAGCGCATTCAGGAACCGCACCCAGTAGAACATCGCGCCCTCGGGCACGCGCAAGAGCTCGCCCAGCGCGAGCCACGCCCCGGCAACGGCGTAATAAAGGGGCGGCTCCAACATTTCGTGGTTCCGCTCAATCGCTCGCAACGCGACATTGGCTTTGATCTGCTCTTCGATCGTCGGACGAACGATCTCTTGCGGCTGAAGGTAGACCTCCGGCGTGCTGAGAAACTCGGGGGACCAGTTCTGCGTCCAACGTCGCAGCTCCCTGGCATGCGGACCGAGGGCCCGCGGAACGACGCCTCGCGAATAGAAGATGGCGACGTCGAAGTGATTTCCCTCATCCATATTGTTGTTGACGGGGAAAGCCGCGCAGAAAACGAGAACCCGGATCGCTCCAAACGCCACCAGAGCGAGGACGATCAGGAGTTCAGACTTCGGCCGCCCCATGCGCAAATTCCAGAATGCGGAGTCTCTCTCCGATTCTGCGCACGCCCAAAGCCGAAAGTCGAATGATCCGCGGAGAGCGTCGCATCAATCCCGACGGATATGCGGCTCGCGAAGGCTCAGAACCTCGTCAGCATCGAGTGCATTTCCTCGGCCTGTTCCTTGGTCAGCTTGTGCTTTTCGTAGATCGGCTGCAGTTGCTTGAGGAGCTTGATGAAATCGCCCTCGGGAAACCCGACGACGTAGTGACCGATGACGGCTCGGACGAGCCGCCGAACGGTGACGAAGTTGTTGAGGACGTGAAAATACCGTTTCTGGTCGCTCCCCAGTCTGCCGCGGAACGCCTCCGTGATCCCCGGCGGCGTCGTTTCGATCGTGTCGAGCCGACAGCGCACGTTGAACAAATCATCCCGCGCCGACAGCGACTTCAGCGAAAGATGCCATGTCTTTTCGCACAGTAAGTAGTTCCGCCCGTGTCCGCCCATCACATTTCCCAGCGATAAATCGAGCTGGGCCGCCATGTAGCCCAGTTGATGATTGGCAATTGCCGGATGAATGGCCGCCAGGTCGACATGCGTGCGCGGGGCGCCGGCTCCGCTGTTGCAGGCCAGCGTGAGCAGGACGAGACGCTTGTCGGCCGCCATCAACGCGGCGGCCGGCACGATCGTGGCGGGCACGCGAAATTCGATCTGATCCGACTCCGTGGCGAGTCGAAACAGGACCAGATCGACGTCCGCATTTTCGAGCGTAAACGTCGCCGACTTGAGGTTCAGAACCTTGACCGGCTTCTGAGGATAGGAGCGGAGCAGAATCCCGCCCACGTTATCGCTCCCGAACATTTCATCGAACGACGCCACCTGAAAGTTGGCGTCGTACCGGTCTTCCAGCGTGCGCAGGATGGAGCCTTCGCCGAACTGCTCGCCGTCAAAATGGGGGTTGACCGTGTCCTTGATGCGTTTGGCGAAATCTGGTTCTTCCGCGCGTTTTTCGACGCGCTTGGCAGGCTTTGCCGCGCGCTTGGCGGAGCTCGGCTCTTCGGCCCGCAGCCCACTCACGAGGAACGCGGTCGCGATCGACACAGGCACTAAAACGAGCAGGGCGCTGCATTTTGTCAGCCGGTTCAACACGAGCGAGACTCCTTTGCAATAGGGTCGATGCAGTTTCCTCCGGAGAGGCGCCCGCTGTCTCCGTCTTCGATGTGGCCGTCGCGCGGAGGGTCCTCCGCATTGATGCCGGTATTCTAGCAGCGTTTGATCGCCCAATCAGCTAACTACGCGAAATCGAGATTGCCCGCTCGGCCGGCGTCATTCATCCTGAAGCTCGAATTCCAGGCCGTCCGAAAGCAGCGGCCGGAACGCGTCGATCTCGCACTCGGCCTCAAACTCGGTTGGGAATACTCGGGCTTCCTGCCGCGGCACAAGCCGTTTCGGCCCGATCGCCGTGTGGTGTCCGATCCATTGCGGCGCGGCTGGATGGCCGGTGATTTTGACGACAAAGCCCATCACGGCATTGTAGCGATGACTGAGGTTCAATGCCGCGGTTAAACTCTTCGGCCGCTGACACGCGAGTTCACACTTTTAGTACGATTTCGAGTCGTTGGGGCGCCGTGTCTGGGCGACTTGTCCGCGAGTGAAAAGAATTGCGACGGGAGTAACTGCTTTGCGTGGCACCTATGCACAAGTCCTGCTGGTCGTCTTTCTGCTGGCGGGTTGCTCGAGATCCGACTCGACCGGCGTGAAAGACGGGCCAGTACGAGGTGTGTCCGAAGCTGCCGAGCGACCGGATGCCGTCCACGTTGAGCTCGCGCTCAATTGGTTCCCAGAAGCCGAGCACGGGGGTTATTTCGCCGCACTCGTGCACGGCTACTACCGTGACGCCGGCCTCGATGTGAAGATTCTGCCGGGGACGGCGAGCTCGGCCGTGCTGCAGCGAGTGGCCCGCAATCAGGTTGCCTTTGGCGTTGAAAATGCCGATCGCATTTTGCTCGGCCGCGCGCAACAGGCCGACGTGATCGCGCTCTTGGCTCCAATTCAGAAGAGTCCACGAGGGATCATGGTGCATGCGGAGTCCAGTTTCGCCAAGATCGCGGACATTTCCAATGTGACGCTGGCGGTCAACAGCGGGGCCTCTTGGGTGCAATATCTCAAGGCGCGCGTGCCGCTCTCGAATGTGAGGTTCGTGCCTTATTCCGGCAGCGTCGCGCAGTTTCTCGTCGATCAAAAGTATGCGCAGCAAGCGTACGTGTTCAGTGAGCCCTATGTCGCTCGCGAAAAAGGGGCAGACGCCAATTGCCTGCTTATGGCAGACACCGGCTACAACCCTTACACGAGCGTTTTACTGACGAGCCGAGAGACGCTCACCAGGCAGCCGGAGGTCGTTGCGAAGTTCGTGGCCGCATCGCTCAAAGGTTGGCAGACCTACCTCGAGCGGCCAGAGGAGACCAATCGCTACCTGCACGAGGTGAATCCGGAAATGACGCTGGGGATCCTCGAATATGGGATCAAGTCGCTGCGTCCGCTCTGTCTGGACGGATTGCCCGGTCCCTCTGCAATTGGTCGCATGACGCTCGAGCGATGGCAAACGCTCGCCGGCCAACTGGTCGAGGTCGGAGCGTTGAAGGCGGATGTCGTCGATCCGCGAGCGGCATTTACGACACAGTTTCTGCCCAAGCAGTAATTTCGCCAGCGCAGACGGCGGAATGAGACCGCGAACCGGCGCTACCTGCCCATTCCCGGCATGTCACAGGAGAGGCCGCCCGCGGCAGGCACGTACGTGCAGCGCACGTAGTCCATCACCATGCGGTCGGCGTTGAACCGCCATCCGAGCGTGCGGACGGCCCGCTTCATGCGGGAGATCCACTTTTGGGGCAGATCGTCGGCGTCCCGCTCGTAGAACAGGGGGATCGCCTCGTGGATCAGCACATCGTAGAGGCTGTGGGCGTCGCGTTCATCCTGAATGTTCTGGTCGACGTGCGACGTGCCGTTGCCGATCGCGAATCCGTTGTTGCCGTCGAATGCTTCGGCCCACCACCCGGCGAGAATTGAGCAGTTGAGTCCGCCGTTGAGAACGACTTTCTGTCCGCTGGTCCCGGAAGCTTCGAGCGGCCGTCGCGGTGTGTTGAGCCAGACGTCGACTCCCTGCACGATGTGCCGCCCCAGGTTGATGTCGTAGTCTTCCAGCACGACTACCCGGCCGACGAACGGCTCGGCCTGCGACAAGCGGAAGACCCGTTGCAACAGGGCCTTCCCCTGATCGTCG
>DASZIA010000294.1:0-9678 GCA_035949535.1 Planctomycetaceae bacterium | reverse complement strand
CCTTCTTCTTCGAGGCGACGTGCGAGTCCAAAGTCGGCGATTTTTGGGATGCCCTCGCCCGCGAGCAGGACGTTCGCCGGTTTCAGATCCCGATGAATGATGCCGCGCTCATGCGCGACCTGAACTGTTTCGGCTAGCGTGGCCGTGAGAGCCGCAGCTTGACGGACCGGCTGAGGGACACCCGCCAGCTTTTGCGCCAAGCTGCCTCCCTGAACAAACTCCATCGTGAAATAGGGCCGGCCCTCGGCGTTCCCAACCTCGTAAATCTGCACGATATGCGGATGGTTCAGGCCAGCCGCTGCCTGCGCTTCGCGCATGAAGCGTTCGAGTTCTTGTGGCCGGGCAAAGGGACCAGCCAGCAGCATCTTCACCGCGACGGGCCGATGGAGGCGCAGGTGCCAGGCTTTGTACACGACGCCCATCCCACCGTGGCCCAGGACTTCCAAAATTTGGTGATCTGCGATTTTTGGGAATTGACTCACCGACTCTGCCGCAGGGATGGCGTCGTCGGGGCCGGCCGGGTCTGGAAAGAGCACTCCCAGTTCGGTTTGAATCTCGCGGACGCGCTGCCACCCTGCTCGGACTTGGGGCAGTAGTTCGGGACAGTCGCGACAGATCTCTTCGGCGTCCGCACCTGAGTTCAGAAGCTCTTCCACAAGCGCTTCGACGCGGGGATCATCGGCCATCGGCGCCCTCGCCACCATCGGTTGGCCGGAGATCATCCAATTCCCTCTTCAAAAGCAGAATGGAACGATTCAAGCGGCGCTGAATGGTTTTTGTGGAGACCTTCAAGAGTTCGGCAGCCTCCGCGTGCGTGAGCCCCTGGATGTGAACCAAGCCGAAAACCTCCCGCTCTAGCCGGGCTTCGCCCGGGTGAGCAATGACTGAGCGTCGCGCCAGAGCGCACGCCACGCTTCGCGCTCGACAGACGGCAGCTTGCTAAGCCCGGCATCATCTCTTAGGCCGGCAAGCGCGGCATCCTTGAACAAGGATTCCAGCCGTTTCGACACCGCGGCTCGTCCGACCTTCGGTTCCTTGACCAGTTGCATGTTCATGTCTGCAAGATCGTCACGTAGCCAGCCGCGCGCCTGTTCGCGCGACACCGCCCGCTCCGTTTCGCTCAACTGAGCCGCGTCCTCGCCATCGCCGCAGCCAGCCCGCGCTGCACAGCACGCGGCAGCGTAACGCCAGCCCCGACTCCAGGCGGGAGCCTCCCTGAAGGCGTCGGCATACAACCTCGCTGCCTGCGCGGTCCTCTCCATCGATTGGCAAATGGCGATCAGTGCCATCCGCTCGTTCTGGTCACGAAGCTTTTCGTGACCTGCGAGCAGTTGTGTGAGGTTCGGCATAACCACGTGTTCTGCTTCCCGACGCAAGACGTGGTAAATGCAGCCAGCCTCGTCCCGAACACGAGAAGGGCTCCAATCGTAGATGCGGATCGCCGTCCCGAGGCCGCCGAGCGCCAGATCCCTTCGTCCGGCACGCGCCTGGGCCATCGACACAACCAGATGCGGCAGGGGTCCATGCACGCGCAAGACTTCCCCCTGAATCGCGTCGATCGCTCCGGTGAAATCCCCAGCACGGTATCGCGCGAGTCCCTGGGCAAGGTGGAAGTAGGGACGGAGCCATGTATCCCAGGCAGGCAGTTTTGCGCCGACGGCGCGCTCGATCAGGGCCGCCGCGCGTTTCCGGTCTTCGGGACAAACGATTCCAATGAGGCAAGCCCGTCCCACCTTCTCACAAAGTCGCGGGTCGGCGCCCGATTCGAATCGCCCAAGGAGTTCATGACAGGCCCGCTCGTACTCAGCCTGGTGGCCCAGGTACAGACACAGTTCCGCGTACCCGTACCAATCGTTGTGGTCGGTGGGCCTGCCCGCCATCGCATTGACCCACTCGGTGCGAGCCTCTTCGCCGAGTCCCAGCTGCAACATCACTCCTCGGCGCGCTCGGGCTGCTTGAAATGCGGTCGGCCGCGCCTCGATCGCCCGGGTGTATTCCAGCAAGGCCCTCTGCGGTGATTCCTTCATCCGCCAGCACTCCCCCAGCAGGAAATGCGCGTCCCAACGCTGCGGATTGAGTCGGACCGAGTCCTGGAGCTCAGCAATAGCTTCGTCGATGTGCCCCTGGAGCACCAAGAGACGACCAAAATCGAAGTGCATCGCGTCCGAATTCGGGCAAACGCGTCGGAACTCCTCGAGTTGCTCCCTTGCTTCGTCCAAGCGGCCTACGCCTATCAGAGTCGTGGCAAGAAACTCCCGGGCGTCCCCAAAGGCCGGATCGCACGCGACCGCGCGACGAAACTCGACGATCGCTTTTTCCGCTTGCCCTGTGCCGATGAGCACGTAGCCGAGGCTGTTATGGTTATCAGCGGAGCGAGCATCCAGCGACACGGCTTGCTTCGCCAGTTCGAGCGATTCGGCTCCTTGACCGGTCAATGAGAGCGACATGGCAAGATGGCCAATGGCATTCGAGAACCTCGGTTCGAGTCGGACCGCCTCCCGCAAGTGCGGGATCGTGTCGTTGGTGCGACCGGCCATCCCCAGAGCACGTCCGACGTTGTGGTGGGCGATTGCCGTTTCCGGGCGAATGGCCAGCGCCGCCTGGTAGAAACGAACGCACTCCTCGTAGTTTATTCCGCTCAGCGCGTCTGCCAGTGTGAAACACGCCCAGAAATCACCGGGATACTGCTGTTGGACACGCCTCAAGAACTCTGTCGGGTCGGCGCCTGCGACCTGCATCCTTTGGGCAAGTGCCACCAACAACTGCACCGACTGTTCACGCACGACGGCTGTCTCGGCCAGTAGCGTGAGCGATTGTTTTGAGAGTCCCGGGACGCGGGCGCGATCGCGCCATCCGCTGGGATCGGGATCGGCGATCCGGGCAACCTCCAAAATCCACTGGCGCCGAGACTCCTCGCTCGTGCAAACCGACCAATCGTCCAGCGCGGCGATCAGGGGCGCTCGGATCGGCGACGCCACCACCGCTGCCGCGACCGGCGACGGAGCGTCTTGGAAGGTGCCTAGGCCCGCCGCAGCAAACGCGGCTTCGTATTCGCGATCGGACCGCGCCCGATTCGACGCGAGGTCGAAACGGCCCTCAACGACGGCTACCCGATTGAGGCGAATCCGATCCAGATTCTGGACGAACTCCAAGTCAGTGAGAGCCGCGCGTATCTGGTCCTTCAGCGCGCCCACATCTGCATCTGGGGGGCGCTGCAGCAGGGACCGCGCCTCCTGGAACTTTCCTTCTGCCTCGAGTTGGCTGACAAGTTCGAGTCTGGGCTCCCATTGGGCAACTTCCGCGCGACGCTTTGCCGCCAGTCGCCACTCGTTCGCACCATAAGTGATGGCGATGCAAAACAATGTCAACGCGGCGAGGGCCAAAGCCGCCGCGGTGGGCTTCCGACGGGCCCACCGGACGACCCGCTCGGGCCGAGACACCGGTCGCGCCGCGATCGGTTCCCCGCGTTGGAAGCGCCCGAGGTCCTCGGCAAGCTCGAGGGCTGTTGCGTACCGGTGCTGTGGCGTCTTCTGCAAGCACTTAAGGCAAATGGTCTCTAGGTCGCGCGGCACCGCGGCATTGAGCTGCAATGGCGGCACCGGCTCCTGAAGAAGCACTTGCTGCACGGTTTCCGCTCCCGACTCTCCCCGGAACGGAGGACGGCCCGTCAGCAGTTCGTACAAGATTGCCCCCAACGCATAGACATCCACGGCTGGCCCGATCGCACTGGTTTTACCTCCGGCTTGTTCAGGAGCCATGTAGCTCGGCGTTCCCAATGGGATACCACTTTGCGTCGGCCCTGCTTCGTCTTCCATGCGTCGTGCGAGTCCAAAGTCGGCGATTTTTGGGATCCCCTCCCCTGTGAGCAGGACGTTCGCCGGTTTCAGATCTCGATGAATGATGCCATGCTGATGTGCCACCTGAACCGTTTCGGCTAGCGTGGCCGTCAGAGCCGCCGCCTGACGGATCGGTTGAGGGATACCCGCGAGCTTTTGCGCCAGGCTTCCTCCCTCCACGAGCTCCATCGTGAAGTAGGGCCGTCCCTCGGCGTTCCCAACCTCGTAAATCTGCACGATATTCGGATGGTTCAGGCCAGCCGCCGCCCGTGCTTCGCGTATGAAGCGCTCGAGTTCTTGTGGCCGGGCAAAAGGACCAGCAAGCAGCATCTTCACCGCCGCCGGCCGATGGAGGCGCAGGTGCCAGGCTTTGTACACGACACCCATTCCACCATGGCCCAAGACCTCAAGGACCTGGTGATCCGCGATTTTCGGGAGTTGACTCGCCGACGCTGCCGCAGGGATGGCGTCGTCGGGGCTGTCCTGGTCTGGAAACAGCACTCCCAACTCGGTCTGAATCTCGCGGACGCGCTGCCACTCCGCTCGGACCTGCGGCAGGAGTTCAGGACAGTCGCGACAGATCTCTTCGGCGTCTCCGCGAGAATTCAGTAGCTCTTCCACAAGTGCTTCGACGCGGGGATCATCGGCCATCGGCGCCCTCGCCACCATCGGTTGGCCGTAGATCATCCAATTCCCTCTTCAAAAGCAGAATGGAACGATTCAAGCGGCGCTGAATGGTTTTTGTGGAGACCTTCAAGAGTTCGGCAGCCTCAGCGTGCGTGAGTCCCTGGATGTGAATCAAGCCGAAAACCTCCCGCTCTTCTTCCGGGAGATGATCAATCGCTTCAAGGATGCGGCGGCCGTCGGGCGTCAGCGCGGAGCCGCTGCTTGCCGGCACCCGCGCCGCTCCTTCATGCACCCCGACGACGGTCATGTCTTCGTCTAATCGGCGAGCCAAGTCGTTCAGTTCCCACCGCATGTGCTGATTCACGAGGGCGAAAAACTGTCGCACAGTTTGAGGGCGGACCGATTGCATGGCCTTGAGCAGCCGTTCGACGACAGCGTCGAGCATCTCATCGGGCTGCAAGTTAAGTGGCGGCATCGTTAGCCGCCGGTACTTGCGGTAAAGCAGATTCGTGCAAAGCAGTTGCAAACGGCGCACCGAACGTTCCAGCAGGGCACGCACGATCGGTTCTGGGGGTGTTGTTCCATCAAGAGCGTCCAGATAGAGCTGGATCGCTCCCGTTGTCTGCTCGTCGTTCGTCACAGGGAAAGTCCAGAACGGCGGTCCAACGGCTGTCGAAAGCCGATGTCCACCTCAGCCGCTTAAATGAGGGAGGGCGCTGGCCGAATTCTACCACGCCGATGTCCAGTACCCACGCTCAGAAATGGTCGCTGAGAGAGGACTGAGCGACGGCCAGACTGTAGATGGGTGCTCCAACGGGAGTCGCTGTCCTTTCGCTTCGTTAGCACGAATTGAGGACTCGCGATCATGGCTCCGAGCACTTGCGCCCGACCTCCAATCGCTGCAGGATCAGATCGGAGACTCAGCCGCAGTGTTATCGATGCGACTGGGGCTATCGACGCGACTGGGACCCAACCTTTGGATGAGCCGCATCTAGAGGATCGGTCTTACAAAGAGAACATCGCCCTAAAGGAGGAGATCGATCAGGCGTCAATGTTCGAGGAGATTGTCGGGGCATCTGAACCCCTGCGACGTGTGCTTGCGCATGTTGAGCGTGTCGCACGCACTGATTCGACGGTTCTCATCACCGGCGAAACGGGAACCGGCAAAGAGCTTGTGGCTCGGGCAATCCACAAGCGTTCGAGCCGTTCGGGCAGAGCCTTTATTCGCGTCAACTGTGGTGCGATCCCGCAGTCGCTGATCGGCTCTGAACTGTTTGGCCACGAAAAGGGGGCTTTTACCGGCGCCACCCAACGGCGGTTGGGCCGCTTTGAGCTGGCCGATGGCGGAACAATCTTTCTCGACGAAGTGGGGGAACTGCCGCTGGAGACGCAAATCACTCTTTTGCGAGTGCTTCAAGAGCGCGAGTTTGAGCGCGTTGGAGGATCCAAACCACTCACCGTCGACATTCGAGTCCTCGCAGCCACCAATCGCGATCTGCTGGGAGCCGTGAACGCCAGAAAATTCCGCCAGGACCTGTATTACAGACTCAATGTGTTTCCCATCCAGATGCCGTCGCTGCGCGAACGGATCGATGATATTCCCTTGTTGGTCGAGTACCTGACGGCGCGATACGCACAGAAGGCCGGCAAGAAGATCCAGGGGATCCAGAAGCGGACGCTCGATCTGCTGCGGAGTTACCGCTGGCCAGGAAACGTCCGCGAGCTCCAGAATGTGATCGAGCGCGCCATGATTCTATGCGATGCCGAGATTTTATCAGTTGACGAGAGCTGGCTTCCTACCGCAGCGCCCCCGGAATCGCAGCCAGCGGTTCGTCTGGCGACTTCAATTCAGGATCAAGAGCGCGTGATGATCGAATCGGCGCTAGCCTCGTGCCGAGGCCGAGTGTCGGGGGCCCTCGGCGCCGCTGCCAGGCTTGGAATGCCGCGGTCGACCCTCGAATCTAGAATCCGAGCCCTCGAAATCGACAAGCATCGCTTTAAGTCGAATAGACAGGTCGCCGGCTGGCGAGCTCGAAGCGCTTTGCCGAAGACCTAAGGACCGCCCCGACCGGGAGTCTGTCCAATGACGTAGTCGAGACGGGCTCGCGCGGTCAAATACTCGTAAGTCGAGTTGAGATAATCCTGCTCGGCGCGCGTGAGAGCCGTTTCGGCGTCGGTGAGTTCCGTGGCGGTGGCGTCACCCTGCCCGGCTCTCGCTTTGACCAGTCGATAGTTTTCCCGTGCTTGGGTGACAGCCGGCTTCGCAAGATCGATCGCCCGGAACGCGGTGATCGAGTGCCGAAAGGCCTCAACCGTCTCAAAGCTGATTGTGTCGGCAATTGAATCGGCGAGCGCCATAGCGGCTCGTGTCTTGGAATCGGCGACCCGCAACTCGCCCACACGCCGACCTCCTTCGAACAGCCCCCATTCCAATTTGATGAAGCCCAAGCCCAGACCGAGATTGGCCCGCGGACTCGCTTGCTCGAAATTGAAGTAGTCGCCCTCGGCGAAAATCTTCGGCAGGAAGTCAGCCTTTGCGACCCGAGTCCCCTCTGCGGCTACTTGCACAGTGGTGCGAGCGACGTCCAGTTCTCGTCGTTGTGTCGCCGCTGACTGCAAGCACTCGCCAAGTGAGCTCGGCGGAGACGGAATCTCGCCAACTTCGACGACAGCAGTCGGCGAGGTCACATTTATCCCGATCGCCAGGTTGAGCGCTGCGATCGCGATGTCGACGGCGCCGTCGGCGCTTTCCAGCTGCCGCTGACTTTGAGCCAGTTGCACCTCGGCACGCAGGACTTTTTCGCGCTCGATGACGCCGCCTTTTTCGAGCTTGCGCGCCACGCTGAGATCATCGTCTGCCCGGCGGACCGCCTCCTGGGCAATCCTTCGCAGCGATATCGTTTGCAGGACCTTGTAGTAGGCGGCTGTGACCTCGTTCGCCACGGTCTGATAGGCGCGATCAGTCTGCAGTCTCGCGATCTCGACGCCCAATTCAGCCTGGCAGTATCGGCCCGAACGACGTCCAAAATCGCAGATCAGCCATTGCATCCTGACTTCGGCCAGGCCATAGCCCGACGCCAAATCGAGCCCAATGGGAATGACCGCGCCGGGAGGCAAGAAGCTGAAGGACTGCGCCTGCCCAGTCACATCGAGATCGAAGCCACCTCCCGAGATCCCTCCAGACAGCGTCGGGAGAAAGGGAGCAAACGCAACATCCGCGCGGCCTTGTGCCTCATCGACGCTCTCGAGAAAGACCCGCAACCGGGGTTGCATCCGGAATGCGGTTTCGATGGCTTCCGGCAGGGTGATCTTCCCAACTTGCCCCGGGTCTGTTCCGACCGAACCGGCCGGAGCATTCATTGGAGGCGGAGGCACAGAGCCATCGCGGGGCAACTCGGCAGGAGGCTCAACAACACCTGGCAGTGAGCTTTCCGTTGCGCCGACGGGAGTAATCGCTTGCGATGCACTCCCGGACAGAGATTCGGGATGATGCACGCCAATGTTGACAGCGAACTCCGTGGCAGACTGGTTCGCCCGGGAAGCGTCGAGCGTGCTGACGCCCGGCGGGCAGACCCGCTCGGCGAGGTGATCGTGCGGACGATTCGCCGATGAAGCGCAGCCAGCCGCAAAAGCAGCGGCTAAAGCGAATCGGATGGGCTTGACCAACATCGGTCGTCACTCACGGGGCTCGCTGTTCCGCGAGTCGCCAACCGTGCCGTGAGCCCCCCCAAGAACCGGTTGTATCAACTATATCGGTTGCGCTGGGGCAGTGACTTGATTCGGAAACCAGGATGTGACCGACGTTAGCGCGCGAGCTCATGGAGTTCTGCGCGGCAGGCAGCGCTGAATTCCCTGAGAGGATCGAAATGATCGACCTGAAAGCTCGTGCGGATTTGATCCACCGACAGGTTTGGCTTGGAATACAAGTCGACGATTCGACGGCAGCACTCTTCCGCCGCGGCCAGGACCGGTTGAGAGGAAAGAAGCCGGATGCAGCTCAGGCTGGCATACAGTTGCACAAACTTGTCCGGTCGGTCCAAGGAATTGCTCAGGGCGTCGATTACGGAGTTCGACGCCTCCTTGATGAAATCCTCATAGAGCAATTCACGTCGGCGCAGCTCCTCAACGGCGCGGTCGCGAATGAATTGGCTTCGCTGGGTCATCCAAGTTGTGAAAATCGAGCCGGAGGCACCCGCGAGAGACCCAAGCAGGGCGGCCGCGGCCGTAATCATTGATGAGTCCATCGCACCGCTTTTTTCATTTGCCTCTCGTCACAGATCCGCTGTCGATGACGCACTTGCCTTCAATCTCAGCGGCGATCCTGGTCGGGGCAGTGCCGCATCGGAGCAGCGTTCCACCCCGCCTGATTTCCCATCGCCATAACTGAGGTATGATCGCATAAACTAAGAACTCACACATCGCTGCACCCGTCTTTCTGATTCAAACGCTTTGCTAAGAGAGGCCCCTCATCCGTCGAGCGAACCGCACGGCTCGGTGCCGGGCGTACCATTGGCGTTTCGCCAGGCTCCCACAGTGCCTGCGATTACGCTTGCCGTCTGACATCGCTCAGCCCCCTTGAGTACACAGCAGCGGGGTTGGCCGCGCGGACTGGGCATCACCGAGGTTTGATTTCGCAGAAATCGGCGCCCCGGCCGACGAATACGTTTCTGCCTTGGATTGTTTTCGACGGCGAACGTCCGACATTCGCCTCTACTCGGGCCAACGCAACGGACGTGCCACGCAGCGCCGGAACTGGGTCGCGATTCCAGGATCCAGGATTGTGGGCTGAGCCGGCCCTCGACGTGCGGCAACCGACCCGGTGTCGATCAAGAAAGTCGTGGTCGTTTCGAGTGGTGACTAGTCGCCAATTGTCGAAAAATCGGCAACAGCGCGCACGTGCCGCGGAGATTTGAACTTGCACGTGTCGGCTCTCCGGATGCCCTGTCGGCTCTTTAGCGCGATCGAAACCGATGTTTGTCGATCTGCAGGCTTCGGATTCTCGATTCGAGCGTCGAACGAGGAATACCGAGTTTCACCGCGGCGCCGGACGCTCCGGAGACTCGGCCGTGGCATTCAGACAAGGCAGACTCGATTAGCTGGCGTTCCTGATCGACGAGCGAAGTCACGAGGGGACCGGATGGCGTGGACGGCGCGGGCTGTTCGCGACAGAGCTCCTCAACGGACAAGACGTTTCCGTCACAAAGAATCACGGCCC
>DASZIA010000293.1:0-4123 GCA_035949535.1 Planctomycetaceae bacterium | reverse complement strand
TACGACTCGATCCAGGCGCAGTACGAAGATCTGAAAACCAACCCCAACCTCCGCCGCATGATGAACGACTGCACCGAGGCCGTGCACCACTTGGGTTTTGTTCTCGGTTTTCTAGCGTTCGAGATCTTTCGCAGGGATTGGAAGAATGTCGGACTGATCCTCACCGTGGCGATCGTGAATGGCACGGGATGGGCCCTGTTCCAAAACTGGAAGTGGGCGCCGCACGTCTTTCCGGGTGTGAACTTCAACTTTTGGCGGTGCTGGGAATCGTCTGGAGGCCTCAGTATGGGCCTGGCCTTTGGCCTGGCCTATTTCTTCGTGAACCGGCGGATGTCGGAGAAGGAGCGAGCCGTCGTCGCCTCGCGGCGCGCGATCGCCGGGCCGAATTTCGAGTGGCTGCTGATCTTTTTGGGCCTGACCTGGTCCTTGAGTATCTTTTTCCGGTTCGAGGTGCCCTGGTTCCTTCCCGTTGTCGACTGGGCCTGGCATTTGGCACTTCCCGAGAGGGTCGCCGAATGGCTGCAGCGGGACCATTTGGAGTGGTCGGCGATCTTCTTTGCGGTCGTGTGCGCGTTCGGAGCCGCATATTACTTCGTCAACCGGTGCCAGCCGATCGCGGCCCCGGCGAAACGCAGGAGTCTTTGGGAACTCTTTGCGAGCATTGAGTGGGTGGGTTTGTTATTGACGGCGGCTCTGATCGTTGGGTTATTCCTTCCTATCGATCAATACGCGGCTTGGGGTCGAAGCCTGCGAATCAACCGAGCTATCGACCAACTCGGCGAACTGATGCTGCAATCGACCTCGTTTCTCGGACCCAATCATGCGGCGGCCCGGGCGCGCTCGGCGTACTCGGTGGTCCCGGTAATGCAGCTTTACCTGGCCTGTGTGATGCTTGTCGGCATCGGTTGGTACTTCATCCGCTACCGGAATTTCGAGGGGGAAAAAAGAGCCACGACACCCGTTGACGGCGATCCGAATGTCGAGCGGATGGGGCTGTATCTCGGGCTATTGGGAGGCCTGGGACTGTCGCTGCAGTATGGGATCAAGGGATGGTTCAACACCTATAAATACGACGAGCGCATATGGGATTTGCAGCTGCAGCACGTTCTCGCGCCCCTTTACTTGGTCATTCTGCTGGCGATCACCTCGTGGATCCTCGTGCGCCCCTTGCCGCGCGGCTCTCGAGGCAACATCTTTCCGCACGCAGCCGGCGCGACGTGGCTCGTGCTGCTCGTGCAAAATGCAATTGCGCAGGCGATCACCGGTCCGCTCAGCGATTGGCAAGAGTTGTCGTTCAACATCTATTACGCAGTCCTCTTCGCGATCACAGCGGTGACGGTTGTTCACTTCCAGTCGTTGAAGAAGCTGGAAACATAGTCTCCGCGAGCGTGACTGCTCTCAGTGGACGTCCGGCCTGTTAGCGCAGAAAAAATTGCCGCCCGGAATTTGCGCTGCTTTGCGGCGGTGACTTGGCTATCCTGGGTTTCGTCATTCCGCCAACTCACGGAGGTGGCCAGGCGCTTCCATCTCTGTCCTGGCCTCGCGGTTCGAGACACGCAGAACATACATGTGGAGCTGCCTCGCGGCAAAGAATGCCTGGAGGATTTGCTGCACGCCGCGAGTCGTGTGCTACCGAGCACCAACCGTCCGATGTGAGGGCCTCATGAAGATTCTCCCCGCGATCATTTCGTGCGCGTCTCTCGTCGTGCTCTCCTCCGCAGCCGACGCCCAATCGCTTGTGGGCACGGGCAGCCTGGCGACCGAATCTCTCGTTCGCACCCGACGAATCGATGCCCAGCAATCGGCGATCTCCGAAAAGGGGGACGTGATCACCGTGATCGCGCAGCAGCCGGCCGGAAACAAAGGCTTCACCATCTCCGCCCATCCCCAATACCGCGAGAAAGGGGACTGGCAACCCGTGCCGATGCCCAAGCATCCACTGGCCGCCTGGTACACGTCGAAGAAGTACGGCGGACTGCGGGACTACGTCGACGTCGGCCCGACAACGGTCGATACCCGGCGGATTGTCTCGCTCTTTGTGCCAGTCGACGCGTTTGCCCTGTTGGCCGGCAAGGAATGCGACCTTCGTTACGTCCTCCACGTATGGGATGCGGACGACCGCGAGATCGCGGGCCTGACGCTGGATCCCTATCGCGTCCAAGTGGGCGTGGACAATGGCCACATTGCCGTTTCGATCATCGACCGCGGCGCGAAGCACGTTGTGGAGGCTCACGGCACGAGCGAGCTGCTCTTGTTCGATACCGCCAGCGGCAAGTGGCGTGTCCCGAATTCGTCAGCGCAGGGAAGTTCCGTCAAGCGGTGAAGGTGGAGACGGCTGATGTTTGCCGTTGCGTCGGTGCGGCCCAGATGGAGCGCACGCGGGAACCCGCCCAGCCCCGGCGCCCGTCGCGTTCGAAAGCGGCTCGCCGAGCCTGTTCGTAAGATGCGGCTGTGCGACGCCGTTCGACGCTCGGCCGGACTCCTGCACGCAACGGATCACCTCATCGATGGTGATGATCGGCAATTCGTAGGTCCGGGCCACGTCCAACAGCTCGTCGCCGGTCGCCATGTGCTCGCCGTCGCGACTGCAGATTTCGCACAGCACGCCTGCGGGCACGAGCCCGGCGAGCCGCATCAAGTCGATGGTAGCCTCGGTATGTCCCTGGCGCTCGAGGAGTCCGCCTTCGCGCGCGATCAAGGGAAAGATGTGTCCCGGGCGGCTGAAGTCCTCGGGAAGCGTCGATTCATCGACGATCTTGCGGATCGTGAAGGCGCGCTCCTTCGGGCTGATTCCGGTCTTGCACAAAGAGTGGTCGAGCGGGACGGCAAAGCAGGGCGTGTTCGGACTTCGGCGAGTGACCATTGGTTTGAGGCTGAGGCGACGGGCAATCTGCGGCACGATGGGCATGCAGAGCTGCCCACGCCCCTGAGAAATCATGAAATGCACCTGCTCACAGGTGATCTTTTCCGCAGCCACCAGGAAGTCCGCCTCGTTTTCGCGGTCTTCAGAATCGGCAACGATGATCATCCGGCCCTGCGTCAGGGCGGCCAGCGCGTCTTCCAGCTTCGAGTAGAGGGGCATGGTGGGGGACTTTTCCTCGAGAATTCAGAGCTTGCGGACTCTGCGATGCGGAATCAACGAGGCCTGATTGCGGATCGTAACGAGGACGCGCGGTACGATCGCGTGGGTGTTGCGATCGTCTCGAAGCGAACCGCAGTCAGTTGGAGATGGCGAGAAAAACGGGATCTGATGTCCCGACTGGAACCTACCTGAAGATGCGATGATCACACTTTAGTCCAATTTTGAAGAAAGTCAAAAACTGATCAGACTCGATTGACCGAGATTCTGAAAATTCTGTCGAAAGGAGTGGTTGACAGTCTTCAACCGTGGAGTAGGCTTTCCTGCCTTATTGAGCCGGGGCCGGAGGTACAGCGCGCGCAGCGAGGGAGCGCACCGACAAGGCAGCGGAAGGAAATCAAACGGCACGCGCAAAGAGAGTAAGAGGAAGACTGACAAACGAAATCAGAAGACGGCGCGGAGCGCACTTCATATCTCATCTGTCCGACGGACTCGCGTCCGCGGTGATTATCCCCTCGCACCTTCGTAGATCAGGAACGCGACCGTGAACCCTCAACTCGTTGTCGATCCACTTGCTGGCCCGGCCGGTTCGGCCGCTCAAAAGCCCGCTTCCCCGGAGGGCGCTGCCGGCGACGCGGTAAGCTCTCCCGATTTTTACCCCACCCCCGAATTGATCGAACAAGAAATCGCCGAGGTGCTCGCGCTCAAGCTGAGCCGCCCTCTGGCCGGTTGGGTGGAGGGATACGCCCAAGTCGGGCACCGCGATCCGTTCCTCTGGACTTGGGCCCGGCGCGGTGTGGAGATCACGCGCTTAACCTGCGTCGAGCCAGCTCTTGAAGATGAGGTCGGTGATACCAAGGTGCTGGGCGTGATGCTCGACGTCATGCTCGACGACGTCGCCGACCATCAAAAGGATCTGGCGTTTCTCGAGCATCTGCTCAATCTGCTCGAGACCGGCGGCCAGGAACTCAAAAAGTCGCTGCTGCCGCACCAGCGGGCCTATGCGCGGTTCACGCTCGACATCTGGAACGAGATCCAACGTCG
>DASZIA010000292.1:0-2563 GCA_035949535.1 Planctomycetaceae bacterium | reverse complement strand
CGCGACGTCGTAGCGGCTGTGGATGCCGACGATTTTCGCCCCAACGATCCCGCCGCCACGGATGCGGCACTGCAGGTCGTCGCTCAAGTCGCTGGCTTTGGTGAGGATGTACCCGTCCGGGCTGACGATCACGCCGAGCGCAATCTGCCGGCCGTCGACCAGCACGGCCACGGTCGACGCGTTCACTCGCGAGACGACCTCGCGAAACGCCTCATGCACACGGGGGCCATCTTTGAATTCAGACGCGGGCAGCCGCCGATCGCCGGCTCTCGCCGGCTGAGACATGCCGCTTGCAAAGGAGGCGATTGCCACGACAAGCGGCAACCAGCGATTGACCGACCGCCGATTCAGCTTGATCGGTGCTAGGACTCGGCCTGGGGACACTTTGAACACCGCTTACTCCCTGGCCCGAGCGCCGATTGTGGCGCGAAGCTGCTGCGCAGTTTTGTCGCGAAGAATCCGAATCTCGACGACATCCCCAGGACGTCGGGCACTGATCAGTTTCTGCAGTCCCGTGAATCCAACGACGGTCTCCCCGGCAAACGTGGTGATGAGATCGCCCGTTTCCAATCCGGCTCGATCGGCGGGAGACCGCGGAAAGACCATCGTCACCCGCGCTCCCTTCGCATCGTCCTGGCCGTCGATGCCCAGCATGCTGGGCGACTCGCTCTCGCCGCTGCGAGGCACCGCCACCGTCGAGAGCCGATCCCAATCGCGAACGAACAGCGCAATCGGCACGTGAAGATTGAGGGTCGTCCGCGCGCCAATGCGGCTATGGATGGCAATGACGTTTCCGTTCAGATCAAACAGCGGCCCGCCCGAGTCGCCCCCCAAGAGTGGGCAATCGGACTGCAGCATTCCGCCCATCAGTTCGACGACTCGGCCCAGCCGCACGACGGGGGTTCGGCCCTCCTGATATCCGCCCGGATGCCCCGTCGCCACGCACCAGTCGCCCGAGTGGAGGCCTTTCATGTCAGACAGCTTGCACGCGGGAAAAGGGCCGCCTTCGGCGATCTGAACCGCACCGCAGTCGCTGCCGGCATTCACGCCGAGCGCGCGGGCTTCGAGATGTTTGCCGTCGGAAAGCACGACGGTGACCTTCCGCCCGGGAGTCATCACGACGTGCCCGGCGGTCAGCACGAGTCCGTTCTCCGAAACGATGACGCCGCTGCCCTGAGCGTCACCCACAATGATGCCGACCGTGCACTGCCGGACACGATCGACAATCGATGCGAGGCGGGCCTCGATCGCGCGAAGATCGGCGACGCTGTGCGGATTGAGTTCCACCAGTCCGTCCGGCCGCTCGGAATGGACCACGGGCGGAAGCACGCGGGCGGGCCTCGGCGCCGCTTGGACGAGGATCCCGCCCCCCAGAAATGCAATCACACAGCAGGCAACCCCGGCAATAAAGCGTAGCGGTAGGGTGGGACAAGTCCGCCGAAGGCGGGCGCCGGCCCACCATCCTATCTCTGGAAGTGAGGGCTCAAAGAGTGGTGGGCCTGCGGCCGGAACGGCCTTGTCCCACCCTACTCGAGCGGCGCGCCCCAGCCGATCGCGCCCCAGGCCGTTGCGAAGACAAAAATTGAGAGATCGGATCATTATGACTGGCGCAACCTTTGATCGGCTCAAACCTCGAACCATACGCCAGTTGGCCGGATCTTGGCAAGACGACGATCGGCCACTGTGAACTCGCGTTCAACGCTCGTTTGGCGTGCCCGGCGCGCGTCGGCTATTCTTGGAGTCGCGGGCGCATTCAGGCCCATTGCCCGAAAGACGAATGAATGCAAGTGATTCAGACCACGATTCCCGACGTCTTGGTTGTCGAGCCGCGCGTGTTTCGCGATGCCCGCGGGTTCTTTAAGGAAACCTTTCAGCGCGATCGTTACGCGGAGGCGGGAATTCGCGGCGAATTCGTGCAGGATAACATTTCGCGCTCCTGTCGGGGGACACTTCGCGGACTGCATTTTCAGATTCAGCATCCCCAGGCGAAATTGGTGCAGGCGCTCTCCGGGCGAATCTTCGATGTGGCGGTCGACCTGCGACGGGATTCGCCCACGTTCGGTCATTGGGTGGGGAGGGAGCTGAACGACGAGAACCATCACCAAATGTACATCCCGCCCGGGTTCGCGCACGGCTTCTGCGTGCTGAGCGAGACGGCCGACCTCTTCTATAAGTGCACCGACTTCTATTACCCCGAGCACGAACGCACGCTGCTGTGGAACGACCCGGCCGTCGGCATCCGCTGGCCTTTGGAAACAGAGCCCGTGCTGTCGGACAAAGACCGCCGCGGCACTCCGCTCGCGCAAATCGAGTCATATAGGGGCCTTTGATTTGACAGCGACTGGTCTTGCCGATCGCCCACGCGTACTTTTGACGATGGGAGACGTTGCCGGCATCGGGCCGGAAGTCGTCGCTCGCGCGTGCGTTAATCCAGACGTGTTGCGAGAATGCCGGCCGCTCGTCGTGGGCGACGCGACGATTCTGGAACGGTCGTTGCGATTGATTGGTTCGAGCGCGCGTGTCCACAACGTGGAATCGCCCGCGGCATGTGATCAAACCTCTG
>DASZIA010000291.1:0-18010 GCA_035949535.1 Planctomycetaceae bacterium | reverse complement strand
AGCCATCATTCGCGAAATCAACGGCGACGACGGTGTCTCCGTCCGCCTGCTGGAAATGGGGCTGACCGAAGGTGAGGAAATCGAGGTGGTCGGCTTCGCTCCCTTCGGCGACCCCATCGAGTTTCGCGTTCGCGGTTACCGCATCTCGCTGCGGGCTAACGAAGCGCGGCGACTGCAGGTCGAACGACTCGGCATCTAGCGAGGATGCCCGTCGCGCGCGGGAACCACACAGCATGACCATCACCACGCCGAGCCTCACGGGCCAGAAGGCGCCTTCACCGCGGACTCTCACTGTCGCCTTTATCGGCAATCCGAACACTGGCAAGAGCACACTCTTTAACGCGCTTGCCGGGATGCACGCCCGAGTCGGCAACTACCCCGGCGTCACGGTGGAGAAAAAGATCGGCCGGCTGCGCTCTGGCGATACGACTGTGAAGCTCATTGATCTACCGGGGACATACAGCCTGGCCCCGCGCTCGCCCGACGAGATGGTTTCGGTCGAAGTGCTACTCGGGCGGCAGCCGGAGGTGGGCCGGCTTGACGCGGTCGCCTGCATCGTCGACGCGTCGAATTTGGAGCGTAATCTCTTCCTCGTCAGCCAGGTACTCGACGTCGGCTTGCCGACCGTGCTCATCCTCAACATGTCGGACGTGGCGCGCCAGCGGGGAACGACGATCGACGTGCCGGCTCTCTCGAAGCGGCTGGGGATTCCGGTCGTCACGACGGAGGCGCATCGCCGGGTCGGTGTCGACGACGTCCGACAAGCGATTCTCGAGGCGGCCGAATCGGGTCGGCCCGCGGGCACGCCTCTCTTTCCGCGCTCGTTTTACGAGGAAGTTGCCGAGCTGGCCCGCGACCTGCGCGTGGTCAATGGCGATGCGGTCCCACGGTACATGATCGAGCGGCTGCTTTTGGATCCGAACGGCCAGATTGAGAAATGGCTGACGCCCAGCCAACCGGCCGGATTCACCGAGCGGCTCGTCGCGGCACGCGAGCGGTTGGCCAAAGACGGATTCCGCCTTCCCTCCGCGGAGGCGAAGACCCGCTACGCCGCGATTCGCGACATCGTCTCCGGCGTGCTCACGCATTCGCCTCAAGCGGCAACAACGCTGAGCGACCGCATCGATCGCGTCTTGACGCATCGCGTCTCGGGATTGGTGATTTTTGCGGCGATCATGTTCCTCATCTTCCAGTCGATTTATTACTGGGCTAAGCCCTTCATGCGCTCGATCGAGGCGTCCGAGGAGTTCTTAAAGGGGGGCATCGAGGGGCTGATCGGACCCGGAGCGCTGCGCAGCCTGTTGGTCGACGGTGTCGTGTCCGGAGTGGGAAGCGTGCTCGTCTTCTTGCCGCAGATCGTCTTCCTATTCCTGTTCATCGCCGTGCTCGAGGATTGTGGCTACATGGCCCGCGCGGCTTTCCTGATGGATCGCCTGATGAGCAAGCTCGGCCTGAGCGGCAAGTCGTTCATCCCGCTGATGTCTTCGTTCGCCTGTGCGATCCCGGGCGTGATGGCGACCCGCGTCATCGAAAATCGACGCGACCGGATGGTCACGATTCTCATTGCGCCGCTGATGAGTTGTTCGGCGCGACTTCCGGTTTATCTGCTGTTGATCTGGGCCTTTGTGCCGGCGGCAACTTATCTGGGAGGCTGGGTGTCGCTGCAGGGGCTCGTGCTGCTCGCGATGTCTTCTGTTGGGGCGCTCGTCGCGGTGCCCTGCGCGTGGCTGCTCAAGAAGACATTTTTCCGCGGCGAGACGCCCCCGTTTGTGATGGAATTGCCATCGTACAAGGTCCCCTCGCCACGCGTGGTTTTGCACCGGGCGTACGACCGTGGCAAAGCGTTTGTGACGCGGGCGGGCACGCTCATTTTCGCGACCTCGATCGTGGTTTGGGCGGCCGGTTACTTCCCCGCCAGCCACAGTGAGCAGGACGCGGTCATTCGGCAGATCGAGGCGTTCCCGTCGGTCGCGGAAGGCGACGCGGCGCGCCAGGCCGAACTCGACAAGTTGACCCTTCGACGCAATCAGCTTGGCAGCCAGTTGATCGAAAGAAGCGTTCTGGGCCACATCGGCCACGCCATCGAGCCGGCCGTGCGTCCGCTCGGCTGGGATTGGCGGATCGGCGTGGGCGCGATCGCGTCGTTCCCGGCCCGCGAAGTGATCATTGCCACGCTGGGGACGATCTACAGCCTGGGCGACGAAGTCGACAAAACCCACAACGAGGGTTTGATTTCCTCGCTGCGGAACGCGACCGACGCGCAGGGCAGAAAGGTCTACAGCCTGCCGGTGGCCCTTTCGATCATGGTCTTTTTCGCATTGTGCGCGCAGTGTGCCGGAACGTTGATGACGATCAAGCGGGAGACCAACCGCTGGATCTGGCCGGCGTTTACGTTTGTTTACATGACCAGCCTGGCGTACGTCGGTGCCCTCGTGACGTATCAGGTGGCCCGACTCTTCAGTTGAGGTATCGCGAAACGTGACCTGGGACTGGCAACAACTTATCGCCCTCTTGTGCGTGGCGGTCGCACTGTCGATGCTGGTCCGCCGCAGCTGGCGATTGTGGATGGGGAGGAGCCAGCCCGGAAGCGCCTGCGCGAGCTGCCCGGTTCACGAAGGCTCGACGACCCCGCAGGCCAAGCCGCTCGTGACGCTTGACCTGAGCTCACCGGTTGGCGGAAAAGGTTCGGTGGGTGCAAACACGCCGTCAGATGCCGCAGCCGATCCGAGTACTCTAAGCCGTCGCTAGCATAGAAGGTTGGATCGATGTCGGCAGAGGAGCGGATCGCGCGATACGCCTAGCGATCGACCCGTGCTCTTGGCAACAATCGCTTGATCGCCTTCACGCCAGCAGCCGTCACTGCGCTCCTTTCAACTGTCAGATAACGCAGACTCTTGAGTTCTATGATTACTCCGACGCCGGCGTCGCTGACTTTTGTGTACTCGAGACCGAGCTCCCTCAACTGCTTTAGTCCCCGGAGCTCGGTGAGGCCGGCATCGGTAATTAGCGTCCCGGCAAGGGACAAATTACTCAGATTCTGCAGGTCGGTCAGGGCTTTCAGACCGGCATCTGAGACTTGGGTCCAGTCCAGCCGCAGTCGCTTTAGGTTCGTTAAGTTCCGGAGTTCATTCATGCCGGCATCGGTGATTTTGGTTCCACCAAGATCCAAGAAATCGAGGCTCTTAAGTCCCAGGAGTTCTTTAAGGCTGGCGTCTGTGATCCGGGTACGGGAAAGGCCCAGTGACGTGAGATCGGCGAATTGAGCGAGCTGCCGCAGGCCGACATCTGAGATCTTAGTTTCGCCAAGCTGGAGAAATCGCAGGCTTTTGAGCCCTTGCAGGTCAGTCAGTCCCGAATCGGAAATCTGAGTCCGGCCGAGCGTAAGCATCTTGAGATTTGGGAGTCTGGAGAGCTGCTGCAGGGTTTTGTCGGTGACCTGCGTCCCGTCCAGATGTAGCCTCTCGAGGTTCTTAAGTTCGGCCAGGCCTGGTAGCCCGGCATCAGTGGCATCCGTTCCGCTGAGATCAAGCCAGGTGAGATTTTTGAGTTTTCCGAGTTCGGTTAGAGAAGTCTGGGGAACCTTGATCCATGTAAGCCGAAGCTTCCTCAAATTGGAGAGGCCGCCGATTACTTTCAGTCCGACGCCTGGTCCTTTTCGGCTCAACAGTTCTGCCGGCTCGCCGTGATAGCCGTAAAGTTCGAGCTCCGTCAGGTTGGTGAGCGTCTTCAGGGCGGTCAATCCGGCTTCAGTGATGGGGGTGCCTTCGAGATTGAGCGACTTGAGACTCGTCACTTGGCCGAGTTGATTCAGTCCGGCATCGGAAAATTCACTTCCTTCGAGGTTGAGCTCCGCGAGATTCTTGAGGGCTTCGAGTCCTTTGAGCTTGATGCCGGTGACTCTGGTCCCGCTGAGGTCGAGTCGGGCCAGACTTGTGAGCAGCTTCAGGTTCTGCGAGCCGTCATCAGTGACGTGCGAACGCCCCAGGTTGATCGTTCTGAGATTCTTCAGTGAACGGAGCTCCTTTAGGCCGGCGCCCGTGATTTGGGAACCCCAAAGCTTCAGAGTTTCGAGGTTCTTGAGTGGGGCGAGTTCCGTTAAACCGGCGTCTGTGATATTTGGACTTCCGACGTCGAGCTCGGTCAGGTTTTCGAGTCCTCTGAGATGCTTCAAACCGGCGTCGGTAATCTCGACATTGGAGCTAACGTCTAGCTTCCTTAGGCCCTTGAGGTCGCCGACATATTTCAGGCCAGCGTCGGTCAGCTCCGTCGTCAGTGCGAGCGAGGTTATTCGCTCGCTCATCCGCTTGTTGAGTGCGAGCGAGGTCAATTTCTTGAGTCCTCGAAGATGCGCGAGTCCGGAACCGGTAATCGCATTCTCCGAGAGCTGCAGGGTCTCGAGGTTCTTAAGCTGGCTGATTTGCCCTAAACCGGCATCCGTGATTGCAGTGGCGCTCAGGTCGAGCTGCGCGAGGTTCGCGAATCCCGCTAAGAGGGATAAATCCTTGTCGTTGAAACGCGGGTCTCCGGCGACGGAAACTCCAGTCACCGGATGACCGGGCAGCTTGTCGTCCCGCGTGACTGTACCACCACGGCGTTCGATCTCTCGGATCGCTTGCGATTCGTCCAGCTTGTCGTCGCCGAGCGATGGGCGGCTCAAGATCAGAGCAACGGCCATCAAGACCATCACGCGGATGGTTTGTTGAAGGGAGCTCGGAGCGTCATTGATCACTGTTTGTCTGCTTCACTCGTGCATCGACGGACACCAAACGTTGAGTATGCCGCGCCCGCAGTTTCGGCGAACGTGGGGACGAACCGAGACCCATTCGACCGGGGCCATCTTCAAGTTGGGGGGGGGCGCAAGAGAAACTAGTCGCCCGACTTCGTCTTATTCTCGGCCTCGTCCGCCCGCGTGTCGTCCTGGATAGTGACTGGGGTGCGAGGAGTTCCGGACTTTGCCTGCAGTCCGCCTGCGAGCCAACCGGCGACCGGTCGCAGCTCTTTGAACTGATCGTTTGTTGCCAGGGCGAGCTGACTGCCCACCGCGCGACGCCCGGGTCTCGAGCCCAACTGGTTCTTGAGTGCGTCTCGCCTGGCGGGAGGCGCCTCGGCCAACCTTCTGGCCACCTCAGCATCGATGGCCGCTGCCGAGGGGAAGACCGCCCGAATCTCGTCCAACCACTCGTTGACTAACGATCGGCTCAGCACCTGCCCCAGTACCTGCCGCCGAGTACGAGCGCGCGGTGGGTCCATGATCCGGTTCTTGATGGTCTCGTTGGGAACGGCTTCGATCAGCATCGAGATCAGTGTCTGCGCGGCCCCCGTAGAGTCGTCGCTGGCTCTGACCTGCAGCTGGGCGGCCTTGAGGATGCGCAGGTGTCGTTCGCGTCTAGCCAATTGATCGGGGACCTTTTTCCGCGACTCGGGAGTCAGAAAACTCTCTTCGACCCCCTTGAGCATCGCGTCGAGATCGGCCGGCTGCAGCATCGCGGCCGGACGTCCGACCGCGTCGATGGCTACGAGCGCCTGACGTTTCTTTTGCTCTTCGCGAATCGTTTTGACCAGTTGGGCCCGTTCGATCGGATCGGCCTTGCTGAGAACTCTTTCCTGGTCGAACGGCGACAGGCCTGACAGCCAGCGGTTGTACCCGGTGAGGAGCTTGAGAAAATGGCCGCTCGAGTCCTGCCGTACCTCGTCGTCAAGTTCCTCGAGTGCTTTGCGGCGCTCGGGCGAGAGTTTGCGGAACTCTTCATAGTTGCGTTTGAGCTGCTCGATTTCGGCATGCGTCATTCCCGCAATGCGCTGCCGCCTCTTGGCGAAGAGCTGCGCCTCCTCGGTGGTCGTGCCACAGAGGAACGTGACCGCGATGATTGCCGCGAGGGGACCGACGATCCCCGCCGTGCGGCTACGGCTTGGAGGTCGGGCGGGCATCAAACGATCCGATCTTCTGGTCGAGCTGTTTCAGGAACTCGACCGATTCGACATTGCGATAGAGGTCGAGCTTTTCGACCACTTCCAAGTTGCGAAGCAGGTCGTCGGATGAGTCGGGAATCCACCGCGAGGTGACGGTGTAACCGGCAAATGCGCTGGCGGCCAGACCCGCGACCCAGGCGAGCACGATTCCTCCCCGGCGAATCCGACCGTGCTGGCCCTGGATCCAATCGGTCCAGGCCTGCGGCAGCAAGGGCTTGGGGGCCTCTTCATCTTTGGCGACTGCCAGCATGCGGCCCGTGAAGTCTTCGCCGCTCGAGAGCCGCGGCAGCTCGTCGAGCAGGTCCCAGGTGCGGGCGAGCATCTCGACGTCGTGACGGACGGCGGGGCTCTTGGTGAGCACCTGATCGATTTCCTTGGCCGCTTGATCCGGCAGCTCGCCGTCGAGGTAGGCGACCAGGTTCGATCGCTGATCCTGCGTCAGTCGGGGAATCTTCTGCATCGTTCGACAGGGTCAATCGGCGGCCGCATCAGTCACGATGCCGCGGCTACGATTTCAGGTGAGGTTCCAACTGAGTCCGAAGATTTTCGCGGGCCCGTGCCAACAGCGATTTGACGGCTTCCGTCGACAGCGACATCGCTTCTCCGATGTCTTCGTAACTCATCCCCTCGAACTTATGCAGGAGCACGGCGAGCCGCTGTCGTTCGTTGAGCGTGTCGAGCGCCGTTTGCACGATCTCGCAAGTCTCTCGTTTCACGAGTTGCCGAGTTGGAATCAGCGACGAACGATCGCTGATCACTTTCTTTTTCGTGCCGACCGCCGGCACCGAACCCGACTCCTGAATGAGGGGCACTTCTTTGCGTCGGCCGATCGTGCGCCGCGCGTTGCTGGCGACGTTGTTGGCGATGCGAAACAACCAGGTCGAAAACTTCGCTGTCGGCTGGTAACCGTTACGCGCCCGATAGATCCTCAAAAAAACTTCTTGAACCAGGTCTTCCGCGGCCGCCTGATCACGCAGCAGATGGAAAAAAATGCTCAGCAAACGGTCCTGATACCCGGCAACCAGCTGCCCGAAGGCGTCGTCATCTCCCTGCTTGGCGCGCAGCATCAGCTGGACGTCTGGATCGCGCAGAAAGATGTTACTGTGCGTGTCGCTCGCAGTCGCGGAACTCAAGGCCCTACCCCCCGGCCCATCGTCCAAAGAATTGAACACCAGCCCTCATCCAAAGTATCTCTTTTTTGGCGCCGGCGAAAGGTGCAGCCGGCGGACTCGTGACAAGTCAGCGTCCGGGTCAGCAGCGATCCACCCTGCTGGAACGCTATCGGGACGATTGTCCACACGACTCAAGGTAAGACTGCAGCATGATTTGAGCGGCAATCTTGTCCCGCAGCAGCTTGCGCTTGTTCGGGCGCAGATTGGCGGCCGCCAAATGTTCGTCGGCCTGCGCCGTGCTCAAACGCTCGTCCCAAAAGGTGAACGGCAAACCAGCGGCGCCGCCGGCCCACGCTCCAAACCGCCGCGCCTCGCCCGCTTTTTGCCCCTCCTCACCCCCCATGTGGAGCGGCAAGCCGATGACCAGCCCCACGATGCGGTAATCGCCAACGACTGCGATCAGATGGCGGGCGTCGTCGTCGACAGTGCGGCGGGAATAGGTCTCGAGCGGGACGGCCAGCCGCTGCTCCTCGTCGGAAACGGCCAGGCCGACCCGCCGAGTGCCGTAATCGAGTCCCAAGAGTCGGCCTCGCCGCGGCACCTCTCGATCGCCTATTACGGGCCGATCACCTGATACGGGCGTGCGCTCGGCGCTCCCCTTAGAGGAATCGCTCATGCCCGCGTTCCCGAAGGGTCTGGACGAGCCGGCGGATACTCTCCTCGTCATCTTTGCGGGCTACAAGTGTGGCGTCGGGCGTGTGCACGATGACGCAGTCCGACATCCCGATCGTCGCGACGAGATGATCGCTCGTCGTCCGCACGATGCAATCGCGGCTCTCGACGCCGCAAAAAAGTCCCTGCACCCGGTTGCCGTCGCTATCGGCCGATCGCTCCGACTGCCTCCCGAGCGCTTGCCAGCTTCCGACGTCGTCCCAGTCGAAGGGGGCTTCGATCATCATCACGTTGTTCGCGCGCTCCAACACCCCATAGTCGATCGAGATCGACTTGATTCCGGGGAATTCCGCCGCGAGTGCGTGGTCCCAGCCCTCGGTGCCCAGGTGCGGCCGCAGCCGTGTGAGACCGTCATAAATGCCGGGCTCGAACTGCTGCAGGGCCTCGAGGATGGTCGCGGCCTTCCAAACGAAGATGCCGCTGTTCCAGAAAAAGCGGCCAGCTGCGACGAATTCTTCGGCCTTGGCGCGGTCCGGCTTTTCGCGGAATGAGGCAACACGGAACGCTCCCTGTTGTTCCCCCGGCAACGCGGCGCCTCGTTCGAGGTAACCAAAACTCACAGAGGGATAACTCGGACGCACGCCGAACAACACCAGCGCCGGCTCGCGCTCGACGATCGCCACGGCTCGTTCGACCGCCTCCCGAAACTGGTCGGCCCGTTCGATTCGGTGATCGGCCGGCATCACCAGCATCACCGCGTTCGGATCGCGCTTGGCGATGAGCATCGCGGCCAGCCCGATGCAGGGGGCCGTGTTTCGTCCGCACGGTTCACGAACGATGTTCGACGCGGCGATCGCCGGCAACTCGCGACCTGTCTCGCCAGCGTGCGCCTGATTCGTGACGACGAAAGTCCGCTCGGGGGCGATCCAATCCGCGACCCGCCGCACGGTGGCCTGGAGCAGGGTCTCCTCGCCAAAGAGGGACAGAAATTGCTTGGGATGGTTCGCTCGGCTGGCCGGCCAGAACCGCGTTCCGCTGCCACCGGCCATGATCACTGCGTGCAACATTTCGACGGGCTCGAAGGGTCTCTAAGAGTTGGTTGGTGAGAAAAATGTCGTCTCTGTGAGCCGCGCGCCGGGCTGAACCTTGGCACGCAACTCATCTGCATCGAGAGCAAACAGCGGACTGACCTCGACGGGCGTTTGATCGTCGACGATTGCGCCGGCGGCGCGCAGCCAGCCGCGATGCAGCCGGAGCAAAGCCTCGCGGGCCGTGTCGGGGGAATCGTCCCCGGTCGCGTTCTTCACCGGATTGAATTCGCGGCCGCGATCGGTCTCGAGCACGAGCGAGCGCTGAGCCGCCGGCAGCGCATCAAAGATAAATCGCTCGAACTTGTAGGCGTTCTCGCGCTCCGGAGCGACGTGGGTTCCGTTCTCGTCGCAATAAGGAACTTTCTTGTGGGCGATGTGAAACGGCAGTGCCGTCTCGCTGTGCGCGACGCGATCGAGGAAGGTGCAGCTGAAGACGTGGATTGCGGTGTTCCCCGCCCAGAGCAGCAGTTCACCTTGCGGATCCACCATTGCCGCAACATCTGCCGGCAGATCGCTGTACTCGATGATCTGGGTCCGACCATCGACGTCGACCGCAACCCCCATCCGTTCGCCGGCCGAACGTTTGGCGACGACCTTGATCGACATCTCCGCCCCGCGCTGGGCATGAAAGCCCAGGAACACCGGATCGCAAACGATCGCGGTCGGATTGTCGACCTGGTGATAGTGCAGAAACTCGATCCCGCGCCGTTTCATTTCGTCCAGCAGTCCGGCCTCAGCGAGCGCGGCCAGCATGCCGCCGTGTCCGTCGGGGCTAGTGCTCAGCGTCCCTTTGTCCGCCAAGAGCAGTTTACCCGTCGCCGCGTCGACGGCCGGCATGTTCCCCTGCTGGAAGAAGTAGACGTCGCCGGGCGGCAGCCCGAAGAATTTGTGTTCTGTGAAGAACGCGCCCGTCTCTTCGTGCGTAGCGTCGCTGGTCATGATGAAATACGGAATCGGCTTGGCTGCTTTGCGACAGCGAGCCAAGACCTGCTCGGCCAGAATCTGAAACAGGCTCGCGTGGCTGACCGGTCCGATGGGAAACTCGCCCTTGGGCCTGTCGAAGCCGAGCCGCGTTCCCTGTCCGCCGGCCACCAGGATCGCACCGACCCGCCCGGCCTTCAGCAACTCATCGCCCGTCCTGCGGGCCCGCTCCCATTCCTCACGCGCCGCCGGTGTTTGAGCCAGCCGCACGACCGAAGCCGGAGGAACGGCCCGCCGCGCGACGTCGGCGAGACTCTCCCGTTGCGGTTTTTGACCCGCCTGGCGCGAAGCCCAGAGCGCGGCAATCCGAGGCAGATCGAGCGACTCGATCTGCCGGACCAGGCGTTGACGCTCCGCGGCCGACAAATCAGCCCAAAACCGCAGGACGTGCGTCTGCCCGGACGCCTCGAGTCGGGACTTTAGCGCGGTGGGGATCTCGTCCATTCCTTGATTCTAATGGCTCCCCGGCGTCGAGCCACCAGCCCCTCGCTGAGAACTCGCTCCCCGCACGCCGTGGCTCATCTCGCGCGGCGAAAATAGGGGGCTGCGGCGCACGTCTCGCTGCTGTAAGATCGCTCATCGCACCGTCCTAGCGGCCGTCAGCTTCCTAGACACATCTGGGGCGATCTCCGGCGAGAGCGGCCGCGGGCACCACGGGTTTTCTGTTGATCATCCCGCGAGGACCAAGCCATGAGCGCTGCGAAACCTGGTTTCTCCAGTATGGGTTTTGCAAAGACGTTTTTGCTGCCCTGCGTCCTGATTTTTCTGGTGCCCGTCGCGGGGCTCGCCTTTTTCCTCCACGCGCAGAGCACCTTTGATGCGCAGGCTCGCGAAGCCGTTCTGAAGCAAATCCGTGCGGATAAGCTGGCCCCCGCCGAACGCGACAAGGCGATTGAGTTTTTTACCAAAGTGCCGATGTCGCAATTGATGAAGAACGCAAGGTTCGCGGCCCAGTTCGATTGGTGGACGCGTTTTAACTTTGCCACATTTCGCTGGATGATCCGGCTGTCCGTGCTGTCGATTGGGACCAGCGTGGTCGTATTCGGCCTGGTGGGCTTGTGTGTGGTGCTCTCGTTGTCATCACAGCGATCGCAATATCTGTCATTGTCGATCGGCTGGCAGGTGTTACGTCTATACTCAGCCCTCCAGGTCTTGGTGCAGGGGATCCTGGTCTTGGCCCTTTCCTATTGGGTGACGGCGCTCTGGTTCAATCGCTTCTACCCCAAGCTGATCTTGCTGGCCGGACTCTTGGCCGTGCTCGGGGTCGCGTTGGTGATCGTCGAGGTTTTCAAAAGGATCAACGTCACATGCGACGTCGAGGGAACGCCCCTGGACCCGGTGGGATCCGAACGCTTTTTCGAGGAATTGCAGGCGATCTGTCGCAAGGTCGATACGGCTCCTCCCGACCAGGTGATCGTCGGCATCGACGACAACTTCTTCGTGACCGAGGTCCCAGTTCGCGTGGGCGGCAAGACGCGCACCGGCCGCACGCTGTTTGCCAGCCTCTCGCTTTTGAAGCAACTGCACGTCTCTGAGGCCGACGGCGTGTTGGCACACGAGTTGGCTCATTTCAGCGGCGAAGATACGCTCTACAGCAAGAAGACGGCCCCGTTGATCGAGGGTTTTCAGCGCTACCTGGTCGCCCTGTACTACGGCGGGATTGGACGCGTCGTCTTCTACTTCATGATTTTCTTTCGCGCACTGTTCGAACTGTCGCTCGGGAGAATCCGTCGCCAGCGAGAATTTCGGGCAGACCGGATTGCGTCGGAAGTCACCACGCCTCGCGAGATGGCGGCCGCTTTACTGCGGACGACCGCGTACTCGAAGTTTCGCAACGAGGTGCAACACAACCTATTTAAGCAAGAGCGGGTGCTGGAGTCAGCAAACATTGCCGAGCAGATTGCCGAGGGGTTTCAGACTTACGCCGTGAAGTTCGCCGCGGAACACGACATCGGCGAGTTGAAGGCTTCGCACCCGTTTGATTCGCACCCGCCACTCGCGGACCGCCTGGAAGCGGTTGGCGTCCCCTTGTCGCCCGAAACTGCGCGGTCCCTACTGATCCAGCAAGGAGACGGCGGCTGGTACCGCATGATCGCCAGGGCCGAGGAGATTGAACGACAACAATGGGACGACTTCGAGAGCAAATTCCGCAACTTGCACGAAGCCAGCCTGGCGTATCGGTTTTTGCCGGAAACTGACGAAGAACTAGCCATTGTGGTCAAGGTGTTTCCGCCGGTGACCTTGCAAGGCAAAGGCGGATCGCTGGCCCTCGATCATCAACGCCTTCATTTCACAGACTGGCCGGCGCCAATCGAATATCGCGAAATCACTGGCTGCTCGGTCGAGAATGGAGTGCTCCAAGTCCAATATCAGCGCGAAGGAAAAAAGAAACAGAAACTCAAGCTCAACGCGTTTGGCAAAGGTCAACAAGAAGTTGTCAGTACGATCAACCACTACTGGCTCCGGTACAAAAACGCCGCCGAGTACCAAGTGCAGAAGCGCGGCGAGGAGACGTCGGCCGCTCAATCCAACGTCTGAAGTCATGCCTCCGGCCGCGGTCGCCGGCGGTTGGCGGCAGCGGCCCGCGCCCGGTCCGAATTTCCTGCAGTGGTTAGCTCCGGCTGAGCTTTCGCACGACCGCATTCTCGAAGGCCGATCGATCAACGAATCTCGAGCACGGTTTTCGACTCGATGTGCTGCTGCAGCTCGGCTTCGCTCCACCACGTCGGCTTCATCTGACGCTTGGAATACAGCTTTTCGCCCTGGTCCATGTAGTGCGGGGACTTGGGGTCGGAATTTTGCCCCCACGGCGTGACCGTGAACGACCGCACGCCGTCTTTGTGAAAGAACATCAAGATCGTCGCCATCGATCCGTTCATGGCGAGATAGCGGCCCGGATGTTTCGGGTCCTCCTTCGACTTCACATCGAAAAGCGTCTCGGTGAAATTCGCGCTCTTGTCGCCCGATTCGTAATCGCAGCCGCCGACCGGAAAATATTGGTCACCGCGACCGACCTTGTGAACGTCACCCCACTCGACGTCCCATCTCCCGTAGCGAGCCTTCATTTCGGAGATCGTCTCGGCCAGCAAATCGACCAGTTTCTTGTTGGCCGCTGCGTCGAGCGGCTTGCCGTGGCCCAGCGGAGACAGGTCGAGGCTCTTGCCACATTTGATGCGCCAAAACTTGTAGACAGACGTGGCTCTCGACTCGGGAAGGTAAAGGCCGTCCCACGATTCGATGGCCTTCACAGCCGCGGCAAATTCCGGATCTTCCATCCGCGCAGAACCCGCCGCAGCAACGGCCGTCCGCAGCGCCTGTTTCCATACGTCGCCCAGCACGTCCTTTACGTCGGTCGTGAATGAGATGGCGTCTTTCTGAGTGACACAACGGTCGGCGTCGAGAAGCTGCGTGATCCGCTTGCCGCGCGGATTGTTGTCGTCCCATGACACGTTATAGATGTACCGCGGATATTTATCAGGCGTCAGCGACGAGCCGACCATCATGTTTGCCGGGCTGATGTTGCAGTTTTGCATGTAGCCCTGCGGCGGATTAAAGATGTGGACGAGGTCGTCGATGGGATGGATGCCCTTCCAGGCGGTAGCCGAGGTCGTCCCCGGCACCGGCGCACTCCAGTCGTAACCGGCCGGGCGAATCGGCGTGGCCCCGTTGCGCACGTAGGCGATCGAGCCTTTGTCGTCGGCGAACATCACGTTCTGCTCGTTGTACTGGTTCATGCCGAGCGCGTCGTAGACGTCGTGCACGTCGCGGGCCATCGCCATTTTGTAGAATTCTTCCGAGAGGCCCATCGCCTCGAAATAGGGTGACGCCCCGACGTAGGCCACGCCCGTCTTGCGGTCCGGCGCCGTGATGACCGGTCCCAGATGCGTATAAAGCGCCGGGCGGATGACAGAGGTCGAGTCTTTGACATCGAACGAGATGAAGGTCATCTTCGCGTCGCGCCACTTGCCGTCGTATTCGTACTGCGGCTTCGGGGACATTCGGAATTTCATCTGGTAGACGTCGGACGTGTCGGGGCCGCCAGTCGTCAGGGCCCAGCCCACGTGTGCGTTGTGCCCGATTCCCAACGTAGGCCCGCCGACCAGAAAGAAGCCGTTCATCTGCAAATCGCCGGCGTGCACGCGGGCCTCGTACATCACGGCCATTCCCTCCCAGTCGAGATGGGGATCGGCCAGTAAAATGGCTACTTTGTCTGCTGATCGCGACGGAGCCACGCACCACTGGTTGGAGCGCATCGGGAGGTGCTTCGCCCCGCGTTCCTTCTTTTTTCCGTTTTCCAAGTCGTCCTTGATCGTGCCCAGCGGCCAATTGAGAATCATTGCCCGCCCGACTGTCAGCACCTGCCACGGCTCGATCTTGAACGCGAACGTCGGCACTTTTTCAGGATGTTCAGTGACGTACCGCTGGATGCCCGCCGTGAAGCCGGCGACCACGTCCTTGATCGGCTGGGGGGCCGTCTTCCAATACGACTTGGCCAGCTCCTCGTTGCGACACAGCCGCATGATGTAGTCCTGGTCGACCCACTTTTTGCCGAACGTCTCGGCCATTCGGCCCAGCCCCGTGCGGAGATTCCGATAGATGTCGTCCAGCCGATCTTCGGCTTGGGCATAACCCAGTCCGTAGGCGCCCTCCGCCGGCGTCTTTGCGTAGATGTGCGGCACGCCCCAAGTGTCGCGGTAAATCGTGACCGATCCCTTCAGCGACGGATCATCGGCGCGGGCCCCAGTCAGCGAGATCATTAGAAACGAGGCCAGCAAGACACAACGACCTGGTCGTGGCATCGGGAAAGTCTCCGAATCCGGTCGAAAGGAGGCGAATCAGCACGGGAACAGCCTCCACTCAGCATAACTAAACCGACGGCAAAAACAGGGAGCAGCGAGCCTCTTTTCCGGACATGTTCCTGGGTTAGGATGGTTCGATCGCGGTATCCGGCCGCAGCCCGCTCCGAACCAAGCAGAACTGAGCAAAGCAGACTCCATCATGAAGATCGCAATCTGGTTAACTTTGGGAATCGCCTCGACCGCCGTGGCCGCTACGGTGCTGGGCCGGGCCGGCGCCCTTTCGACGGGTTCGTCTGCCGCGAAGCTGCCCGATCCCGCTGCGCCCGACCCGTCGGGCCCGCGGCCGATTCCAGCCCTCGACACGGTTTTCACTGAGAACATGACCTGGATGGAGGTCCGCGACGCGCTCGCTCAGGGGAAAAATACCGTGATCGTGCCGACCGGCGGCGTCGAGCAGAGCGGTCCTTATCTCGTCACGGGAAAGCACGATGTGATTCTGCGCGGAACGATGGAGGCGACGGCCCGCAAGCTCGGCTCGGCCCTGGTGGCGCCCATCGTTCCTTTTGTGCCGCAAGGCGACATCAATCCTCCGACCGTGCACATGAAATACCCGGGGACAATCTCGCTGACCGAAGAGACCTACGAGCGGCTACTCGAAGAGATCTGCGCCTGCTTTCGCACGCACGGCTTTGCGCACGTGATTCTGCTGGGCGACAGCGGAGGGAATCAGGCGGGAATGCGAACGGTGGCCGAGCGGCTCTCGCTGCGCTGGCCGCATGACAAGACCCGCGTCCACTATATTCGCGACTACTATAATTACCCGAAGGTTGCAGCCTGGATTGCAGAGCGCGGCGTCCAGCAGGTTCCCGAAGGATTGCACGACGATTTTGCGATTACCGCCCAGATGATGGCCGTCGATCCCGAAAGCGTGCGAATGCGCGAACGCCGGGCGAACGGCACGTTTCACATCAATGGAATCGATTTAGCACCGCCGGAACGTACCATCGAATGGGGCCGTAGGATCATCGCGTTTCGCGCGGAGGTCGCTGCGACCGCCATCCGACGAGCGATTGCGGGAGAATCGCGCCAGTGACACGTGCGGAGCCGCCTGCAACGACATCTTCCTCTCAAATCATGAACACCGACCCGCTCGAGACATCGGTCCAGTTCTTGCGCGGGGTTGGACCCGATCGGGCGAAGCTGCTGGCGAATTTGGGAATCGTCACGGTTGAGGACCTGCTCTGGTACCTGCCGCGAGACGTCCTCGATCTGACTAATGTGCGCCGCGCCGCCGAGCTGCGCTCGGGCGAGCTGCAAACCGTGCGGGGCACGGTCGTCGACCGCGACGGGCGTACGACCGGCGCCGGGCGAAATCTTGTCGGCGTGCTGATCGACTGCGACGGGCTTTACGTTCGCGGGCTGTGGTTTAATCAGCCCTGGATGATCCACAAATTCCAGATGGGGGAGTCGGTGCTGTTTTCCGGCAAGCCCAAGCGCAACGCCGGCCGTTGGGAATTTTCGCATCCTCGGGTGCAATCGATCGGCGACGCCGATGCAGAGGCCCGCGGCGAGATCTTGCCCCTGTACTCCTTAACCGAGGGGCTGTCGCAGGACCAGCTGCGGCGAATTGTTCGAGCGGCCGTCGAACAGTTCGTCGAGTTCGTCCCCGATCCGATACCGACCGAGCTGCGCGCTCGACTCGCAGTGTGCGGATTGCGTCGGGCGATCAACGAGCTGCATCTCCCCAAATCGATTGCCGAATACGAGTCGGGCCGACGCCGCTTGATCTTCGACGACCTGTTCGAGTTTCAGCTTGGACTGGCGCTCCGGCGGCGAAGCTGGAAGACCCGCGGCGCCGCCCCCGTGTTGCCGACAACCGCCAAGATCGACGCGCGGATCCGGCGACTGTTTCCGTTCACGTTCACCGAAGGGCAGAACAAGGCCGTCGCCGAAATCTCGCAGGATCTGGGCTCCGGCGAAGCCATGCATCGCCTGTTGCAAGCCGAGGTCGGCGCGGGCAAGACGGCCGTTGCGCTCTACGCGATCCTGGTGACCGTCGCGGCCGGACATCAGGCGGTCTTCATGGCTCCGACCGAAGTGCTCGCCAACCAGCATTGGACGACGATCGACACGGCTCTGGCACAAAGCCGTGTCCGTCGGCTTTTGCTCACAGGCGGACTCGCCCCTCGCGAGCGGCGCGAGGCTCTGGCCGGCATCGCCGATGGGTCCGTGTCGCTTGTGGTCGGAACCCAGGCCGTCATTCAGAAAGACGTCTCGTTCGCAAAGCTCGGCCTGGTCGTGATCGACGAGCAGCACAAATTCGGCGTGATGCAGCGGGCCGTCTTCTCGAAAGGAACGAGCGAACTTTCGCCGCACGTGCTGGTGATGACCGCCACGCCGATCCCCCGCAGCCTGTGCCTCACGCAATTTGGCGACTTGGACCTCACGACGATCGCCGACACGCCTCCGGGCCGGCAGAAAGTCATCACCAGCCGGGTGAGCGATGCCCCGACAAGGCAGCGGGCGTGGGAGTTCATCAAGGATCAGCTCACAAAGGGCCGGCAGGCATACGTCGTTTGCCCGCGGATCGAGGCGACTGGCGAGGATCTCTCCAAGCGACCGGCCGCAAGTGCCGAGGAGGTCTTCAAGCTGCTGAGTGCCGGCACGTTTCAAAACTTTCGCGTCGGCCTGATTCACGGGCGTTTGGATTCGGAGCTGAAGGCCGCGGGGATGCAGGCCTTCAGCAATGGAAAGATTGACGTACTCGTCTCCACAACGGTGGTTGAGGTCGGCATTGATGTCCCCAACGCCACCCTCATGGTGATCGACGAGGCGCACCGTTTCGGTTTGTCGCAGCTGCACCAGTTGCGGGGCCGCATCAGCCGGGGCAAGTTTCAGGGATATTGCTTCCTCTTCTCGGATGCCGAATCGCCCGAGGCACTCAGGCGATTGCAGGCGCTGGAGACAATGGCCGACGGATTCGCGATCGCCGAAGCGGACTTCGAGATACGGGGGCCGGGGGACGTGCTTGGCACGCGGCAACATGGCGAGTTGCCGCTACGGGTCGCCGATCTGGCCCGCGACGCGACGATTCTCAAAGAGGCCCGTAGCGCGGCGTTTGATTTGGTCCGCTCGGGCGAATTCGACCGGCCCGAGCTGGCGCCGCTCAAGATCCGCGTGCTGGAGCGTTTCGGAAAGGCACTCGATCTGCCGCAAACGGGATAAACAAGGCCCCGGTCAGCTGTCCGGCTTCCTGGCTGCGGCGGATCGCTCGTCGGGCGGCGCGTCCCCGCGATCCTTCGGAACCCCCTTGTCGAATTCGTCTTTCCCAATTTGACGGTCTCTGCTATCTGTTCTCGGCCGAAACTCCCGTTTCTGGGCCAGC
>DASZIA010000290.1:0-5289 GCA_035949535.1 Planctomycetaceae bacterium | reverse complement strand
CTCCCCAAATTCAAGCCCCGGACGCTCGGCTGATTCCGGCAACATGGAAGTCGTTTCCGGTCAATGTGACCGCCTGGCACACAACGGCAAAAAATGGGGCCATCTCGGCCGCACGCTGGGTGCAGATCCCCTTGCAGCAGCAAGCGGTTTCAATCCTGGTGCTCATTCCGGTTGCGAAAGAAGCGCTTGCCGACGGCCTGTTGCAGGATTTTCTGAGTGGGCTCGATGGCCCGACCAATTGGCGGATCGAGCAGCCGCTGACGGCGGCCGAACGAGCGGAGCGGCTCGCGTTGGGTCTCGGGCTGGTGCTGGTGCTCTTGGCTGGCCCCCCTCTGACGCTCCGGATCTGGCAACGGCATGTGGCGCGGCAGATGGCGCTCAATTCCGCGAGTGCGATTCGGCTGCGGAACTTCGCGGCCGCAATGGCAAATCCGGCAATCAACCAACCGCGGTACTGGTTGCGCGTGCTGGCGGTCGTCTTCGCACTCATTGCGACTGGCCTCGCCTATCTGTCGCTCGTGACCGCCGCCTTTTCGCTGATTTTGAACTGGACGTTTGGCGATTCGTTCAAGGCTGTTATTCTCGGCATGGAATTGCTCTGCCTGATTGCCTGTGTGCTCGTCTTGGGATTTTGGATCTCCAGCCTGCGTCGTCGCGGTCATGTTCTGCTCGACTTCGGCCCGGATCGCATGCGAGCGTTCTTTCTGGCGGTCGGACTGTTCTGTTTATTTGCGGCGATCTTTAGCGGGGGTGTGGCGCTGATGAATTTAGCCCGACCGCAGTGGAGCACGCTCCTGCTGGCCGCTCTGCAAGTGGCGATCGCCATTCAGTTTCTCATCAGGGTGACGGGCCGCGTGCAGATCACGGAGTCTGGCATCTGGCAGAATTTGAATCTGCTCCGCTGGGAGACGATCGGCTCCTATCGTTGGATCGACGATGCGACACTATTGGTGGCGAGGAATCCGGGCCTTCCCTCGCTGAAGTTGGCCGTGCCGCCTGAGCACAAACGAGCCTTCGAAGAGCTTTTGACCCAGCATGGCCTCGCGGAGGCAGCAGTCTAGCGATGAAATCGCTCGTCGATTCCTTCCCGCCGCGACCCCTCGCTGGCTTTGTCGGCAGCCGACTTGCTTCGTTTCGGTGATCGGACGCTCGGACGGGCGTCTTTATCCTTAATGCCGCGGAAGAATCGGCGGTCCGTTTCTTTCGGAGCGGGGTTGATTTATGGAGCAAGATGATCGAGAAGGGGCCGTTCGTCGAGCGGTCGAAGTGCGTCGGCGACATGCGCGGCGTCTGAGTCGCTTCCATGACTGCAGAACCTGCGAGCACGATATCGACCTGGTCCGAAAAGCACTTCTTCGAGAAGAGGCGTCCGCCCGGATCCGCGAGGTCAAATGGTGGCCGCCGCGACTCAATCGGCCTGACCACCACCGGTTGAGCAAGTTGCGCTACGAAGTCAGCCGCAATGGCGTCGTGCGGATCGAAGAAATCGTGTTCGACCACATTGACGCGAAGGTGAGCTACGCACACTTGGCCGACGGTCTTTTTCCCGAATACGACCGACGCACCACAAAGCTCGAACCGGCCCAACGGTAGAGTTGATCGTCTAGGGCGGCACTGGACTTCGGCGAGCTCAGTCGAGTCGCGGCTTGTCCGAGGGGATCGGGGAATCTAGACGCACCTCTCTTCTTGGCCCCGGAGGGGCCGCCGATAATAGCCCAGGGCGTAAGCCCTGGGGAAAAAATCGACCTAACACCCTGGTAAGCCCCCGACAGGGGGCGACAGAGCGACACGCGGTCCATAACTCTGTCGTCCCTCCGGGACTTAAACACCTAACATCAATCGTCTCAAACCCAGGGCTCACGCCCTGGGCTATGGTCTGCCGCCCCCTTACAGGGGCTTCCGGTGCAATCCGCTCGCCGTGAATTCCCAGGCACGCTCGGCTTGTCGGCACTTGTCTTCGATACGATCAGAGCTGCTAAATGAATCCGTGACACGATGAAATGGGAACGGGAACGGCGATTTGGATTCGTCCATCGAGCGCGGTGGCGTCGACGAGTGCGGCTCCTCGTTGTGCCCTTCATTGGGGCGATCCTCGTTGGGACGACTCCCTCGATAACCGTCGCGCAATCGACACCCCGTGTCCCTCGCTCGACCAGTTCGCGGCCGGCGGTCGACGTGGTGAAGCTCAAATCCGGCAAGACTCTGCGAGGAACGGTTGCGCGATCCGATTCTGATGGCACGCTCACAATGGCCGTGTCGCGCGAATGGTTGGGTAAGGCCGATCCGAAATTGTTGGAGAATATCGAGGCGGATGAGGCTCACACGCGAACTGCGGCGCTCGAGCAGCTGCGCGATCGCATCAAGAAGGAACTGGAGCGAGCCTCCGAAGAGTCGGCGGTGGCCGCCTTCCTTCGAGTCGAGCGGAAGCGCGTCGAGAGCCAGCTCGCGGAGGCCGTTCCGTCCGAACAGCCGCAGTTTGTCTGGCTCGCGCTGACTGCGAAGAAGGTGGCGAAGATCACGTCGCCGAGCGTCGATCGGAAGCGGATCGCCGGTTGGAGCTGGTACGAACGGGTGGCGAATGTCGAGACGCGCGATGCCGAAGACCTGGCCCGAGAGCTGGCACGTAGACGGATCGACGCCACACAACCGGTGCCCGATCTTTCCGAGCGCCTTCCCTTGCGTCTGCAGGACGAGCGCGAGTGGTCGGCCCGGATGGCGTTGATCCACTATTCGCTCGACAAACCGCTCGACTTTCAGGGGACCGGCGACCTTTTGGTGCGCGCGGGCCATGCAAAAAACGCCGCCGATGTCGCACCCCTGATCGCCAAACTGTTCGGCGGGCAGGTCGATTCGCTCCTCAAGGATCTGCTCAACGAGGGGCGTTCTGCCCCCGGCCCTTCTGCGCCCGCGTCGCCCAAATCGTCAAACGCCTGGCTTGAGCCGGCGATTCGCGAGGCCGAACGGGACAAGGCGCGGGCTTTTCGCGCGACGCGCGTCGATTTGGGTCTCGAACGTCGGCAGGCGACCGTGAACTCGGCGTTCGCCGTTCAACTCGCGAATGGCAAATGGGAGGTCATCTGGTCCGACCACGACATAGAGGATGGATCCCAAGAGCGACCGGCGCTGGAAGCCGGCATCGCCAACGATCCGCAGGTGAAGTCAGCCTTGGGTCTTCTCAAGTCGCTGGGCGGCAACGGCGACGACCAGGTGCGCTCGGCAATTCGCTTCGGCGCGGCAACCATGGCCGCCCAGCAAGCGGTCAACAGTCGCTTCGCGAAATTCCAAGAGCCCTATCTGCGGCGTCTCGACGGCCCGCCGCTTTGGTGGGCGAACTAAGTGCCTCGCTCTGCGATCGGCTTGGCGGCCACCGATCTTGTCGGCACGTCGACGACGCGGATTCGCTGCGGGTATTTGCCCACGGGGATCCGCTTGATCTCTTTTAAGTCGCGGACCGAGATCACCGACACGCTGTCCGACTTGCGATTGCTGACGTAGGCGAACGCACCGTCCTTGCTGAAGGCGATCCAATTCGGCTCGCGGCCGACGGGGATTGTGGCCAAGGGAGTCAGATCGGGAACGCGATAAACGCAGACGTAATTGGCGATTCCTCCCGAGGCGAACAGCAGTTTCTCGTCGGGCGACAGTTCCAGACCGTGGTTGTAGGTGTGTGGATAGAACTTCGGCAGCTTTACGTCTGGGCCGAACTTTGGCAGCAACACTTCGCGGACGATTTTGTCCTTCGACAAATCGACTACCTCAAATCCGTGCAGCCTCGAAAGCTGAACGTAGACGGTCGATTCGTCGCGCGTGAAGGCAAACGGCCGAACGGCGTCCTTGAACGGCAGCACCTTGACGGGCTTGAGCGTTTGCAGATCGAAGACCGAGAGCACATCGATCATCATCGATCCAACGTAGATCCGCTTGCCGTCAGGCGATAACCGCGTCCCATGGCCTCCGAAGCCAATCGGGAACTTCTTGACGACTTTATGCTCCTGCGTGTCGATCACCTCCATCCAAAGTGTGTTGAACAGCGGGACGTAGAGCAGCCGGTCGTCGAGCGAAATGGTCAGATGGTTCGGCCAGCCGTGGACGGGAGTTCGCCACAAGATCTGTTCGGTCTCGGTGCTGAGCGCGATGACCTCACCCGATTCGGCGACGTGTTTGTCCCCCAGCCCCAGGCTGTCGTAGCGATTGACATACAGGATTCGTCCGTCGTGCGACGGGGTCACATCATCGAGAAAGGGCCCGAGCTTGATCGTGCTGACAACCGTATGGCCGGGGATGTCGATCACCGACACTTCACCGCTGTCGGAATTCTCCAGGTAAACGAATTCGCTGGCCGATCCCTGTCGCGCGGCGAAGGAGGCAACCGCCGCGCTGATCAACGTGATTCGAAGGATGTTGCTTGTTGTCATGAATGTGACTCCGCTGCCGTTAATACTATCGCGACGAGTCCAATCGAACGAACGTTCGTGACAAGGTTTTGATCTGTTGCTCGTCGAGCGGCAGTCGCTTGAGCACGTAGCCCAACACGCCCACCGGTTGCCCCGCGACGATGCGTGGGCCTCGCGCTTTCGAGTACCAAAACGAAGAATCGAAGATAGTGAAAAAGACGGGACAAGGCTCCGCGCCCTGTCTTTTCGCGCAGAACTCGACTCGTAGCCAGGCCCAGGCCGGCGTCCGCAGACCCTGGTCGACCGCGCCCAGATTCTTTTGATCGATTTGGTCGAGTTTCCCCGCCTCGAAGAGCTCGAGCGCTTTGCCACCCGCCTTTCTGGGAAGCTTCAGAACGTCTCGATTTGTCCAACGCAGGCAGCGTTCGCAGTAGAGCCGGCGGCTGCGCCAAACTAGCAACACCACAAGTGGCGCTGTCACCAAGTACCACGTGAAAACTGCAATCACCCAATTGACGGACGGTTCGATGCGATCCCGCCGCCACACGGGTGTCGAGCCGAAGGACACAATCATCTCGTTGTTCATCCGCCACTTCATGTAGCCGACGACTTCACGCGGCGACAGCAACGCGTCCGGCCCGGCCTCAAGTGCCAACGCTGACGGGAATTGCCCCCAGAAAATCACGGAAAGAACCACGAATCCGAACGTCCCCGCCACGAAGTCGTGCCGACACCGCCCCAGAACAATGGCTAGGTAAGCCATTCCGGCCGCGGGTAGCGTCACAAGAAAGGGCGTGGCGCGAATCTCGTAGTAACCGTAAAAACGGCAGGCACCGAGAACGAAAGCCATCGAGATCGCGACAGCAGCGGTCAAGATCGCCATCGGCGTAAATCG
>DASZIA010000289.1:0-10624 GCA_035949535.1 Planctomycetaceae bacterium | reverse complement strand
CCGTTGCGCCGACAGAAGGCGCCGCAAGATTTCGTGATGAGCGTCCTGCGCCCCAGCGAAAACCGCTTTTACTGGCTGCGGGCCGAGGGACTCCCCAAAAAGGTGACGGAATCAACGGTCTTGGCCGGCCCATCGCGCGGAACAGTCACACCCATGCACCTGGGCGGAAAAATTGTTTCTCCGGGTAATATTATCCGCCTGACGTCGGGCGCGAAGACCCACACAATCTGGCTCTCTCCCGAGTTGGTGAGTTTTGAAAAGCCGGTCACGATCATGCACGGCAGCGCGCAGAAGTATCACAAGCTGCCCAAAGCGTCGATCGAAGACATCCTCGACGATTTTTCCACCCGCGCCGATCGGCAGATGATCTTTACCACCCGCATCGACGTGAACTGACGCGAAGCGCCCGCTCAGACCGAGTGCGCATCGTTGCTTAAGACGCCCCGCTCCCCTTCGATCGCGGCTCCCAGATCCCGTCCAATCGGAACTCAGACCCCCAAGAGCGTGTTCAGCCAACCGAAGTTGCTCGTCACGATCGGATCGGTCGGATTGACGTCGGGCATGTTGACTTCAATCGAGTTCAAGACCGGGTTTCCCGCTGTAAAGCTGTTGGGAAACACGGTCTGACTTTGCAAGAGCGTGTCGGTCCCCGGTCCGCCGTCGAGCGTGACAGATCCCTGGAAGAGGTCTTGGGCCACATACATCACGTCGGCCCCGCGGCCGGACTTGATCGTCACGGAGCTTTGGAACGTCGCTCCATTGATCAGCTCGATCTTGTCGTCACCCGCGCCGGAATCGATGCTGAACTTGCCGGTGAACGATCCGTCATTGCCCAACACGGCAATGTGATCGTTGCCAGATCCCGTGTGCAGGCTCGTGTTGCCGGTCACCGAAATGCCGTCCAGGAGCACCGTGTTATTGCCGTTGCCAGCCTTTACGTTGAGGTGGCCGCCGACTGTGACGGGTCCGAACACCAGTTTGAGTGGCACGGCCGACGGGTTAGGAGCGGCGCCCAGAAGAATCTGGTCGGCTCCATTGCCCGTATGAATCTTGACGTTCCCGGTCACGCTGACGTCAGCAAGCGAGACGTGTTCGCTGCCCGATGAGGAGCCGCCATCGCCGTCCCCTCCATCGCCTCCATCGTCGCCGCACCAGCCACGAAGGAAGGCGAAATCGTTCGCCAGCGACCTTCCGAGATCGAACGATCCGAGATCTGAGCCGATCCCGTCCCACACTCCATCCATCGACTGGTCGTCGGACCCGTCGTGCCAAAAGCCATCGTCGTGGTCGCCGGGCGTTTTGATCTGCACGTTGCCGCCGACGCTCACGTGGGCGGGCGCAGTCTCGCCGATAATTCCAAGCCCGGCGTCGAAGCCAACCTGAATCTCGTCCTTGGTGCCCCGGCCGACGATCCGAAGGTTACCGGTGATGTTGGCATCGAAGACAGCAATCGTGCTGCCACTCCCAACTCCGCCAATAATGATGATGTTCCCGCCCACGCTGACCGCGGTCTCTGAGGAGCTGCTGCCGACCGTGAATGTGTCATGGCCCGTCGAGCCGAAGATCGCGACGGTGCCCCCGATTGAGGCGTTCTCGACGTCCACGGTGTCGTTGCCGGTGCCTGTGTCGACGTAAATGTTGTGGGGCAGCGTTGTCAGCATCCCCGGACCGCCGACGTCGACGACGTCGGCCCCCTGCTTCATGAAAACGGCGACGTTGCCGGTAACGCCCGTCGTCGAGAAGGGGCTGGACCCGCCGTTGATGGTCGTCGTGCCGTCCAAGCTCGAAACCTGCAGCGCGCCCCCCGAAGCCGATTGAATGCGAATCTGGTTCCCTTGGGCGTCGCCTGTCACCACCAGGTTGCCACCACTCGTGACGGTGGCGGTGACGTTGCCCGAGAGCAACGTTCGATCCTCGAGACGTTCCAGAGCCCAGCGCGAGCTAAATTGAGGGCGACGCAATTTCCGATTGCCGCGGTTCATGGCAAGGCTCCTTCTCAGTTTGCTAAGCCGTTGTTCATCCCTGTTTCTTCCCTGATGGCTTGGCCCGCGGAGCCTCGGGGGACAGGGTCCGCAGTGCACGGTTCGCGTCAAAGCGCGCCCGGCAACCATGATTGCACGATAAGGGTATCCACCTGAAAATAATTGTCAATCATCGCGGCAGACGGGGGGATACAGGCGTACTGCGAAAACTTTTCGGGGCCGCGAACTTACGGAGCCAGGATTATGGGACTGCGGCGCCACCGATCACTGAGCACTCCAAGACTCGTGACTCCCCGCGGCCGGCTCCGGCACGAAGGTCGACCGTCAGGCGCTGCCCGTCAGACGGCGAAGGGCGGTCATCTTCTCGTTCTGACCGATGCGGGCCTTGCGAACGGCGTCCGTCAAAATCGCGATGTTACGGTCGTAGGTCTCGCGATCGACGGGAAACGGCGTGCCGTCTTTGCCGCCGTGAGCGTACGAATAGTCGGCCCAATGCCGCTCGCCTGAAGGCGTCGGCGCAGGCAAACGAAACCGTTCGGCCGGATCGCGATGCGAGGCTGGGGCGTCGAAGATCAGTTCCGCCAAAAGGGAAAGGCTCAGCACGGTTGCCGGCCCCACGCCTTGCGTCCCCAACAGGGCCTCGAACGAGCTCGGCTGCTTCTCGTGGGCGGCGATGAGAATGCGTCGCAGATGCTTCCGGTTGACGTCGTGTGGCAACAATCGGTGATTTCGCGGGGCAAAGAGCGTCGGCCCTTCCGTGTAGCGCTCGATCTGCGAGCAAAGCCAGTCTGGGTTCTCGCAGATGACGGCCGCACTGGCCGAGCGATTCGATTGGGCTTCGCCCGCCACCATGTTGAGTCGCGTGAGTTGTCGCGGCGGCGAAACGGGCGGCGCCGCGCGGTCCGGCGACAGGTCGCTGATGCCGCCGTGCGGCTCGCACACAAAATCGTCGACGTCCTCGCCGAGCCAGTGATAACGCCGAGCCGCCTTCTGCTCGCCGTTGAGGCCTTGCTGCACGACGCACCACTGGCCGTCGCGCGTGAACAGAAACACGTGGTGATAAAGTTGAAATCCATCCTGCACGGCGGCCGAGTCGACTTTCGCGCTCATCCGCGACGCGTAGATCAGGCGGTCGCCGTCGTCGATCGCGAAGCGGTCCGCCGACGCGGCAATTTCCTCCGGCGTGCGGCGGCTGGTGCCCCCTTTGCCCCCGGCGACGCAAATTCCCAAATCGGGGCCGAAGAGCTTGAACGCTTCCTTGAGCGCGCCGCAGGTAACCGTGGTCACGCCCGAGCTGTGCCAGTCAAAACCGAGCACGCAGCCGAAGGCTTGAAACCACCACGGATCCGACAGCCGGCGCAGCATTTCGGCGGGGCCGAACTCGTCGACGATCGCCATCGTCACAGCCCCGGCCAAACGCGTCATCCGCCGAAAGAGCCACGGCGGAGCCTTGCCGCCATGCAGAGGCAAATTCGCAAGCCGGCGCTTCATGGCGGAGTATAGTGCGCACGGCTCTCTCTTCGGGAGGGCGAAGCTCCTGCTGAGCCGATTTTCCACGTTCGCGGCAAAGCACCGGCTCGGCGGGAGCCTCGCCCTCCCGGTTTCGGACAAATCCGTCTACTCTGGACCCGATGTCGTGGGTTCAGCAGTACGATCCGCTTGGCAATGTCTTCCTGTCCGCGCTCGTGGCGGCGGTGCCGGTGATTGTGCTGCTCGGGCTGTTGGGATTGTTCCACGCGCGGGCGCACGTCGCCGCGCTCTGCGGTTTGGTCGCCGCGCTCTTGATTGCGGTCGGCGTCTACGGTATGCCGCCGCTTTTGGCGGTCGCCGCCGCCGGCTATGGCGTTGCATTCGGCCTCTTACCGATCGGCTGGATCGTGCTGAACGCGATTTTCGTCTTCGATATCACCGTGCACACGGCCCAGTTCGAGATCGTCAAACAGCAGATTGCCGCGCTTTCGAACGATCGGCGGATTCAAGCGCTCTTGATCGCCTTCTGCTTCGGAGCGTTCATCGAAGGAGCGGCTGGCTTCGGCACGCCGGTGGCCATTTCGGCCGCACTCCTGGTGGCCCTAGGCTTCAAACCGCTGCAGGCGGCCGGGCTCTCGCTCCTGGGCAACACAGCTCCGGTGGCGTACGGCGGGCTGGGAATTCCGCTCGTCACACTGGCGAAAGTCACAGGCCTCGAGCTTGGAACCCTGAGTGCCATGGTCGGGCGGCAACTCCCCTTTTTTTCGCTGATCGTCCCGTTCTGGCTGGTGATCATGCTGGCCGGGTGGCGGCGAACGCTCGAAGTCTGGCCCGCGTGCCTGGTGGCCGGTGGGAGTTTCGCTCTCGGACAGTTCCTGGTGAGCAACTATCACGGGCCGTGGCTGGTCGACATCGTGAGCGCGGTCGTTTCGTTGCTGGCATTAGTCGCGTTGATGCGGTTCTGGCAGCCGCGGGCGCTGTGGAAATTCGCGGATGAAGAGTCGATCACTGTCTCGCATCCGTCGCGCCGCGATTCGATTGTGGCCTGGATGCCGTGGGTGCTGTTGTGCCTGTTTGTCTTCATCTGGGGTCTGCCGGAGGTCAAACAAGGCCTCGACCGAGTCGGGATGTGGCGAATTCCGGTTCCCGGGTTGAACAATAGCGTCGTGCGCGTGCCTCCGGTCGTGGCGGCACCCACACCCGAGGAAGCCGTCTTCGAGCTTAAGGCGCTCTCCGCAACGGGGACGGCCCTGCTGCTGGCAGGTATAGTCGGCGGACTGTCGCTCGGCGTATCGCCGGTCAATCTTGTCCGCCTCTACGGTCGCACCCTGCGACGCGTCCGCACTTCGCTGCTGACGATTGCGGCTATGCTGGCCCTCGGGTTCACCTCTCGCTACGGCGGCATGGATACGACGATGGGCCTGGCCTTCGCCCGGACGGGAGTGCTGTTTCCTTTCTTTTCTCCGCTCTTGGGCTGGCTCGGCGTTGCGCTGACCGGGAGCGACACATCCTCGAATGTCCTGTTTGGAAATCTGCAACGCGTGGCGGCCGAGCGCATCGGCATCTCGCCCATCCTCACAGCGGCGGCCAACAGCTCAGGCGGCGTGATGGGCAAGATGATCGACGCTCAAAGTATCGTCGTGGCCAGCGTCGCCACGACGACGACGGAATCCACAGCCGCCGACGCCGCAGTCAGCCCGGCCGACGTTTTGCGATACGTCTTCCTGCATAGCCTGGGACTGGCGATTCTGGTCGGGGTACTCGTGCTGCTGCAGGCGTACGTCGTGCCGGGGATGATTCCGTAGGTCCCGCCCGGCAGACGGGACCTACTCAGCAGCCAAAACGCCGCGGCTCACTTGGTCTCGCCCAGCGGTTGGCGGTCCCAGTCGATTCCGTTGATCCTCACATTGGGAAAAACGCCGCTTAGCTGCTGGCGGTCCAATGCGGGGTCGATCCGCAGCGTCCGCAAATGTTTCAGTTGCCTCAAAGTTCCAATCAGCGCTCGCAAAGACGCGCCGTCCGGCGCAATCCGGCACTCGGAAATGTTCAGCTGTTCCAGCTCAGAAAGCTTGCTGAGCGGAGCCAGGTCTCCAGTTTGCAGTCGTCGGCAGTGCTGGAGATTGAGGACCTTGAGGTGCTTGAGGTCCACAAGGGCCGCTACGCCTTTGCCGCTGATCCACGTATCGCGAAGGCTGAGTCTTTCCAAGCCAGTCAGCCGACCGAGTTGACGGGATCCGTCGTCGTCCAGGCCGGACCCGTTGAGATCGAGCGTGCGCAGCTTGGTGAGGCCGCCGAGCGCACCGAAGCCGCTGCCGTGCAAGTTTCTCGCGTGGTAGATGAGGCTGAGCACGGTGAGGCCTTTCAAGGGGGCCAGCGACCGCAGCCCTTCATCGGTGATCTGGCTCCCCTCGAAATCCAGCGACTCGAGGTTCGTCAGCGGCGCGAGGGCTTGAAGAGACTTATCCTCCGCACTGGCGTCGCCAATCCCCAGCGTTTGCAGCGACTTGATCGCGCTCAGCCCGCGCAATTCCTCAGCGGGAAGCGGTTGGTCGACTCGCAGGCTGCGAAGATGTTGCAGTTCGCCCATTCGGCGAAGCAAAAAGGAGTTTACACACCCGTTCCCGTGGCCAACGTTGCCTGAGCCGAAGTAGAAACTCTGAATGTGGAAGTCAACCGGAGGGAGATCCTGAGCCTTTGTAATGATCGTCTCAGGATCCAGGTCGGTATGGAGTTGGCAAATTAGCTGCGGCTGAAAGGTCAACAACCAAACCCCCCAGTCGCGGTCAGAGGAACCGATTTTTGGCGGCAGGGCCATCGGTGCGTGGCTATTTCCAGGTCCGGGGAATATGTGCGACGCGAAAATAGCGCAGTTTGGCAGGGCTTGCTGCAGCTTGAGCAGCCCGGCTTCCGTCGTCCGCGTGTTGTCAAGAATCAAGGCCGGAAGGGGAACCTGGCCGGCGGCATTCCAATACGGTCCCTGCCCCTTGCGTTCGCTCTGGCTCACCAGATTGAGGTCGTTCAAAGACTTGATTCTGGCAAGCTGCTCGAGTCCGGCGTCCGTGATTCGAGTGTGAGTGAGGTCCAAGCCCGACAGATGGGTCATGCCGACAAGCGCTGGAAGACAAGCGTCGGTGAGACTCGCGCGTGCGAGCGACAAACGCGTTAGGTTCGTAAGGTTCTTGATTCGCAAGACAACTTCGTCTGTGATCGACCGTGACCACAGGGTGAGGCGCTTCAGTTGGGATAAAGAACACAATCGCTCGATATCGGCATCTGGGATTTTAGGAGACTTCACCTGCGCGATGCTGACACCCTCGACATGAATCTCGCCAGCTGGCAGTGCTGACAGCGTGCTGAACTGGCCCGAGCCGCGCAGCGCTATGTAGCCGCCGGGTTGGCTGAGCACCCACTCGGCGACCTGGCGATCGACGCTTGGGGGCACATCCGGAGTTGGCTGTGGCTGATTCCGCGACGCAGCTTGGGCGTCCGTCGGCGCGTCCCACGGCTCATTCACCGGCGCGGAGGGAAACGCGCTCTGGAGTTCACGGATCACCTCCGGAGTCATTGCCGTCCGTTCGACGACCAAGGTCCGCAAACTCTTGAGCTTGTTCAGCGTATCAACGGCTGCGTCGTCGATGGGCGAATCGGCCAGCGAGAGTCTGTCCAGAGCCGGAAGCTCGACGAGGGGGTAGAGATCTTTCGAGTGCAGTCGTTGGCAATGCATGAGCCTCAAGTGTTTGAGATGTTTGAGCTTTGCCAGTTCGGCCATCCCTTGCCCGCTGATTGCGGTTTGGGACAAGTCGAGATTCTCCAAGCCGGCCAGCTGCGCGACGTGTCGGACTCCGTCGTCCTGGATGCCGGATCCGCTCAAATTGAGCGTGCGCAGCGTCGCGATGCCGCTGAGAGCGTCTAAGCCGCTGCCATGTAGGTACCGCGGATCACCGGATAACGAAAGCACGGCGAGGTTCTTAAAAATCGCCACGTGCCGGAGGCCAGCATCGGTCATAACGTGGCTGTTGAGCCACAACTTCTTGAGACCGTTCATCGACGGCAGCCCCTTGATAACGTCGTCGCCAGCCCGGGCGTCGCCAAGGAATAGTTCTTGCAGCGACGGGAGCGCGGCCAGGCCGCTCAACGCATCGGGCGAAATTTTTCCGTTGAGGCGCAGCTCGCGAAGCTTGGGCAGATCGCTCAAGCGTCGGAGAACGATTGCATTCACGGGGTTCGGTCCCGAGTTGCCGTATCGCGGCGGCGAGAGGGCCATGCGCTCGATGTGGAAGTCGATCGGGGGAATGTCTACTAGCTTTTCGACCGACAAATGCGGATCGACGTCGACCATCAGCCAGCACTGCAGCGAGCGTTGCCCGAGCAGCCAGTTCGCCCACTCACGGTCGGTCGAGCCCGGCTTTGGCGGAGGCGGAAGTGGTGCAGGGTTGAGCAGGGCCAGCTCGTCCCGAGCCTTGGCCGCAAATTCGGTATTGGGATACCGTTCGAGTATCTCCCGACAGTAAACGGCGGCAGCTTCCGGCCGGCCCTTTGCCTCTCGGGATTGGACCTCCCCCCAGAGCTTCGCGGCATCAATCGACTGCGGCCAGACTCCCCTTCCCGCCGGGGGCTCGAAGGCCTTTTGCTCTTTGGCGGGTGGATTGCCCTCGGATGATGCCGCCTGATCGCGCGTTACTGTCTGGTTCGGTTTTTTCTCGGGCCCCCAAGCAAAATTGTCTTCGATTTCGCAGGTCGGGAGTGCGGCCTTGAGTCGGGCGACCGCCGGCTTGCTGACATGTGTGTGCGAAATGTCCAGCTTGCGGAGCCACTTCTGCTTCTCGAGGGGCTTAAGGGCCGCATCCGTGATCGGCGTGTCCTGAAGCGACAAAGTCGTCACCAGCGGGAGTCGCGCGATCCCCTCGTCGCTAATGCGCGTTCCGTCGAGCTTGAGATCGACCAGGTTGGGCATTTCGGCCAGAAAACCGGCTGCCTTGTCAGTGATCCGCGTTCGCGACAGGTCAAGCTCTTGCAGTTGGGCCATCGACCTGAGCCGGTCGATGCCAGTGTCCGAGATCTGGGTGTTTGACAAGTTCAATGCGAGCAGCCGCGGGATGCCGCGCAGGTCCTCCATGCCTGCGTCGGTGACCCTCGTGTCAGACAAACCCAAGTCCCTCAGCTCCTGGGGGTGAAATTCGACCAGCTGCTTGAGCGTGGTGTCGTCGATAAGCGAATTCAGGTCGAACGCGATCCGACGCACATTGAAGAATTTGGGAAGGTTTTTAGTGTCATCGGCCTCTGCCCCACCTGTTTCCACAACGCCCCCCAGCGTGGTGATCCACGCCGCGAGCGGGCGATCATTGCTTTGGTGAGCCGGCGGTGCGGTTGCCGCGGGCTCGGCTGAGTGTGCATACTGCTTGTCGCGAGGTTTGAGCTCTTCGCGCGCCTTGGCCGCAAATTCCGTGTTCGGATAGTTGTCGATGATCTTCTGGAGCACATACGTGACGGCTTCCGCCGAGCTTTTCTGAGTCCGGCTGTGGACCTGCTCCCAGAGCTTCGCTGCCTCGATGCGCTCCTGTTGGGAGTTCTTGGGGGGCCTCCTGATCGCCAGAGATCGCAATTCGTCTTGCCTCTTCCCATGGACTGGGCTTTGAAAACCCTTTGAATTGTCGCCGTCCATTGTCACCGTCACTTCGGCGTCCGGGTCGTCGACGCGTACCTCGGTCACGCCTTGCTTGGTCTTGATCCGAATCAGGATGCCCGCGAGGTACGTTCCTCCGGCTACCACGCCGATAACCGTAGTGATTGCGAGCGCCATCGCTGCGGGGCTCGTGCGCAGGTGAATCCAGACGCGGGAAAACGGCGACGTGCCCGCACGCGCCCCAGACGCGACTCGACGCGGTGGCGTCCCGGAAGGTGTATTCAGCGCGGCTCCCGGCACGCAGGCATCAAGAGCCGCAACGACCTCGCTCATCGACTGCAGGCGATCTGCTGGGCGTTTGGCGACCATTGTGCGGAAGACGGCATCGAGCGAGACCGGCGCGTCTTCGCAGAACTCGCGGATCGACGGCACTGGCAGCTCGCGGTGTGCCAGAAGCGTCTTCATGCCGGTCTCTTCGTGGTAGAGCGAGCGGCCCGTGAGCAGGAAGAAAAGCGTGCAGCCCAAGCTGTAGATGTCCGAGCGTTGATCGGCGGAGCGCGTGTCGAGGGCCTGCTCGGGCGACATGTAGGCAACCGTGCCGATCACGATTCCCGCCTGGGTCAGCTCCTGGTCCATCTCCGCACACGAGAGATCTTCAGCCGAGGCGAACCGCACCAGTCCCATATCGAGGAGTTTCACGGTCCCGTCGTCGGCGAGGATCAGATTCGCCGGCTTCACGTCGCGGTGGATGATGCCTCGCGAATGCAGGTAGGCGAGTCCGGTCGCCGCCTGCCGCAGGTAGTTGGCCCCCAACGCCACCGGCAGCGGTCCTTGATCTTTCACCAGGCGAAACAGGTTCGTCCCCTCGACGTATTCGAGCACCAGGTAGGCGATTTCCTCCGATTGATGCGCGTCGTAGGCGGCCACAATGTTGGGGTGCGACAGTGCGGCCGCCGCATGGACCTCGCGTTGGAACCGTTTCACCGTGTCGCGGGCGCTCATCATCGCGGCCGGCAGCAGCTTGAGCGCGACGACCCGGTTCATCGAGCGGTGCAGCGCCTTGAAGACCAGCCCCATGCCACCGGTGTCGAGCGTGTCCAGAATCACGTAGTTGTCGATCAGTAGCGGGTCCTTGGACGCCTTGAGCAGCACCGACGCCTGGTAGCGAGTCAGCTTCCCCTCGGTCACGAGCCGCGATGCGACTTCGCGGGCTTCGCCGGTCAAATCGCTCGCCGTGAGCCGCTGGTTCAGCTCGTCGATTTCGGCCCGGGACAACAGGCCGCTCTGAAAGATCGAGGCTGCGAATTGCTCGACCGTGAGGTGGGACGCGGGGAGTTCGGTGTCGTGCAGCGCGGCTCGCGATCCGTCCGTCGACTGGTCGTCCACCGACGTCGCTCCCGAATTCGGCTCGAACATCCAGCGGGTGGCTTTGAGCGAATCGATCGACTCGCGCACGATCGGCAGAAGTTCCGGGGCGTCTTTGCAAAGCTCTTCGAGCGTGGGCTCGCGGCCGTCGCGCTGGCCTTGCTCCCAGTCCACGAGTAAATCG
>DASZIA010000288.1:0-13103 GCA_035949535.1 Planctomycetaceae bacterium | reverse complement strand
AGCTCGAGCGTCGTGTTCCCTTGGCCATTGACGGCCAATCCCCCGCCGATGATGCCGAGCCAAGTCCCCGCGTTGCCCACCGTGACGGCGTCACCCCCCTTGCCGGCGTCATAGACAACTTCGGTTCCTCTGGGGATTGCCAGGACGCTAAAGTTATTGCCTTTGTCGTCCGCATTGACAAACACCGTCGCGATGTTGCTGTACGACACGCTCGCCGATTCGTGGACAAAGCGACGCCGGAACAGGTTTCCGACGATGATAGTTCCGGAGCGGGTCAGCGTCCCGGTAGTCCCCGTAGTGGTCGCCGAGTAGGTGACCGAACCGGGTAGATCGGTGCTCGCCAGGTCGTTGGTATAGACCGCGTTGTTGCCTGCGATGCCGTCGCCGATCGTGACCGCGCCGGGGTTCGGCGAGTAGTTGACGTTGAAGGTGTCGTTGCCGCTCCCTCCGCTCATGTTCAGCGAGGGATTCCAGCCGTTGTCGGTAAATGTGTGGGCGTTTGGCCCGCCAGCCAAGGTCGCCGCACTCAAATTGGACAGCAAGAGGTCCATCCCGTCGCTTGTTTGAAGTTCGGAACTGTTGATCGTGAAGTCGGCATCCTTAGCAGCAAAGAGTCCGCTCTTGCCGCCGCCTCCATTGATGCTTCCTGTTCCTGTCCAGCCGTTGACGGCGAAGTAGTCGTTGCCCGTCATGCCAGTTAAGTTCGCGACCTGAACGTTGTTGAGAGTGATCGATTTGGTGTTGACGAAGCCATATCTCAGGCTACCGTTTGAGAGGAAGAACGCCCCATCGCCCAGGGTCCGAATGGTGTTGGTGCCGCTGCCGCCGTTGAACGTCATCCCGCCGCCGGGAATGGGATCACCATTTCTGAAATCGACCGTGAGCGTGTTGTTGCCGGTAAGGCCGTTGACGGTGATCGAACTCAGAGGAGTTCCCGCAGTGTTCTTCGTCGAGGGGTCAAAATACGCAATCTGACCATTCAGATTAACTTCGAGGCCCCCCGCCGAGTCGGAGGAAATGACGATGTTGTCGTCCTTGCCGGCCAGTTGGTCCCCGTTGATTGTGAGGTCGTAGAAATTGGTGAAGGTGGCGTTGGTCGTTGGCGGGTTCGGCGGATTCGGAATGACTTCGACGCCCCAAATCGGGTTCAGATCGAACGTTTCCTGGTTGCCGTCGGGCACGATGTAGGCGCCTGTCTGAGCCGACCAGAATGGCTGCACTTCTTTCAAGGGGTCGCCGCCCAAAAGGTAGGAGTAGTGGTCTTGGTTGTTTGGCTCCGGTTCACCGTCGCTGATTTGGTTCCGATTGCTGACAGCGGAATACACGGCGCTTGGATTGTTCAGCAGATTGTTGGGAGTGTACGGGTTGGGAGTCACTCGGACCCCGTTTGGAGTGAGATTGGACGCTGCGGAATCACCCGGGTCGGTGGGGTCGGAAATACGCTCCGCCATTTCGTGGGAGAACGTGTCTCCAAAGCCGAAATGGTTCACATCCGTACCGATCGAGATGACATTCGCCAAGTGGGTCTTGCCGTTGATCCACCCCCAGGTGTTGTACCCGCCGTTCCCATCTGACTCGGTCGGATCAGTAACGATCACATAGATCGGGGCGACGGAGAGATTTGCGGTCGTACCGGGTGCGACAAGTTGGTTGGCGTTGATGAGGCGCGCCAGTTCATTGAACGCCACCTGCCCGCTGGTACCCGACAAATTTGCCGAGTCGAAGCCGGTGGTCACGACCGTGTTGTCGACCGTGTAGTCGATCTTGCCAATCTTGCCGTCGCTGCCGTACTCAGTCAGACCCTTGAAAAAGGGGCTTTGGACAATCGCTTTTGCTTCATTAAAGAAGGGGCGGAAATCGATTTCCTGGGGGCGAATGCGAAGAGGTTGGCTCGTCCAATATGGACCCCAGAAGACCACATGCACATCCGGGCTGTTCAGCGTTGTGTAAGGGCCCTGGTTAAAGAGCGTCCCCGCCCCGAACCTCGGATGAAAAACGACGGTCAGCATGCGGCGATCTTCGAGCACCTCGACTTGTGTGCATTCTGCCGATATCGAGCGGGCCGTCTGACGACGCGTTTTCCGACGTGCCGGTTTGGATCGACGCCAGGTCAAACGCTTTGATTTCAAGAATGCCATCGGACCGTCTCCCCTTTTGCGTGCTAGTGGTCCCAAGATCGGCTCGCTTGAAGCCTCGCCAGCGGCCGACCCAGTTGAACGGCCCCGTGTTTCGGAGACAGCGCCCGATGGGAACTGACCAATTGCTGGCTCGTTGAGAAAGACAGCAGGGTTCCGGCGTCGACCGGACAGACAAATTTGATTTTTTCTTGGAATTGGCCAGCGGCTCGCTCGTCGTGGCGTTGCGGCCTCAAGGCGCAAAAAAAGAAAGCCGTCCCGAACGCATGGCGTCCCGGACGGCCTGGCCGCCACCGCGCTAGTGCCGTTACTCGCGGCGATACGCATTGAATGAGAGGAATGCGCCAGCCACCAGGAGTACCCCTGCCATCGCGATCACGACACCGCTGCGCTCACGAATTTGACTTGCGAGCTCGGCAAGCTGAAACGGGAAGACCATACGAGCCAGACCACCGAGGAGGATGAGCCATCCGAAAATGGTCACGAGCACCGGCCAGCCACCCGTCCAGCAGTTGTGTGCGCGAACGATCGCGATTCCCGCAATGAACAGGAGGATGCCCGATACATAGATCAGTGCAACGTCGTGCGAAGCCTGCTCCACCAGATCGGGCAACCTGCTGATGTTGACCACTTCCGAGACCGCCACTGCGATGAGAGTCGGACCCAGGATGCTTGCGATTGTCTTCGAAGTTGTCATTGCTCGAACTTCCTAGTGCCTCAATCTTCGTATTCGCGTCATCCCAGGTAAAGGTTGTACGGCGGTGGTTACCTTCGCCTTTCAGGCGCGCTGATGTCCACCTCGTCGATCATCCTTTTCCCACTCGTTGCAGCAGGAACCTGATTCGAGCCGGACATCGAATTCCACGGATTTCGTAATTTTTGCGAGGCGGGCGCACGAGGGCTAGATTCCGGCGTTTTCGCGTCTTCGACCAAACTTGCACCCAATCGGTCCGTCCGAGGATCAGATCCCGCTGCTGGAAAGAACAGCTAACGTTTTGTTAATTTGAAAGCACTTCATTCAACGAGTGCCGCTTTCGACAGGCGTTTCCGCTCGACGAGCGAGCCAAATTCCAGAGGGCAAAAGCCATGGCGGCTGAGGGACCTTTCCTGGAGTTGTTGCGCCGCATCCGCGCGGGGGACGAAACGGCAGCGCTCGAGTTGCACGCCGCCTATGCCGAGCAGCTCCAGCGGATCATTCGCGTCCAACTCACGCAGCCGGCTCTGCGGCGGCAGATGGACTCGCTCGATATCTGTCAGTCAGTCTTCGCTGATTTCTTCGTTCGCACGGCACTGGGACAATATGATCTGCAGTCTCCGACCGAGCTGCTGAAGCTCCTGGCGACGATGGCGCGCCACCGGCTGATCCATCACGCTCATAAACAAAAGGCTGCGCGACGCGATATTCGCCGCGTCGAGGCTGGAGCGATCGAGGATTTTGCTCTCGCCGGCGGCGGCGGAACGCCGAGTCAAATCGTCTCAGCCCGCGAGCTGCTGCAGCAGTGCCACGCGCGTCTGAACGACGACGAGCGGGCGCTCCTGGAACGTCGCCGATCAGGTCAGAGCTGGGATGAGATCGCCGCCGCGGTTGGCAAGTCGGCCGAGGCCGTTCGCAAGCAATACGAGCGGGCGCTCAAACGCGTCTCGGGCGAATTGGGGTTCGAAGATTTCGCCGACGGGTGAGGATCGGCTCTCCTTCCCTCGAATCGCAGCACCTCGTTCTCTAACTGGGCCCTGGCTGCGCTAATCAGCCAACAGCTCGGCAACCGGCTCAATAGAGGCGCAGCTCCAACTCGCCGTCGAAGCCCCAGCGTCGAAGAGACTGGTCTCAACTGGGGGCCGGCCGCAAAGAGTCCATCGCGGAGAAAATCCCACATGAGTTCGATTTTCCTGTCCGGCTCGTCGCGATTTCCTGCTGGCAAGGGTGTGACGGTGATCAACGCGATCACCGGCAAACTCAAAACCAACAATCTTTGATTTGAAGGGGCTTGTATGTTTCGCAAATTTACGATCGCTGTGGTTCCGGTCGTGACGTTCGCATTTGTGACATTCACGACAGCGTCTGCGACCTCTCAGGCTCGCGCAGGTGGCGGGCATGGAGGAGGTGGGCATGCCGGCGCTCACGGACACGTCGGTGGTCACGGCAAGAGCGGTAGTGGACGTTGCACACGCGGAGGTCATGGCAAGAGCTTCGCGCATTGCGGTCATTGCCGGCCCGGACATGGATGCCGGCCCGGACATCCTTGTGGGTGTGGGGGTGGGTGGGGCTGGGGTTGCGCCGGTGGGGTCTGTATTCCTCCTGCCGTCTCGGTCGAGCCCTGTGTCGGCCAGTGCTCTGTCGAACCGGAGGAAGTGTGCGCGACACCATGCGGGACATTCCCGGTTGCCTGGTGCAACACCGCTGAGGAAGTGTGTGAACCCGAGATCTGCGAACCTGGCGGATGCGGGCACGAGATTGGCGAGTGCGGCCCTTCGTGCGGTTTTGGCTGCGGTGGATTCGGGGATCGCTGCCATTTCAAGGACGGGCATCCTGGCCGCCCTCCGATTGACCATCCTCGACCGCATGGACGTCCCGGCCACGGTCCTCACGGTGGCCGCGGCTATCCCGGCCACGGTCCCCAGGGTGGTGGCTACGGCCAGCACGGCGGACACGGGGGATACGGGACGCGCGTCGCCCACAATGGAGGCGGGGGAGGCGGACGGCGTCGATAACTCGAAGCATGAAGCCAAAGTCGACAAAAGCTAGTTGGAACGAGGTTGTTAGAAACAGATGAATTTGACGCCACGGCCGCCCGGGATACCAAACGTCCCGGGCGGCCGTGCTTCGTTGGGACGGTCGCCATTAAGCGTTGAGTTCGCGCTTCACCGCCCAGCCTCGAACGAGAATCCAGGAATTGTCGTAAACGACTTGATCGGATTCTTTGGCGAGTCGCGAGACGCAAGGGGCCGCACAGCGAATTGACGGAGAGCGGGAGAGATTGGCCGGCAACAAAAAACCCCGGATTTTCCGGGGTTTGCGAGCGGATGCGACGGCTTGCCAAGAGAGGCCGGAAATGCTTGTCAATCCGCCAAGTTACCCGACTAGGATTCGAACCTAGACTAACAGGACCAAAACCTGTTGTGCTACCATTACACCATCGGGTATTTACCGGGGTTTCTAACGCGTCGCCGGTGCTTGACACCCGAACCGACCACCCGGCTCCCTGCCTCCACGGCATCGAAACGACACGCACGCTGCTGACGCTGCCGGGTGATTCGCACCCCAACCACATGAGAGGGGCGGCGCGATGGCAAATCTTACTGAGAGCAAGCGAAAGAGCAAGACGGACGGGGGACAAGACGCGGCTCGCCGAGGAGCTGAGAGCCGACCATCGGTCCAGATCCCTCCCGCTGAACGACGCCGCGAATTCGCAGCACCAGATCCGCCGCTCACAGCGAAACGAACTCAAGATCCAAACTAGACGCTTGAGCGTCGGAGGATTCGTCTGCAACGTGATGTGGGCCGTCGGCAAGCCACCGACCGTAGCATCAAGTCCTCCCGACTAGTTCCGCTCGAGCAGCTCTTTGGCCAGTGCGGCGACAGTCTCGTCGCTCTCGCTCGCGCACTTTTTGAGCATCTCGACATGCTTCTGCGGCTCAAAACTGGAATCCTCCTTGAGCTGGCGGAGATACGCGGCGCGATCCTCCGGCGTTTCCAGCTTCGTGATCGCGGCCTCTGGGGTCGGTGCAGCCGGCTGAGTTCCGTTGGCAAAGCCCGGAGGGGCCTTGGTCTGCACGCCGTTGCCTGAGCCACAACCGGCTGCAACTGCCGCACCGACGAAAACCCATACCAGCATTTCGTATTTCATGGCTGACTCCTGAACCGTCGTGCCGACAAGTTAAGCGTTGAAACAATGGACAACAACAAGAAGAATGGACATGTTCGAGCCTCTCAGCGATTGCGAAGTCCAGAGAGGCGCGGATCAGACCGGCTGCCGGACGCACCTCGCAGTGCGTCCGGAGCCGGCTCCTCATGACAGGAACACGCTGGTGTCCTGTCGCGATCAAGTCACGCTACTGCAAGAACGTTCCACCCTCTGTTGGAACCTGTTCGCTTGCCGAGACCAGACGACGGAGAGTAATCACGTCAGTCAGGTTGCTCAGCAGATGGACGCTCCCGTCGACCATCGCGACGTTGGCTCCGGCCGGATGAAAGCTGAAGATCTCGCCGTTGGGGCCGCAGTGATTCCAGTACCAACCGCACGGATTTCCCGCCGGCGGAGCCGCCGTGTAGACGCCCGTCGCGGGCGCTGACGGGTTGACGATCTGGTACGGCTGGCCTTGTGTTCCCGTGTAGGGGTTCGAGGGGACCTGATTGAATCCACCAGGCCCGCCGTTGGGGAATCCGTTTCCGTTGATCGCGTTAGGGATGAAAAAGTTCGTCGACGAGATGTAGTAAGCGTTCGCCTGCCCCGAGATGATGTTCCCGTTGTCCGGCTCGGCCCATCGACCGGGGACTCGCCTACCGCTGGGCGTCACTGTGTCCCCCGTCGGGACGACGCCGCCCGTGTAAAGCACAGTCGCCGTGCCATTCCAATACCAGCCCTGCTTGGCCGAACTGGCGGACGACGATCCGAAAACCGGATCGTTGTATTTCCCCAGCTCTCCGAACTGGACCGTCTCGAAGTTCCGCCCGGAGGCCTCGGCGAGCAAGATCGTGTGGCTGGTGCCGTCGCTGACTGAGGCAATTGTCGCCGGCTTCGTCGTCCCCAAGGCCCCGTCGACAAGGGTCAACTGGTTGCGAACGCCCGTGGCCGGGTCGATGTCGGTACCGACGGTCGGAAAGTAATCGGCCGTCCCGTACCCGTCCGGGTCCGGATTGTCGATCGGACTGGTCGGGCACAGGAACCAGGGAATGACCGTCTTCGCGGCGATCTGATTCTGCGGCGCAGTCGCATCGTTGTACGGGTGTGAGTAATCGTATTGGACCGAGATCGTTTGTTCTTCGGCATAAGGCAAGATGGCCGCGAAGAACGAGTAGAGGGAAAACGTGGTAAAGGGCTCCGCTTGCCCGGTCGACGGATTGGTCTGGGTCGTGAAGTCGTTCAATTGGCCCCCTGTCGGCAGGACCTTGTGGGCGCTCTCAAAATTGAGAGCAGCCAACGCCAGCTGTCGCAGATTGTTTCGGCACGATGTGCGTCGTGCCGATTCCCGCGCGGCTTGAACGGCGGGTAACAGCAGGCTGATCAACACGGCAATGATTGCGACGACAACCAACAGCTCGATCAGGGTAAAACCTGCTCGTGAGCGCGGTTTGCGTCGTGTCGTGCGATTCGAAGTCTTCATGCGTAATGCTTCCTCTTTGAGAAGGTGAAAAGTACGGATACGGGCCGCCTTGGGCGTGGCCTGCCGCGCTTGCCCAATCATGGGGCGTCCGGACGGAGTTCCGTCCGCATCGATCGTTTGCTTGACTTCAGTCAGACCGCGTTCATTACATAGGCCTCTCCCTCCTTGAAATTAATCACGACTTAGACGGTAATCATTTCGTAGGTAAAAAAATCAGATCCCCTCGCCACCGACGAATTCGAACGAGAAGACCTCTTCCCGAGTGACGATCGGGGCCTGGTAAACCGCTGCCAAAGTCGCGGAGTCCATGCGTCGCGCGGTGTAGTTTCGCACGTCGAGAAGCACTCGGCGGAAACGGCAGACCCCCTCCTGGCTGCACGGTTCGTAGTCTGTGGTCGACACGCAGCTAATCGGCGCGAGCACCCCGTCGAAATGCCGAATGACCTCGCCCATCGTGATCTCTTCGGGTTTTTTCGCGAGAACAAAGCCTCCGTCCCGGCCGGCGATGCTACGCACCCACCCCCTCGATTTCAGTTCGAGCATGATCTGCTCCAGGAAACGGCGGGGAACATCGTACCGTTCCGCAAGCTCCCGTATGGAAACCGGCGTCTTGCCGTCCGAGGCGATCAACCCAAACAGGGCTCGCAGGGCATAGTCTGATTTTCGGGAGACTTTCATGACCAACTTTTGTTGAGGAGTTAAATGCTCGAATCAGTGGGGTAATCAATCGAGCGATCCGGGGCGAAGAGCGGAAATTCTTCACGGCAGGTGAGCCGCAGTCAAAGGACTCGACTCGATATCGGTTCCTCTCTCCGGGGGAACTCGCGCATTCGCCGGGACCAGTTGGGCGAAGGCAACTTCAGGTCGAGCACAATCTGCTTCAAGAGTCGGCTGGCAAGAAAGTACCGCTGGGTCCGCTCACTGAGCGAAACGGGGGGTGCTCCATCATGGGAAATCAGTGCAGCCAATGACTCGAGGACATAATCCGACTCGTGTTTAACCCTCATGCTTGGCTCGTCCACGTTAAAAGCATTACTTAATGGGTGATATATAAACAGGCAAATCAGTCGGTGTCAAGATTAACTCGGAATTACATTTCAGAGATCGGCGGATCGAGAAGATTGACGCGTCCTAAACCGAACAATGTGATGCCGTTGCGGCTACGCGCGTGTTCCAAGGCATCCGAGCGAGCAGCATTCCCATGCCGCACGTGTCGGTGACGCCAGCGAAGACTAAGCCGGCGCCGATGAAGGCCGAAAGCCCGACGAAGTAGGGATGGACGAGCCAGCCCAGAAGCACCCCCACTAAAACGAGCGAGCCTGCGGCAATCCGCACTTGGCGCTCGAGCGACATCACTTTCTGTCCGCGGACCAACGGCAACCCACTGTTCTCGCAGGCCAACGTGCCCCCTTCGACGTTGATGACATTCGCAAAGCCGGCATTGGCAAACTTGTCGCAAGCCTGCTGACCACGGCCTCCCGAGCGACAGATGACATAGAGCGGTTCATTCGCGGAGCCGTTTCGAGCTTGAACGATTTTGGCCGGGTCGAGTTGGTCGAGCGGCACATTCCGGGCGAAATCGACGTGGACTTCCTGAAATTCGGCCGGCGTCCGCACGTCGATCAGCTCAATCCGTTGGCCCGATCGTTGAAGTTGTGCGAGTGCCGCGGGAGAAATCGTTGCCATCGTGGTCGCTCCTTCACCTGCGTTGGATTCGGCGGATCGCGTCCGCCAGACGGTCAATCTCCTCAACCGTATTATAGAAAGCCAACGATGGCCGGACTGTAGCTTCGACGCCGAAACGCCTCAAGGACGGTTGCGAGCAGTGATGGCCCGCCCGGACGGCGATCCCCTCGAGGTCGAGCATGCGGCCCACCTCTTCTGTTTTTCGGTCTTTGAGGACGAATGAGATCACACCAACTTTGTCCCGGGCCGTGCCAATCAGCCGCAACCCGTTAATTCGCGAGAGCTGCTCCGTCGTATAGCCCAATAGTTCGTGCTCGTACTTGGCGATGTTGGGCAGGCCAAATTGATTGACGTAGTCGAGAGCCGCCCCGAGTCCGACCGCGTCCGCGATATTCGGCGTGCCGGCCTCGAATTTGGCCGGCGGTTCGGCGAAGGTCGTCTCTTCGAACGTCACATTCTTGATCATGCTGCCGCCCCCCTGCCACGGCGGCATGATGTCCAACAGTTCCTCGCGCGCCTGGAGCACGCCGATGCCGGTTGGCCCAAAAATCTTGTGGCCCGAAAAGACATAAAAGTCGGACCCCAGCTGCTGGACGTTGACCGGGACGTGCGCGACGGTCTGGGCGCCGTCGATGAGCACGCGAGCACCGTACCGCTTCGCCATCTGCGTCATCTCGGCCACGGGAAGAAGAGTCCCGAGGCTATTCGACGCGTGGGCAAGGGCGACGAGCTTCGTTCGCGGACCAAGCAGCGATTGATACTCTTCGAGGATGATCTCACCACGGTCATTCACGGGAATGATCCGCAGCCTGGCTCCGGTCTCTTTCAGAATCAGCTGCCAGGGGACGATGTTCGCGTGATGCTCGAGCGTCGAGAGGACGATCTCGTCTCCCGGCTGCAAGAACTTGCGGCCCCAGGTTTGTGCGACGAGGTTGATGGCTTCGGTCGTGCCGCGGACAAAGACGATTTCTTTTGACGAAGAGGCCCCCAGAAAGTCGCGGACTTTGTCACGAGCCTGCTCGAATGCTTCGGTGGCACGCGACGCCAGCGTGTGCGCGCCGCGATGGATGTTTGAATTGTCGTGCTCGTAGAAGTGAGAGAGCGCGTCGATCACGCTCTGGGGTTTCTGCGTTGTGGCCGCGTTGTCGAGCCAAACCAGCGGCCGGCCATGTATTCGCTGATGCAGAATCGGAAAATCTTGACGGACGGCATCGACGTCGAGAGGCCTCGCGCCAAACCCGCTGGCGTGGCCATCGCGCGTAAAAGCAGAGTGATCATCGAAGCTGGGTTGCGAAGTCTGTGACCGCGCCGGGCCCCGATTCGCGTAAGCGGTCGAGTCGGGTTTTTCTCCGGGAAAAGCCTCCGTCGCCGAGCGAAAATCAGAGCGACGAATGTTCTGAACAAACGCGCGGAGGCCATCTGCCTGTGGCTGGGGAACCGGACTCGCCGGGATCGCGTCAGAAAATCCCCAGCTTTCCGTTGGGACGCGGAACCCGTCGCGGGGGGCAGCTTCGGCAAACGGGGTGAGAATTTGCCCGTTCAATACGGGCGCGCTCGAAACAGGGGCCCCATCGGTGGGCACCGGAAACGAGGGTGCCTGAAGCTGCTCGCGAAACATCGAATCCGAGGCCGGATCGACTGGGCCGTTTGCAGCCTGGCCTAAGCCTGTCGGCCCATGGCCGCCGGGGCTCTCGTTGTAAAGCCTGCTCGCCAGCTGGGCGACATGGTCGGGCGTGAGATCGCTCATTGTTCGACGCTCCGTCAGCGCTTATTTGAACTTCGTCAGGCGGTGCTCGTAGTCGTGGTAATAGCCGACCTCGACATTTTCGAGAATGCCGAGAGCGTCGTCGGTCAGCACGGCACACGAGAAGTAGAGGGTCAGCAGATATGAGGCGACGCCCAGGCTGTCCAAGCCCATCAGGCGAGCCGAGAGGCTTGGCTTGATCTCGCCGGGAATGCCCGCCTGATGCAGCCCCACGACGCCTTGATCGGCCTCGCCGATCCGAAACAGCAGAATGTTCGTCGTGCCGAACCATTGGTTCGACAGGTTGCGGCTGTAGACTTCGAGCTTGTCGCACGGCACCAGCGGCACACCGCGCCAGGTAATGACTGGCGAACCAAACAGGTTGATCGTCACGGGAGGCACGCCGCGCCAGGTGCATTCGCGCTCGAACGCGGCGATCGCCTTGGGATGCGCCAGAAAGAACGCCGGCTTCTTCCAAACCAGCGCCAACAGGTCATCCAGATCGTCAGGAGTCGGCGCGCCATAACGCGTGCTGATGCGCATCGCCGGATCGGCCGAGTGCAGCAAGCCGAACTTCTTGCTGTTGATGATCTCCCATTCCTGACGTTCTTTGATCCCCTCGATCGTGAGGCGCATCTGCTCTTCGAGCTGGTCGTAGGGACCGTTGTAGAGATCGGAGACCCGCGTGTGGACACGGACCACCGTCTGCACGGCCGAGAGAGAATACTCCCGCGGGCTGGCCGAGTAATCGACGAAGGTCTCCGGGATCTCGACGTTCTCCGCGAAGCCGGAGACCAGATCGATATTCCGCTCGCCGTAACGGTTGACTGTCGAGCGCAGCTCGATGTGTTCGTCGATCGCCTTCTTGAAGTCGTCCTGCAGGTTTGGGTCTTCTGCCAGGACCGCGTCGAGGTCCTTGCGGGACAACGTCAGCAGGACGCAGGGAGTGTTGGTTCGCACAGTGATGTCGGACGGCTTGTCGGAGACAAGGTCGGTCTCGCCGAAGAATTCTCCCTCGCTCAACAGGGCAATCCGCAGGTCGCTGCCGTGGACGCCCTTGCTTAAGACTTCGACCTGTCCCTGGGCGATGATGAAGAACTTGCTCAGGTCTTCTCCCTCGACGAGCAGCTTGTTGCCCAGGGAGACGTCCTCGGTCTTGAAGCGGCGGGCCATGCGAGCGATGACCGCCTCTGGCAACTTGGAGAAGAGCGGCACGCTCCGGAGCGCTTCCGGAGGGAACGACGCCGTCTCGCCCGAAACGTCGACGCCGATGCGTTCGGCCCGGGGCAGTTCGACCTTGGTCCGGTTGACGCGGTAGGTTCCACCGTGAACATGCACCCACGGCAAGAGGCTCAAGAGCCACCGCGGGGTGATCGACATCATCTTCGGTGACGTCTTTGTCGTATCCGCCAGGTTCTTGGCGACCGACGTCGTCACGCTACGCTGCAACAGACCGTTCGACATGGCGTCTCCTAAACATCTTGTTCGTCAATTGTCCATCGCGACAAATGAAACACACTGAGGCAGATGCGTTGCTCGAGTCTTTTCAGAGTCCCTGTCAGATTCCCAAACCATCCTGGAAGCGTCGCGGCTCTCGACTCTCGTAGTCGTGGTAATAGCCGACCTCGATATTCTCGAGGATGCCGAGCGCGTCGTCGGTCAGCACAGCACACGAGAAGTAGAGGGTCAGCAGGAACGAGGCGACGCCGAGGCTGTCCAAGCCCATCAGGCGAGCGGAGAGGCTCGGCTTGATCTCGCCGGGAATGCCCGCCTGATGCAGCCCCACGACGCCTTGATCGGCCTCGCCGATCCGAAACAACAGAATGTTCGTCGTTCCGAACCATTGGTTCGACTGGTTGCGGCTGTAGACTTCGAGCTTGTCGCACGGCACCAGCGGTACGCCGCGCCAGGTGATGACCGGCGAACCAAACAGGTTGATCGTCACCGGAGGGACGCCGCGCCACGTGCATTCGCGCTCGAACGCGGCGATCGCCTTGGGATGCGCCAGAAAGAAGGCCGGTTTCTTCCAAACCAGCGCCAATAGGTCGTCGAGATCGTCGGGAGTCGGCGCGCCGTAGCGTGTGCTGATGCGCATCGCCGGATCGGCCGAGTGCAAGAGCCCGAACTTCTTACTGTTGATGATCTCCCATTCCTGACGTTCCTTGATCCCCTCGATCGTCAGGCGCATCTGCTCTTCGAGATGGTCGTAGGGGCCG
>DASZIA010000287.1:0-3971 GCA_035949535.1 Planctomycetaceae bacterium | reverse complement strand
GTATTCGTAGCGGCGGAAGAGCTGCAGCAATCGCTCGCGGCCGTAATAGGCGCTCGAGCCATGCGCCTCCTTCGGTTTCTCTTTTTTTTCCTCGGCGGAAGCTTCCTGCTCGGGCGGCTCGAGCACGTTGAGCAGCGGATGGCGCGGCTGGTCGATCATCTGCCGCGCAATTTGCCGGGCGTCGTGGACGCGGCCCAGATGCATCAGGGTCCGCACGAGCCATTCGTTGTTGTGAGCGTACAGTTCGACCTGGTCGGGCAGGATATGGTCCCGCAGGATCCGCGCGTTCTCGGTGCGCAGCGCCGCTTCCAACTGCCAGGCCGCCTCGGGGTAGCGCTTGAGCGGGAAATAAATGTGGGTCGGCATGTGCCACATGTGGCCGATGGCCGGCGCCGACTCGCCGCATTTGGCCGCCGAGTCGAGCCCTGCGCGGTAATTGTTTGCGTCGTCGACCAGGTGGATCACGGCATGATGGATGGGGTGCAGCGGATCGACTGCGAGAATTTCATGGGCCAGATTCAATGCATTCTCGTTGTCGGCGGGCTGCCCCGCTCCCAGTTCGAGCTTGTGCCAGAGCCGCCAGACCTCGAATGCCTTGGCTTCGAGATCGTCGGGGTACTTGCCGATCAAAGCTTGATATCCGGCGTCATTTCCGAGCGCGTCGAGATACATCTGCTCGCGGAGGGACAGGCCAGCTTTACGCCTGGCGGCCTCGGCGGCGAACTGCCGGGCGCGCTCTTTATTGCGCTGGTTGGCAAGCGAGATGCCCCAATAGGCGATGCCGCACGCGGGATCGATCGCGGCCGCCTGCCGAAAGGAGCGCTCGGCCTCGTAGTAAGAAAACCCGTGAAGCTGCCCGATCCCCTGCTCGATAAACTTTTGGACGCGAGAGTCTTTCGACGTCACGGGGAAATGGATCTTTCCCGTCCCGCCGATGAGATACGCACTGTGCCGCGGCCCGCGGTCATAGGCTTCGCCGTAGTGCGAGTGACCGGGACGAAAGCCATCGTCCGCGACCGCCCGACCGCAGAGCGCGCCGTTGGCCAGCGCCACCAACAACACGGCTTCGATCACAGCGCGACGCATCGAGAGCGGACCTGCGCGAGGAGCAGAGACTCGAACGAAGATGAAACCGGCGTGAGGCGACCCCGACTTCGTGTATAGCGAAGCCATTCGAGAAGTGTCAAACCGCCGATTCACGCGGTCCGGGGTCCATCACGTGCGAGCTGTCACCGGCGCCGGTCATTTCGGAAGTTGGATTAGGGACTTGGGACCCGCCTGCGCCGGGGGAGTCTCGCCGGCGACGTTCAGGTTAAACGCGTAGTCGGTTTTGCCGGGGGCCTCGTGATTGATCGTGAATTCCGGCTTTTTCCCGTTGACTTCGGGGTCGTTGAAGAGGTTCTTGAGCCCGTCGCCTGCACGCGCGTTCTTCTTCTTGAGGTCCAAAGCCGCAAACAGCATCACGTACTTGCCCGGAGGAAGTCCTCCGTCAGGAAACTCGAACGATCCGTCGGGGCGGGCCATTACGAACGGCTGTTCAGCGGTGGGAACGTTCGGTTTGGAAGCATCGTAGGCCATGACCACAATCGCCGTCCTCTTGGACGTGAACGACGGAGTCTGATTGTCGACTGTCACTTTCCCCGCCAAAGGGTAGACGGTCACCGAGCTCATGTGGGCCTCTTCGCGGGCCTGCTTGGCTCGTTCCGCCGTCGACGGCCGCCTGTCACAGCCAGCAGACAACACAAAGGCGCACGCGGCGATGAGCGCGACCTGCGTGAACGAGGCAACTGTAGGAATTCGACCCGTGACCGACATCATGATCTCCGTTCAGTCGAGACGGCGGTGAGATGGACTGAAAACGCGACGGCCCCCGGGACAGCGCTCCCGAGGGCAGCCGCAATTCGAACCGAACACTGAAACCGGACCTCACGTGCGCGACTTAGAAATTGTCAGTCACTTTGTCATTTCCGCGGGGTGTGATGAGCGCAGCAAACACGACGATCGAGATATTCTCGCTCAGCATGTGAGCCGAACCGTCGCACATCAGCACGCCACCCGAACCGGGATGGAAGCTGAACACGCCGTTCGCACGCATTTCGTTGCTGCAGTTGAAAAAGCAGACCGGCGTGGCGCAGCTGTTCCAAGAGTTGCAATTCGGCTTGTGTCCGTCGAAGGTGCTGCCGGTGAATTCCGAGTCACCGATGTGCTCGGAAGTCCAGGTGCCGCCGACGTTGGGATTCCAATGCTTAATTCCAGTCCCTCCTGTGGCGTTTAAGCACTGCTTACCGTTGCGGGTCCACCAGTCTGGACGCCCGGCCAGCTCGGTGCAGTAGATGGTCGTGGAAGTGCCGTCGACGACTTGTTCGATCGATAACCCGACGAATTTGTCGCAGAAGAGCGCGTTGCGCCCCATGCAGGGGATGTTCACGCCCTTATTGAACCCGTAGAAATTGACGAGTTCGCCGCTGAAGCGACACCAACCCTGGTAATCCATGGCACCGGCGAGCCGCGTGTAGCCCGGACAAACAAATACGGGAAGGCTGCATTCCCAGCATTGATTCTTCTCGACGAACGGATTGTTCGCGCGAGGCGCCGAGGGACACACGTAGGCGGAAACCACGGCGGAGGCTGGCCGGCTCGCGGCGCAGGGATCAATGTTAGGACAGCCCGAGTTCTTATACGTGTAGGCTGTGGGACACGGAACGCTCGACAGGCACATTGGCGAAAAGATGGGGGCGTTCATGCAGATCTTGTTGTAAACCGTGTTGCCTTCAATGTAAGCCAGCAACCGTTCGGGCCAGGTGTGCAGGTTGTAATCGTTGTGGGCAGGAGACATCAAAAAGCCGCCTTTGGCACCGCCGCACCCGCAAGACCAGCCCGATGCGATTCCGCATCCGCAGACAGTACAGCAGCAGTTGTTGTAGACGACTGAAATTCCCATCGGGAACTGCTTGTTGACGTCGTGATAGTTGTGGACCGCCAGCCCGATCTGCTTGAGGTTGTTGCGGCACTGTGTGCGACGGGCCGCCTCACGCGCGGCCTGCACGGCTGGGAGCAACAGCGCGATCAGCACCGCAATGATGGCGATGACCACGAGCAGCTCGATCAGCGTGAACCCTTTCCTGCGAACTCTCATCTTCGTCCCTTTCCAAAGAAATGATGAAATTTTAGCAATGCCAAAAACCGCGCAGGAATTCGCGCAAGGAATCGCCCCTGTCCAATTACGACCTGCCCGATAACGAAACGACTGAACCTTCGCCCACAGCTAAGCGCCCCAGTTTGGCAGATTTCTTGTGTTTTTCCACTAGAAAATAAGTATTTTTACCGAGTCGTGCGTAAAATTTTTGTTCATCACAAGGACCCCGCGAAATGCTCGGAGTTGGGAACGTTTCGTGAACAGCATTAAGTCATCGACCTCGGTTTGTACGCAACTCGGTACCGGACCTTTACCGGAATCGACGCCCGTGGCGCTCAATGAGCGGTCGTAAACTCGCGCCGACACCGCCCCAAATAAGCATCCGGCGCCGACGCGAGTCTATGCGAGTCGGTCGCTTGGGCGAAGGCAATAGCAAAAAGTGGACGGCGCAAGAATTCGCCTCAACTGCTGCGATCCGTCGACACCGGTCAAAAATTCCTGTGCGCGGAGAGGCAACGTGTGCGATTCTGCGCGCCTCGCGCGTCGTGCCGCCTCAGGTTGTGGCGAGCCGCGGGCCGCAATCCCGAAAGCGAAACTTTGCTCGCGATCTCCCAAGTTGTAGACTGGCAGTTGGAGCAGTCTGCAAGCAGGAAAGTTGATGACGACCACGTCACTTCAGAAGCCGATTCGCACGGCACCCTCAGGAACCGTCGGCCGACCCGCGTCGGGACGATGGATCTTGAATTTGTGGTCGGATCTGCTCCTCTTCGTGGCGACGCCTCTTTTGATCGTGCCGCTGGTCTTTTTGCTGCAATCGCCGTGGGTTGGCGTTGAG
>DASZIA010000286.1:0-25675 GCA_035949535.1 Planctomycetaceae bacterium | reverse complement strand
CAGCCACGTCAGCTCGCTCACTTCCGGCACGTCGGATTGGCGAAAGAGCGTGGCCCGCCTCGGGTCGAGTCCCAGCGCCAACAGCTCGATTGCGGCATCGTGCGTGTATTCGGCGAGCAACTTCGGCTCGCGAACCGTCGTAAGAGCATGCAGATCGGCGATGAAATAAAAGGCCTGCTCGTTGTCCTGCAGCGCGATGTACTGCTGAATCGCGCCGAAGTAGTTGCCCCAATGAAATCGGCCCGTCGGCTGAATTCCCGATAGCGCGCGCATAGTTTGTGAATCAGGGTGTCGGTTGGGGAGGGGTGGCGCCAGCTGTGTCCGGCGAACGGACGCAACGAAAACCGGCGTGGAACGTGCCGCTGTCGGGAGCTTGCTTCATTCGGGCGCTCACCCGATAACCTCGACAATAATTATCGCTGCACATGAACGAGCCTCCGCGCTGCACGCGTTTCGGAGATTGGGGCTCGAGCGGATCAAAACTGTCGCTCGGCCCAGGCGGATTGTGGAGAGGCGCGAAGCGATAATAGTCGGGACGATAATAGTCGTTGCACCACTCCCAAACGTTGCCGGCCATGTCGACCAGTCCAAAGCCATTGGGCGAGAACGAGCCGACCGGCGCGGTCGTCCGGAAGCCGTCCTTCACGTCGTGGGCATCCGGGAATTCTCCCTGCCAGATGTTCATCGTCCACTTGCCGTCCTTAACGAGTTCATTTCCGCAGGGATATATCGCATGCGGCAGCCCGCCGCGGGCCGCGTATTCCCACTCCGCCTCGCTCGGCAGCCGCTTGTGGGCCCACTGACAGTAGGCGACCGCGTCGACCCAGGAAACGTGGACCACGGGGTGCTGCATTCGATCGGCGATCGATGAAGCCGGCCCGTCGGGGTGGCGCCAGTTTGCCCCTTTGACATAGTTCCAGACCTGCAGCGGCCAGAGCGGCTGATCCTTCGCGAGCGCGCGGCGGTCAACGTTCGGATTGAAACAGATCGACCCGGCCACCAGGTTCTCGGCCGGGATTTCATTCACATCGGCCATAAGGCCTTTGAAGTCCTCCCGCTTGGGAGTCCGTTCGGCAATCGTGACGTATCCGGTGGCGTCAACGAATTTCTTGAAGGCGGCGTTGGTTACCTCGGTGCGGTCCATCCAACAGCCGTCGATCGTGACGGAATGAGCCGGCTGCTCGTCGGGCGGACCTTCGTCGTCGCCCAACACGGCGGTGCCACCGGGGATCCAAACCATCCCTTCAGGGGCCGGACCGGGAGCTTTGATGAAGCGCGCGACCGGCGGGGCCGCAAGTGCGCGGGTCGGCTCGCTCTCGTCCGCCGGAGCAGCGATAGGAGGTTTTACCGCGGAGAACGAATAGCGGGTGCCCGGTAACTCGAAAACCAGGGACCCGACCAACGTCAGCACCCCGATTCCGACGAGTACAAAAAGGCCTGCTTTCAAGAATCAATCCCTCGAAGTCTTCCTTATCGTATCCTGCGCGGCCCCTTCGGTCCAAAGCGCGGCAGAGGCGTGTTGCGACGCAGATTCCGACCCCGGTACAATGACCCGACTTCTGGTGAATTTTCAACGCGCACATCCGGCGGATTTCAGGAGGGCGAAGCTCCCCTGAGCCCTCTTTAGATTTGCGCAAATGAGTCGAGGCTCGGCGGGAGCCTCGCCCTCCCGTCAGCTCGTCACTTTCAAAAAGATCGCCAGCACCATGCCGATGAACGCTTGCGAAGCCATGCTCGAGATTCTGGCCGAGTCGGACGTGCGGTATCTGTTCGGCAACCCGGGGACGACCGAACTGCCCCTTTCCGATGCCCTCGTCGATCATCCGCGGATTAAATACATCCTCGGACTACAAGAGGTGCCAGTCGTCGCGATGGCGGATGGATTTGCCCAAGCCTCTCGCAGCCCGGGCGTGGTGAACTTGCACATCAGCTGCGGGTTGGGCAACGGAATGGGCATGCTCTACAACGCGTACCGGGCCGGAACTCCGCTGATCGTCACGGCCGGGCAGCAGGATCGCCGCCTTAAGTTCGAGGAGCCGATTCTCTGGTCGGACATGGTCAGCGTCGCCAAGCCGTGGACGAAATGGGCCGTCGAAGTCGAGCGGGCGGCCGATCTGCCCCTGGCAATCCGACGCGCCGTGCAAACGGCTCTCATGCCGCCGACCGGGCCGGTCTTTCTCTCTATTCCGATCGACGTGCAGCGTGAAGTGGGGCACTTCGATCTCACGCCGCCGCGGCCGATCAATCCGCTCGTTCGTCCCCCCGTGGACGAGCTGAAACACGCGGCCGAGATTCTGGCCGCGGCCAGAAACCCCGGAATTCTAGCCGGCAGCCGCGTGCTCGAGGCGAACGCAGTCGCCGAACTGGTCGAGGTGGCCGAAGCGCTCGGCGCACCGGTCATGGCTGAAGCGGGCACCACGCACGGACGACTCGCCTTTCCGTGCACCCACCCACTATCGGCCCCTGGCATGCCGATTTATGCTCCCGAAATTGTCGCGCGACTCAACGAGTTCGACGTGCTGTTCGTTGTCGGGACGGATTTGTTTCGACTGTACGTCTACCAAGAGCCGGCGCGGGCCATCCCGGCGAACACGCGGCTGATTCAACTCGATCAGGATCCGTGGCAGCTCGGCAAGAACTACGCGACCGATGTCTCCCTGGCGGGCAATCCCAAGACGGGTCTCGCGGAATTGGCGTCGCTCTTGCGCGCGACGATGAGTGCTGCCGGGCGAGAACTCGCCGCCACGCGTGGAGCCGCACGGGGCCAGGCGCATCGCAAGATTCGCGAACTAATCCAGACGCGCGCGACTGCCGAGTGGAGCCAGCGTCCCCTGACGCCGGCGACAATCATGTCGGCGCTGGCCAAATCACTTCCGAAAAACATCGCCGTCGTGGAAGAAGCGGTCACGACGACCGGCACCCTGCTCGAACGGCTGGGCGCCATTCACGACCCAACTGGCTATTTCGGCCATCGCGGATGGGCTCTCGGCTGGGGGCTGGGCTGCAGCGTCGGCGTCAAACTCGCCTGGCCCGAGCGGCCCGTGCTGGCGGTCCTGGGCGAAGGGGCGTCGCTTTACGGTATTCAGGGATTGTGGACCGCAGCCGCTTACCGCATTCCCGTCACGTTCGTGATCTGCAACAACGCCCAATACCAGATTTTGAAGGTCGGCGCCCAAGGAATGGGGCTCCCGCGGGCGAGTGAAGGCCGCTTCGAGGGCATGGATATTGCCAAGCCCGAGGTCGACATGGTCTCGCTGGCCCGTTCATTCGGAGTCGAAGCCCACCGGGTCAGCGAGCCCGATGAGTTAGCATCCCGCGTTCAGGAATCTTTCGGCCGCGACATGCCGATCTTATTCGACGTCCCGGTGGCGCGCGGCACACCGCCGCGACTCAATTACGGATGAGGATCAGTAGGGCAGGATGTGCCTGCCGAGATTCGCGAGCGTCGGGAACAGAGCGCGGCAGGCACAGCCTGCCCTACCGGCGGACGCCTAAAACTCGTGCGGGCTGTCGCCAGGAACCGTGCAGAATCTGCAATTGCGGCAACGCTCGAATTGTCGTAAGTTTCTAAGAACGAGAACCTTAGAGCGATACAGCCAACCGCAAATTGCGACGGCGCGTGAAGTGCTCAATCGACCGCGTCTGGTCTTCCAAAGCGCTCCCCTCGTCGAAATCTCGGACAACTCACTGTTCATCCTCGGTGAGCCTGCGCTCGTGAGATTCCTGCCGTGACTCAAATCCCCGCCGCGTCTCAAATCCCTGCTGTGCTGACCGCGCAGTCCGCCCGGCCCACGACGGGCGTCTTTGCTGATTATCACGTCGGCGAACACTACGACGAACTGTTTGATCCGTGCGGTCGGCCGAGGCGCGAATCTGAAACTCTGTTTTCGTATCTCCAGCGGATGGCTTGCGGCGACCTCAAGCGCCGTCAGCTCGCGGCCGACCGCTCGATGCTGCGACTGGGCATCACCTTCAACGTGTATGGGGACGGGGAGGGGACCGAGCGGATCATTCCGTTCGACATTGTGCCGCGTGTATTAGGCTCCGCGGAATGGGATCGACTCGAACGGGGGCTTACGCAGCGGATCGCCGCCCTCAACCTGTTTATCGACGACATTTATCACGAGCAGAAAATCGTCAAGGACGGTGTCGTCCCGGAGCAAGTGATCCAGACGGCGGCCTCCTTTCGCCGGCAGTGCGTTGGTCTCAATCCGCCCAAAGGCGTCTGGTGCCACATCACCGGCACCGATCTGGTCCGGAATCACGATGGCTGCTTTTACGTGCTCGAGGACAATTTGCGGTGCCCCTCGGGCGTGTCATACTTGCTGCAAAACCGCCAGTTGATGAAGCAGACCTTTCCGGCCCTATTCGAGCGGGCCCGAGTGCGGCCGGTGGACGATTATTGCAGCCGCCTGCTCGACGCGCTGCAGTCGCTGATGGACAGCCAGATCCTTTCACCGAGCGTCGCCCTCCTCACGCCGGGCTTTTACAACGCGGCCTACTTCGAGCACTCATTTCTCGCGCAGCAGATGGGGATCGACCTGGTCGAAGGCCGCGACCTGGTCGTCTCCGACGGCTTTCTGCACATGCGGACGACAAAAGGCCTCGAGCGGATCGACGTCCTCTATCGCCGCATCGACGACGATTTTTTGGATCCGAAAGCGTTCCGAGCCGACTCGATGCTGGGCGTGGCCGGCTTAATGGATGTGTACCGGGCAGGGCGCGTCGCGCTGGCAAACGCGCCGGGCACCGGCGTCGCCGACGACAAGGTCGTCTATGCCTACGTTCCGCAGATGATCAAATACTATCTGGCGCAGGAAGCCATCATTCCAAACGTGCCGACCTATTTGTGCTTCGACGAGGCCCAACGGTCGCACGTGCTGGCCAATCTCGACAAGCTCGTGGTGAAGCCGGCCAACGAATCGGGCGGTTACGGCATGCTGATCGGACCGCGATCAACGAGGGCGGAGCAGGAAGAAATCGCCCGCCACATCGAGGCCAAGCCCCGCAACTACATCGCCCAGCCGACTCTGAACCTGTCGCGCAGCCCGGTGATCGTGGACGACGGCAACATGGAGGGCCGCCACGTCGACCTGCGACCATTCATCGTCTACGGCAAGGAGATTTTTGTGCTGCCGGGCGGCCTGACCCGCGTGGCCCTCAAGAAGGGCTCACTGGTCGTGAACTCTTCGCAGGGAGGCGGCAGCAAGGACACGTGGATCGTGGCGGAGGACGCGTAGCCGAATTACCTCCCTCTCCCGGTAATCCGGGAGAGGGCCGGGGTGAGGGCCTTTCCTTTCCCCGAAAATGAAGAGCCCTCACCCTGCCCTCTCCCATCGGAATGGGAGAGGGTTTTGAAGGTCTTGCATGCTCTCGCGCGTCGCCGATTCGATCTATTGGATGTGCCGCTACGTCGAGCGCGCCGAAAACGTCGCCCGCTTCATTTCCGTCAACCTGAATCTCAACCTCGACCTGCCCGGCGAGGCCGTGCAGCAGTGGCGTCCACTCGTCGTGACGACCGGTGACGATGCTCTCTTCACCGCCGGCTACCCAGCGGCCACCAAGGAAAACGTGATTCGCTTTTTGACGTTCGACCGTCAGAACCCGAATTCGGTTCTTTCCTGCTTAACGACGGCCCGCGAAAACGCCCGCAGTGTCCGCGAAATCATCTCCTCCGAGATGTGGGAGCACATCAACCGCTTCTATCTGATGCTCAAGGACACAAGCGGCTATCGGGCCGCCCTCGAGAATCCCTACGAGTTCTACGAGCAGGTGCGGCTGACGGGGCAGCAGTTCCAGGGAATTACCGATGCGACGATGACGCACGGCGAGGCCTGGCACTTTTGTCGAGTGGGGCGCACGATCGAGACCGCCGACAAGACATCCCGAATTCTCGACGTCAAATATTTCATCTTGCTCCCGACGCCCCGAGACGTCGGCACCCCCTACGACGACATTCAATGGTCGGCCTTGTTGCGATCCGCCAGCGCCTTCGAGATGTACCGGCAGCGTCACGGACGAATTACTCCGGCCCGCGTCGTCGAATTTCTGGTCCTCGACCGCGAGTTTCCCCGGGCCGTGCTGTATTGCCTCACCGAGGCCAACGAATCGCTGCATGCGATCTCAGCCTCAAAGACCGGCAGCTTTAGCAATCGGCCCGAACAGCTTTTGGGACAACTTCGGGCCGAGTTGGCCTATACTCGATCTGAGGAGATCATCTCGGGTGGGCTGCATGAGTTTGTCGATGACCTGCAAAAGCGACTCAACTTGGTGGGAGTCGCGGTCTGTGATACATTTTTCGCCGTCCGACCTGTGGCCGCCGCGAGCACAGTTAGCGTGAGGGCCTCCGAATGACATTCTGTCTGGCGATGAGAGTCGAAGATGGACTGGTCGGCATTGCCGATACGCGGGTGATCTCGGGCAGCGAGTGCATCACTGCCAAGAAGGTGTCGGTCTATCAGGACGACCAATCCGCGTTCTTCGTGATGTCCTCGGGTCTGCGGGCCGTACGCGACAAGGCCCTCACTTATTTTGAGGAGATCATCGAAGACGCCGAGCAGCCCCTGTTCGGCCGCCTCTTCCGTGTGGCCAACCTGTTCGCCGAACAGATTCGCCGCGTGGCGGCCGAGGACAGGGAATCGCTCGAGCAGTCGGGTTTCCGCTTCAACATGCACGCCCTGATCGGCGGACAACTCGCCAAGGACCGCGAGCACAAACTGTTCTTGCTGTACCCCGAGGGGAACTGGGTCGAGATCAGCCGCGGGACGCCCTATCACATCATCGGGGCTTCCGGCTACGGCAAACCGGTGCTCGACCGGACGCTGAAGTACGAAGACCCGATGCGGTTCGCGCTCAAGGTCGGCTGCCTGGCTTTTGATTCCACAAGAATCAGCGCGGCCGACGTCGATTTTCCCGTCGACGTTGTGCTCTACGCTCGTAATACCTTTCAGATCATCGAGCACCGCTTCGAAAAGAGCGACCTGGCCGAGAACTCCAATTGGTGGCAGGAGCGGCTCCGTGACTCGGTGCGCGAGCTGCCGACCGGGTGGATGGAACCCGTACTCGCCAAACTCCGCGAGCCCCGAGTTGTGCCGATGAGGCTGCCCGAGCGAGACGCGACGGGCTAGCGCGCCGACAAGCACGAAGCACGAATGACGAGGGAAGCACCAAACCCTAAGTACGAATCTGGGCTGTTGTTTGTGCTTAGGACATTGAGTCATTCCTTCGTCATTCGTGCTTCGTCATTTTTTCTTTAACCGACGACTGAGGCAAACCGACCTGTGCCCTTCGAAATCACGCATCTCGCCCGCTACGTCTACAACCAACCGGTCTTTCTGGAGCCGCATTTGATTCGGATGCGGCCGCGAGTCGACGGTGGGCAACTGCTCGAATCATTTCGGCTCGTTGTACGACCTCACCCCGCCGGAATCTCGACTTCGCTGGATGCCGAGGGAAACGTCGTTTCGCTCGCGTGGTTTAACGGACTCTCCTCGGAGCTGACAGTCCGCGCGGAATCGGTTGTCACGACCACCCGGAACAATCCGTTCGAGTTCATTCTGCCGCCGAATCGACTCTTACTCCCGATGTTGTATTCACCGGTGGAAGAACCGCTCGTTGCCGCGGCGCGTAGGCGAGTTGGCGAGATCCCCGCGGACGACCCTGTGTGCCGGTTTGCCGCCGACGTGGCCGCCGAGGTCAATCAGCAGGTCGTGCCGTTTCTAGGGCGACTCGCCGAAAGACTCTCCTCAACCTGGACCGTCACCAACCGCGAACACGGGGGCCCGTGGTCGGCTCTCGACACGTTGACGCGGCGTACGGGTGCGTGCCGCGACCTTGTGGTGCTGTTTATGGATTCCTGCCGGAGCGTCGGGTTGGCTGCGCGCTTCGTCAGCGGCTACCAGCAGCAATCCGCCGACGTCGCGCACGATCTGCACGCTTGGGCCGAGGTCTATTTGCCCTGGGCCGGTTGGCGGGCCTACGATCCGACACAGGGACTGGCAGTCGCCGATCAGCACATCGCGCTTGCAGCCTCGGCCCGGCCCGAGCAGGCCGCCCCGGTCGTCGGCTCCTTCCGAGGCACAGCGGCCACCGCGACGCTAACCGCGTCGATCTCTATCTCGCGGACCGACGGCGTTCAGTCTTTTGCACGTGGCCTTCAGTCGCAACAACAGCAGGTCACTTAGTTCGAACACTGGGTGGATTCTCAGGCGAGCGGCCGGTGTAAGCCGGCCGGTTATTTACAGATTCCGGCATCAAATCCAATCACTCGGGACGCTGCCCTAACTCCAGAGACTGCCGGGGACGTTGCAGTTGCAGGTCACGGGCCAATCGGCCGCCCACCTTCCCTGACGATTTCCGGATCGTGCGACTCCGACGGATCCTTCGCCAGAGTAAATAGTTTCCCACGAGTAAAACGGGCGGCTACGCATCAACCTCCAATCGCCATCGGTCACCGTTTCGATCTCTGTGCCCGACAACGATTGACTGCCTTCGCGGACTGTGGTTCAGGCAAAGGGCCAATCCGCCCGCACGGTCTCTCTAGTCCGCAGCATCGCCCTAAACCCCAGCTTCGTGCGATTGCCGCTGAAACAGGCAGCACGACGCGTCGATTTGACCCGCGGTTGAATGCGCGCACTCGTCAGGTCCGATCTATTCGATACGTAGCGCTCCCCAACGCCTGGGAGGGGGTGCGCCCGGGCAATTGCTGCTTGGAACGCTTCACTAATCCCTGGAATTTGCCAAGATCACCCGTAAATCGAGCCCACGTGCTTGGCTTCCCATGTGAAAATGGGTGAAATGTGTTGTTTTCGCTGGTTGCCTCCTTTTAGGATAGGTTAGACGCGGGTCGGCGGCTTCCCGGTGCCTTCCGTCCCTACGGGGACCACGGGTTCCGAGGTCATATTCGACACCGGCCGGCGTGTCGGGCCGGGAGTCACGGAGTCCAGCATCGAATGGCCCCTGTGAGGAAACGGACCTCGGTCCTGATTCTGGCCCTGTTTGCCGGAGGGTACGCGCTCGCGCAGCCCCAGGCGACGAAGAGCCCGCAGCCCAGCCCCGCGAAGTCAGCTCCCGCAGGCGCTAAGACTGCTCCTGCCGGTGCCGCGCCGGCAGCAACCACGGCGCCCACCCCGGCCGCGATTCCGGGAGGACCATCGCAGCCCGCTCCGCCGCCGACCGAGGAGTCGCCACTTCTGACCGAACCGACGACCCCCGTCGAGTTATTCGACGCCGCCGTCTTATGCGACCGCCTTTATCGCCCCGTGCTCGCCAAGCAGTACTTGGACAAGTTCCTGAAGTCGAATCCGCCGGACGCCATCCTGCTCGAAGTTCGCGACAAATATGGACCGGCGCTCTTCCTGCGGTTCGCCCATAATCCGGACCTGCAGCCGGCAGGCGCGAAGGTTGCCGATCTGACGACCGCCGCCACCCGCAGGCGCAGCGAAGATACGACCTACCTCGACTCGTTGATCCGCAACCTCGGGGGGCCGCCAGAGGATCGCGACACCGCCCAAGAGATGCTCGACAACATCGGCCCGACGGTGATTCCGAGAATGCTGCAGCACGTGGCGGCCCCGCAGGGAACCGAGAGTGTGGAAGTGCTCGTCCAGTCGATCGTGCGAATGGGCGAGAAGGCCGTTCCCGTGCTGCTGGGGTCGCTGGAATCGACGAACGACTCTGTCCAAATCGCCGGTATGCAGGCCTTGGGCTACCTCGGCGCAAAATCGGCCGTTCCGTATTTGCTCGCCCCGGCGTTTGACGAACATGAGCCTGCCGGCGTTCGCTACGCGGCCCGCATGGCGCTATCTCGCATCCTTGGGTTGCCCACTCAGAAGGGGGACGGCCCTCCCGCGTTCGGTGCGGGCGCTGAGCTTCGCAGGATTGCTCGCCATGCGCTAGCCAATCGCATTCCGTGGCCCACGACCGATGGCTTGACCGACCTCTGGACTTGGAACGAACAAACGAAGCGCGTTGTTGATAACCACGTGCCGCCCGCCGTCGCGTCCGCTTATACGGCGCTGCGGTTCTCCCGCCAGGCGCTGGCCCTCTCGCCAGAGGATCCAGAAACGCAGGCTCTCCTGGTGGCTTCCGATTTTGCCTGGCGAGGACAGGCCAATGGGGAGCGAGGTTTGCTTGTCGCGTCCAACGATACGGCCCTGACGGTGGGGCCGGACGTCTTGGCTAATGCCCTGACTCTGGGGCTCAAGCTGGGCAATTCCGCGGTGTCGGTCGGTGCGCTGCGAGGGCTCGCCGCAGTGGGCGTTAGGCACCAGCTCTACGGGTCGCAGGAGCCGCGCTCACCAGTGCTGGCCTCCCTGAACGATCCGAACCCTGACGTCCAATACGCGGCGGCCGTTGCGATCTTGAAGTCGCAGCCCGATCGTCGGTTTCGTGGTTCTCAGCGTGTGGTCGAGATCCTGACCCGCGCGATCTCTGGAACGCATTCTCCGTTCGCTGTGGTCATCGATTCCAACCGCGAACGAGCGAACGAAACGGCCGGCCTTTTGATGCGGATTGGCTTCGAGGCCGTGACCGCCTTCACGGGGCGCGAAGGCTTCGAACTCGCCGCTGATCGAGCGAACGTGGTTTTGGTCGCGGTGCACGCCAATGTGATCCGCTGGCCCCTGTCGCAAACGATCTCGAACCTGCGCGCCGACGCACGCACGGCCCAAATCCCGATCGTGATTTATGGTCCCGAATCAGTGCGGCAGCAGGTTGCCGGGGCACTCACTCATTATCCGCTAGTCGACTATCTAGCGGAGTCTTCGACCGAGGCACGCGTCGAATCGCAGGTCGGTCCGTTTCTGAAGCGAGCACTCGCGCTGGCCGAGACTCCGGCCAATCGCGAGCAGAGGATCGCCGATGCAACTGCATGGCTGGCCCAGATCGCGCGCTCGAATCGCACGGACATTTTTCCGCTGGACCTGGCCGAGAGTCCTCTGATGGCGCTCTCGACCGATCGGCCCACTTCCGCCAATGCGATGGCCGCCCTCGCCGCGATTCCACGCGGAGAAGTCCAACGGCACTTTGCACAGCTGGCCTCGACCGATCGATTTGAACCGGCGATTCGCCTCGGTGCGGCCCATGAGCTTACGGCACACATCCAGCACTTTGGCCTCCTGCTCTCCCGATCCGATGTCGCCCAGCTGGAAGCCGCTTGGCACGACGCGAGCAGCCCGGAATTGGCAACCGCTCTTTCGGCGACCGTCGGCATGCTGAAGCCCGATCCCAAGCGGGTGGCCATCCGCTTGCAAAACATCGCGGTTCCGGCCACCCCGACGCCCTAAGGCCGGCTGCAGAACGGATTTCCCAACAAGGCTACGGATCCTCTTTCAGTTCCAGCTTGGTGCTAGACAAGCAGCACTTGCTCGCGGATCCCGCCCCATTGCCGTCTGTCTGAGCATCGGCTACGCTAGAGAGGTCGGAGCCTCCCGCCCTGCGCCAAAAACACCCGCCCGCGGACGTTGCAAGCCACCCTCCCGCCCACGAATAGAGCATGATGTTGCAATCTTCATCCGCAGCCTACGCGCCACGAACCCTGGACTCCAACTTGGCAACCCACTCGGAGGGTGCCAGCGGCTTTGAGGGCATGATCGGCCACAGCGCCGTGATGCGAGAAGTCTATGAGTTGACCCGTCGCGTCGCGGCGACCAACGCCACCGTCCTTCTCACGGGGGAGACGGGCACTGGAAAGGAATTGGTCGCCCGTGCACTGCATCGCCTCAGCCCGCGGTCGACGGGGCCGTTCGTTCGCGTCAACTGCGGCGCCTTGAGTGAAAGCCTGCTGGAAAGCGAGCTGTTCGGGCACGTCAAGGGAGCCTTTACCAGCGCCAACGAGAACCGGACTGGGCGATTCGAGGCGGCCCACGGTGGCACTATTTTTCTCGATGAGATCAATTCCGTCAGCTACAAGTTGCAGGTCAAGCTCTTGCGGATCCTTCAGGAACATGAGTTCGAGCGCGTCGGTGATACGCGAACCATTCAAGTCGATTGCCGAATCCTGGCCGCGACGAATCGTGACCTGCTCGAGGAGATCGACGCGGGCCGTTTTCGCGAGGACTTGTACTACCGGCTCAACGTGGTGCCGATTTATCTGCCTCCGTTGATTGATCGTCGCGAAGATGTCCCGCCGCTGGTCGAGTATTTCGCCTCGAGCTACGCGACCTCGAACCGCCGCCCTGTCCCAGTTATTCCAAAAGAGACGTTGGCGGCGCTCAAGGAGTACTCGTGGCCGGGTAACGTTCGCGAACTGCAAAACTACGTCGAGCGGGCGATCGTCTTGTCGCAGGGGGAGACGCTGACACTGAACCTCTTCCCTCCGCAAGTGCGGGGCCTGGCGCCTGTGCGCGTCGGACGCGAGCGGCCCAAAGATGTCGAGTCGCTGTGCCGCGAGCTGGTTGCGCGGGGCATGACCGACACCGACGACACCGGGACCGGCGTTTACGACTACGTGGTTTCGCTCGCGGAAAAGACCCTGATTCAACACGTGCTGAGTGTGTGCCAGGGAATTCAAACCAAGGCGGCCGCTCGCCTAGGGATCAACCGCAATACACTGCACAAGAAGATTCAGGACTACGGCCTCGACGCGGAGCCCTGAACGGCCAAGCGGCACGCCGAATATAATCTGAGAATGGCCAACGTCCACGTCTTCTGCTTCTTCGCGAGCTACGTCGTCGCGCTCGCGCTGGAGGGGCTCGCCGTGGCGCGTCGGAGCACGGCGCTCCGCTCGCTGGGAATCGGCTTCGCCGTCGCCGGACTCGTCGCCCACACCTCTTATCTGGTCGCTCGCAGCAGCGCGGCCGACCTTCCTCCGCTGTTGAGTTCCAGCCACGACTGGCTGCTCGTGCTGGCCTGGCTGGCGGTCGTTTTCGATCTGACGCTCTCGACCATTCTGTCGCTGGTTGGCCGAAGCGTGCCGATGGGCCTGTTCCTGTTGCCCGCGGTGCTGCTTTTGATCGGCGCTTCCGATTTGGTCGGCGGCGCCACCAGCCCCGCCATGTCGGGCGCAACTGATGCCGTACGGCGCGGGGCGGAGGAAAAGGCCCTCCGCAGTTGGGGGATGCTGCACGCGTCGCTCTTGGTCTTCGGCATCGCGGGCGCGATCATTGGGTTTCTGTTTAGCATCATGTATGTCGTGCAGCACCGGCGTCTCAAGCATCCGCAGGACGTGCCGATCACTCTGTCGCTGCCGAGTCTGGCCACTCTCGGGCGTCTCAACTGGTGGTCGGTCGTCATCTCCTTCCCTTTGTTGACGCTTGGAATGCTCACCGGAATCCGCCTGGTCTACCTGTCTCGGCACACTGAAGGACCGATTAGCTTTTCCGATCCCCTGGTTGTTGGAAGCGGTTTGGTCTGGCTCTTGATGGTCGGATTTTTGGTCTGGCTCTTGCGCTCGGATCACGTCGGTGGAAAGCAGGTGGCCCTGCGGACGATTTGGGCTCTCGGACTGGTGCTCGTAACGCTTTTGGGACTGCAGGTCTTGTTCAACGGGCATACGTCAGCCCCCGTCCATCGCAACGCGGGCTCGGCCGACCCATCGCGGGCGGCCGAAGTTGAGGAGACGGCCCGGCAATGAATGTGCAGGTGGCTTATTGCAGCCATCAAACCACGCCTTTGGCACTGCGCGAGCGTCTGGCGTTCGCCTCGCTCGAGCAGTTGACGCGGGCGTACGAAACGCTGCGCGCGTCGTTCCCCAATTCGGAACACGTCGTCCTTTCGACTTGCAACCGCGTCGAAATCTACGCTGCTCAGGACGAATCGGCCGCCCCGCTGACGCAAGAGCAGGTGGCCGAGTTTTTGTCACGCTTCCACGGCGTATCGCAAAACGATCTCGGCGGAGCCCTCTTGTGGCAAAAAGGTCCCGAAGCCGTGCGGCATCTGTTCGAGGTCGCCTCGAGCCTCGACAGCATGGTGCTGGGGGAACCGCAAATCGTCAGCCAGGTGAAAGAAGCCTATCGGGTCGCGCAGGAAAACGATGCCTGCGGTCCTCTGACTCATGCGCTCTTCCAGGGAGCCATGCGGGTCTCGGGCCGAGTCCGTAGCGAGACGGCCCTTGCAGTTGGGCGAGTCTCCGTGGCAAGCGTTGCGGTGGGCGAGTTCGGCAAGAGCATTTTTGACCGGTTCGCGGACAAAACGGTCGTCGTGATCGGCGCTGGTGAAATGGCCGAGGAGACGCTCCGCTACCTGAAGGACGAAGGGGCCCAAGGAATCGTCGTCGTGAATCGCAGCCTTGAACGGGCCCAGCGGCTGGCCGCACAGTGGGGCGGAACGGCGCGCCCCTTTGAAGACCTCGATACCTGGCTTGCCCAAGCCGACGTGATCGTCAGCACGACGGGGGCCGCGGAGCCGATCGTTGACGTCAAGCGGTTCCAAGCCGCACGCGCCGCGTCGGATGGTAAACCGGTCCTTATTCTCGACTTGGCGACGCCACGCGATTTCGCGCCAGCGGTGGCCGACATTGATGAGAACGTGTTCCTCTACGACATCGAGGCCCTGCAAGCCACCTGCGATCAAAACCGCAGGCAACGGGTGCGCGAGATCGAGCGGGCTCGCCGCATCGTCGAGGAAGAGACCGATCGCTTCCTGCACGACATTTACCACAAGGCGACCGGTCCCATCATCTCACAGCTTCGCGCCGGGTGGCGTAAAGTCTGCCAGGATGAACTCGACCAACTCTTTGCGAAGTACGATCGACTCGACGCTGAAGAGCGCCGGGGCATCGAGCGCACTGTCGAGCGAATCGTCAACAAGCTGCTTCACCCGCCGCTGGAAGCCCTGCGCGACGAAGCCCGCAAGGGGACTCCACACGGCCTGCTGGAGGCTCTCAAGCGGCTGTTCTTTACCGGCCAGTGAGCGCCCTGCGTCGATAGTCGGCACCGCGAGGCGCCGCCACGCACGATGCGGTGACGGCAATTCTTTGGCCGATGACGAATGCGGGCAAGACCGCGGCAAGCCATTTGCATCCTCGCGTTTGCGCCGCGAGCCCGGATGATCGCGCTTGACCGACTGGCTCCTGGAACGAAAGCACCCAGACATGATTAAACGAAATCTGGAAGGATATCGACGACGGCTGAAGGAGCTCGCGGAACGGATACAAAGCGATGCGTCGGCGGTCATCGAGCAAGCTCGCGGGCCGAGCGGCGGTCAGGGAACCGGCGATCTGTCCAATGCCCCGATGCACCTGGGTGACATGGGAACCGAGGAATTCCTGCACGACGTCAACGCCACATTGCTCGAAAACGAGCAGTATCTGGTCAACGAGGCGCGCGAGGCACTGCGACGCATCGAAAACGGGACCTTCGGGCGCTGCGAGGAGTGTGGCCAGGCGATTCCGGCCGAGCGGCTCGATGCCCTTCCGTATGCGCGGTTCTGTACGCGCTGTGCCGAGGCGGTCGGCTTGGGGGGCCCGCATAGACGTCCGACTCAACGAGTCGAGCCCGTGGCCTTCTCTCCCGGTCCGAACGATTCGACCATCGTTCCCCCAGAAATGGTTAAGGAAATCGAAGCTGACGAGGAGCCAGTGTTTGGAAGGTTGGACCGCGATCGGGTGCACGAGCAGTCGGTCGACATCCATGCCGCGGGGACACCAGGGGGCGGAACGGCTGTTGGTGGTCTGGCCGGTTCAAACACCGGCTACGGCGATCCCGAGATCGAAGAACTCGAAGAGGCGATGGCCTCCGGCCTGTTTGATCGGGAGGGGCCGCTTGACGAGCCGAAGGAAGCGCCCAAGGCTGGTCCTGCCGGCGGTGCGGTCGGCGGCACCCCGGCAAACAAGCGCGCCGTCGTCGACTAGCCTCCGATTCGAGATTTCGTCGCGGTGATCCTTCGCCCCTCGCGCGGCGGTTCCGGTATGATGTAGTTCTTCACGAGGGGGAACTGCAGATGAACGTCTTGGTGATCGACGTCGGGGGCACGCACGTCAAGATTCTCGTTACCGGGGAAAAGGAACACCGCGAATTCGCTTCCGGCCCGACCATGACGCCGTCGGAAATGGTCGCGGGTGTCGAGAAGGCAGCCGAGGGCTGGACATCCGAGGCCATCTCCATGGGGTACCCGGGGCCCGTGCTCCGCGGCAAGCCCGTGGCTGAACCCCACAACCTGGGCAAAGGCTGGGTCGGCTTCGACTTCGAGGGAGCCTTCAAGAAGCCCATCAAGATCATCAACGACGCGGCCCTGCAGGCGCTGGGCAGTTATCGCGGCGGGCGGATGCTGTTTCTGGGTTTGGGGACCGGGCTTGGTTCGGCCTTGGTCGTCGACGGGATTCTCGAGCCGCTGGAGCTGGCCCATCTGCCTTACAAGAAGCGGACGTTCGAGGACTACGTCGGCATCCGCGGGCTCAAGCGGTTTGGCAAGAAGAAATGGCGCAAGCTTGTGGCCGACGTGGTCGCCCACTTAAGCGCGGCGGTCCAGGCCGACGAAGTTGTGCTGGGCGGAGGCAACGTGAAGCGGCTCAGAGATCTGCCGCCCCAGTGCCGCGCGGGGGACAACGACAACGCGTTTCTCGGCGGCTTCCGCTTGTGGGAGCAGGGGCAGCCGAAGTCGACAATGGTGGTCGCCCCGACCGTCGGACCGTCTTGATCCAGCCCGCGTTTTTCCGAGGAGCAGGGGATGCAAATCGAACTCATTGCCGAACAGGGAGTGCTCGCCCAGCGCGGAGCCGAACTGATCGCCCAGGCGGCGCGCGACTCTATTCGGCAGCGGGGAAAGTTTCTGTTCGCGGTCAGCGGAGGCGCGGCCCCCTGGATCATGTTCGAGGCGCTCTCGAAGCAGAAGGTCGAATGGGACAAGGTCCACCTGTTCCAGGTCGATGACCGGGCTGCGCCAGACGACGACGACGACCGCAACTACAAGCACCTGCGCAAGACACTGATCGATCAAGTTGCGTTGCCGGCAGGCAACGCGCATCCGATGCCGGTCACAAACGCCGATCTGGCCGCGGCCGCCGCGCTATACGCCGCCGAGCTGCGGCAAGTCGCCGGGACAAATCCCGTGTTGGACCTCGTCCATTTGGGGCTCGGTCCGGACGGGCACACGGCTTCTTTGGTCCCGGGCGATCCGGTTCTAGAAGTCAACGATCGCGACGTGGCGATCACCGGACCCTACCAGAATCGGAAGCGGATGACTCTGACCTATCCGATGATCAATCGGGCCGCAAAGATCCTCTGGCTTGTGACGGCGGCCAGCAAGGCCGAACCGCTCGCACGGATGCTCGCCGGCGACCGCTCGATCCCGGCTGGGCGAGTCGAGAGTGCGCGGGCCGTACTGCTTGCCGATCCGGCCGCCGCTGCCAAGCTCAAGTCGCCGAAGTGAGCGATCCGGTCGGTGTGAGCGCGATCACTCGTCTAACGATCGAGGTGCTCCTGATCGTTCCACAGTTGAATTACCGGCTCTTGCAGGTTGTGCTCGTAACCAAGCGCGCTGAGCGAGGCCGTGCCGAGAAAAAAGCGCTGCCCGGCCAATGGGTCGCAGCCGCACCAGCGCGCGGCCAGGACGCGCAGGATGTGGCCGCTGGAAAAGAGGATCGCATTGCCTCCTGCGGCTCGCAGTCGGGCGATGACCCGATCGGCCCGAGCCGCGACTTGCGCTAGAGTTTCACCCTCGGGCACGCCATCCCGGAAAAGCTGCCAGTCGGGCCGTTCGCGGCGAATATCAGCCGTCGTGCGTCCGTCGTATTTTCCGTAATTCCACTCGAGCAGATTGGGCTCGACTTCCGCCCGGCTGCCGAACCCGGCCAGCTCGGCTGTCCGGCGAGCCCGCTGTAATGGACTGGTGAGGACCAGCTGAATCGCCTCCTTGATCTTCGCCAACCGCTCGCCCAACCGTCGTGCGTTTTCTTCGCCCTGAGCCGTGAGCGGAATATCGCTCAACCCCGTGTGCTGCCCGGTCACGCTCCATTCGGTTTGCCCGTGCCGGGCCAGGTAAATCCTCGGTAATGCCTCGGCCATGACGCGATCGCTCCAATCAGGGTCTTACATCGGTCTTGCGGCGATTTCTGGACCGATTCTGCTCGCGAAGACCCGGTCGTCACCAGTAACGCCGAGGGCGCGTTAAGCTCGGACCCAGAATACGGTTTGATTGCTGAACGAAACGCGCGATCTTACCGAGAGCGGAACTTCGCTTCCAGCCGATGACAAGTGCACATCGATCAGCGAACAGCATTTAGCGTCGGAGAACACGCAAACCCGCTAAACTGGCTCAGTATGGATCGCCACTCACGGAGTTTGTTTGATGCGCTCGTCGGCGATGGACGTCCCCTGATCGTCTTCACCGGAATTTGCCTGGCCCTCTCCGGAGCCTTTGCGCTCTTTCAGTCCGCAACCGGCCACTTCCTGCCGCACGACGTCGCCTTCCTGCAAATGGCGCCGCAAGAATTGTGCGGCATCAACCAGTGTCGCATCGTCCATTTCATGTTCCACGATCGCGTGAGCTTCGGCGGCGCGCTGATTGCGATTGCTGTTCTCTATTTCTGGCTGGCTGAATTTCCGCTGGCCGCCGGCGAAACCTGGGCGTGGTGGACGCTGGCCGCGAGCGGAGTCGTGGGGTTCGGCAGTTTCCTCACTTATCTGGGCTACGGGTATCTCGATACCTGGCATGGCGCCGCGACGCTTGTGCTCTTGCCGTGCTTTCTCGCGGGTCTTTGGTTTTCGCGACGACTGGTGGACCAAACGACGGACACTTCGCTTTCACTGCACCGTCCAAGAGCGCCCTTTTCGTGGCTCTCCGTGGAAGGGATTGGGCGCGCCTGCCTCATGGCATCGGCACTGGGAATGATCGGCGCGGGAATTACAATTCAAGCAGTCGGCATGACCAGCGTGTTCGTGCCGACCGATCTGGTCTTCATGGGAATCGAAAAAAGCGGGTTGGACGCGATCAATCCGCGACTGGTTTCGTTGATTGCACACGACCGGGCGGGCTTCGGCGGAGCGACCGCGACCGCCGGCCTGCTGACCTTCGCCAGCGTCTGGTACGCGGCGCCGGGTCGCGCTTTTTGGCAATCGCTATTGGTTGGGGGCATCGCCGGTTGGTCCTCAGCAATTGGCGTGCACCCGCTGATTGGTTACACCGATCCGATCCACCTCGCACCCGCTGTGATTGGAGCAGTGCTCTTCTTTGTTGGCCTGGGGCTAACGCGATCGTCGATGATGCGTTCGACAAAGTGGTCGCCACGACCAGAAGCCGAGTTGACATGACAATTCGACCGCATCATCCGCTCGATCCCGATTTGCCGTCGCTGCGCGATTTGGGGGACGACCTGCTGGGCGTCACTCCCCTGCGAAGACTGATCACATTGTCGGCCCCGTTTCTCTGGATGGCGGCCTATTTCGTTTTCGCGGGACGGCATTGGTGGCCATTGGCCGTCGCCTCCGTCATGGGATTGACCTTTGTGTCCTACGGTTCGACGTCACACGATCTTGTGCACCGCGCGCTGGACCTGCCAGCGAGACTGAACAACCTGTTGTTGACGGTGATCGAACTCTTGTCATTTCGCAGCGGCACCGCGTATCGACTCTCACATCTGCACCATCATCGCCGGCTGCTTGGCCCCGACGACATCGAAGGAGCCGCTGCGCATGGTTCGCTCATCCGCGCGGTTGCCAGCGGCCCCAGCCTGCAGTTGCGGATTTGGCTCTGGGCCTGGCGCACGCATCCCAGAGAGAGGACCGTCCTGTTGTGCGAGGCAGTCAGCATCGGGGCGCTCACAATTGGAGCGGTCTGCGCGATGCGCCACAGCCCCGCGCCACTGATTTATGCGGGACTGGTCGTCGCCGGCAGTTGGACGATTCCCGTGATTACGGTTTACCTTCCGCACGATGTGCACGGAGCAACGCCGCTGGAGCGCACCCGAATGTTCCGCGGCCGGTTCGTGCGGTTGGTGGCCTTCGATCACCTCTACCACCTGGAGCACCACCTCTACCCGTCGGTACCGCACCACCATTGGAAAGCCCTCGCGGATCGTCTCGATCCGCATTTCGAGCGCGCCGGCGTCCGGGCATACGGGGCCGATCGTCATGGCTCCTGCGGCGCTATGTCGCACGCGGCGAATTGAGGACCGGATCATGCCAGCCGCCGGGCGGGGCAATCAGGCGGTTGACTTCATCGGGGCCCCAGGTGCCGGGTTCGTATTCGTAGATCGGCGTCGATTTTTCCAGCACTGGGTCGACGATTCGCCAGGCTTGCTCCACATAGTCCTCGCGGGCGAACAGGTTCTGGTCACCGCGCATTGCCTCGCCCAGCAGCCGTTCGTACGCGTCCATCTCATCGGCCTGCGGCTGGTGGGTCGCCAACAGCTCCTGCGGCCGTCCGACCATTTCGTCACCGGGATCCATCACCATCGTGCCGAGCGCAATCGTGATATCGGGGCTCAGGCGAAACCGAACATGATTGGGCACCAAGGGAGAGTCGGAATAAATGTCCGGAGGACTGCGCAACTCGGCGAAGACTTCGGTGCAGGTGACCGGAAGCTGTTTGCCCGCGCGGATGAAAAACGGCACGCCATCCCACCGCCACGAATTGATCTCCAGCTTAATGGCGGCGAACGTCTCGACGCGGGAGCTCTTCGCGACCCCCTTTTCGTTCCGGTAGCCGCGGAACTGTCCGCGGACGATGCGATGTGGATCGAGCGGAGGGATCGCGCGGAGGACCTTCACCTTCTCGTCACGAACCGATTCCGCGTCGTCCCCAATCGGCGGTTCCATGGCGAGGTTGGCCAGCACCTGGAACATGTGGTTCTCGATGACGTCGCGAATCACTCCCGCTTCCTCATAGAAGGCGCCGCGCCCCTCCACGCCGAAATTCTCGGCCATCGTGATCTGCACGCTTTCCACGTATCTTCGATTCCAGATCGGCTCGAGGAACGTGTTCGCGAAGCGGAAATACCGCAGGTTGCGGACGGCCGATTTTCCCAGGTAATGATCGATGCGAAAGATCGAGCTTTCGTTGAACGTGCCGAGCAGGATCTTATTGAGCGCTTGGGCCGACTCGAGGTCGCGTCCGAACGGTTTTTCCACGACGACCCGCGCGTTTTGTCCGCGGTGAGCCTTGCCAAGTTGCTCCACCACGAGCCCGAACATCACGGGTGGAATCGCGAGATAAAACGTAGGCCGCTGCGAGTTTTCGAGCTCTTTGCAAAGCGTGTCAAACGTCGAAGCGTCGGCGTAGTCGCCATCGACATAGCGCAAGAGCTTGCTCAGCCGGGCAAAGACATCCGGATCGAATTTGCCGTGTTTCTGGATGCTGTCCTGGGCGCGCTGGCGGAACTGATCGACATTCCAGCCTGATTTCGCCACTCCGATGACCGGCACGGACAGGTGACCGCGCTCGACCATCGCTGCAAGGGCAGGAAAGATTTTTTTGTAAGCCAAGTCCCCGGTAGCGCCGAACACAACCAGGGCATCGGAACGCGCGTCGGTCATTTGTTACTCCGGCGAGCGGCGGGTGTCAGCCCGCCGGTTCTAGTCTTGAGCGGTCGTCCTCGAATCGCCGTTGCAGGTGCGCGGATCGTTTATAATCCCGAGGGCGCCTGCTTCTCCAGATGCCCGCCGAATCCGAAACGCATTGCCGACAGAAGCCGATCGGCGTAATCCGCTTCACCGCGCGAGGCAAAGCGCTCGTAAAGCGCCGTCGAGAGGACTGGCACGGGGACCGCTTCGTCGATGGCTGCTTTAATGGTCCAGCGTCCCTCGCCGGAATCGGAAACGCGGCCGGAAAACTTGTTGAGTTCCTGGTCCTGTCCCAAAGCCTGCGCCGTCAGGTCCAAGAGCCACGAAGCGATCACGCTGCCGCGCCGCCAGACTTCGGCCACGTCAGCGATATTGAGGTCGTACTGGTAATGCTCGGGGTCGCGCAGCGGCGTCGTTTCCGCATCGGTCGCGTGCTCCTTCTTGCCGACGTTTGCGCTTTTGAGCACAGCCAGCCCTTCGGCGTAGGCCGCCATCATGCCGTATTCGATGCCGTTGTGGACCATCTTGACGAAGTGGCCGGCCCCGCTGGGCCCGCAGTGCAAATACCCGTGCTCGGCAGTCGAAGGAGGCGCTTTTTCGCGACCCGGCGTGCGGGGCGCGGCGCTCTCCGGCGGGGCAAGCGTGGCAAAGATCGGGTCGAGCCGGCGGACGATCGCGTCCTCACCGCCGATCATCTGGCAGTATCCTCGCTCCAGTCCCCACACGCCGCCGCTGGTCCCGACATCGACGTAATGCAGACCTTTTGCTTTGAGTTCCGACGCCCGGCGAATGTCGTCGATGTAATACGAATTGCCACCGTCGATCACGATATCGCCCTGGGACAATCGTGGCGTCAGGTCGGCCAACGTGCGGTCGACCACGCCGGCCGGCACCATCAGCCAGACGGCGCGCGGCGGATTCAGTTTCTGCACTAATTCATCGAGCGAGGCCGCTCCTTTGGATCCTTCGTTGGCTAACTCCTTGACGGCCTGCGGATTCCTATCGAAGGCCACGCATTCGTGGCCTCCTTTCAGAAGCCGCCGCACCATGTTGGCACCCATCCGACCCAAGCCGATCATTCCGAGTTGCATCTCTGACTCCTGTTGAACGGTGACGCCAGTTGTCTTGCACCCTCTCCCAGTCCGATGGCAGAGGGCCGGGGTGAAGGCGAATTACTTCTTGCCAGCCCGCGCCTGCTCGAAGACGTCGACCCATTTGCGATACCGTCGGGCGATCTCAGACGAAGCGGCCATCGCCGAGAGTTTGCCGTTTCGCAACTGGAGAATCGGCTCCAGAAACGTCGAGCGGCCGACTGCGAAGCCGATGAACCCCTCGACCGGCGCGGCCGTCTGCAACCAGAGGATCACTTTCTGCTCGTCCTCGCCGCGACCCAGGACGATGCAACCAACCTTAGTCCGTCCGTCCCGACGCGCGACCTCGGCGACCTTGACGCAATCGTCGTGTCGGTCGAGTCCCTCGATCTTCCACACATCGGGCTCGACGCCGGTGTCTTGCAGCTCGCGGATACTTCTGACCATCAACGAGGGCCGTACCTCGCGGTCGTAGGCCTTCTTGTCTCCGCCGACCTTCTGAAGCTGGGCCGGCTCCGCCGGGACGAGCAGCTCGAACATGAACAAGCGACCCGCGCGACGGCAGTAATCGCCCAGCTTTTTCAGTCGAGCGGCCTGGCGTTGGTTGAGTTCCGCGCTTCCTTCGGGGTTATAACGCACGAGCACCTTGGCGAAGGTCGTTTTGAACTCGTCCAGGTGGGCGGCGAACTGCTCGCCGTACTCGAAATCGAACTCGTTCTGCCCGCTCTTTTCGACCGGCATTGCCGTGAGGAAGCCTTGCTTCGTGGCGTCACGCAGGATGGCTGCCCCGAATTCTTCATCGACGAGGATTCCAGCCTTGTCCTTCGGCACGCCGCTTTCGACGCCCTTTTTGAATCCGTCGTAAATCACCTGTTTGCTGGCGGCGATTTGCGCGACCTGGTCGGGAGTCAGCGGGTCTTTGAAGCCGAAGATTTCTGAACCGTAGGAGCGTCGATGATCGAACGGCAAAATATACAGTGGCTTATCGTATCCCACGGTCATCTCGGTTCTCCTCGTTATTGAGGAGCCGCGCACGCAGTAAGCGGGGATTCATTGCGCGACGTAAAATGCACCGCTTACTTCGTGCGCGGCTCTTTGGATCGGGACTGGCTCCGCATTCTAGGCATTTGGACGCTTCCGATCAGCCGCTGCTCGAACCGACGCGCAATCGGCGAAAACGTTCGATGAGGCGGCTGGTTGAGCTATCGTGCTTGACCTGCGACGTCGCAATCCCTTCGAGCTCCGGCACGATTCGCTGGGCCAAGACTTTTCCCAACTCGACTCCCCATTGATCGAACGAATTGATCTGCCAGATCGTTCCCTGGACGAAGACTTTGTGTTCGTAGAGCGCCACCAACTTGCCCAGCGCGGCGGGCGTGAGACGATCCATGAGGATCGAGTTTGTGGGTCGATTTCCCTCGAACGTGCGGTGCGGCGCCTGCCAATCGGGAATACCGTCCGCCTTCACCTGCTCGAGCGTCTTGCCGAAGGCCAGCGCTTCGGTTTGTGCGAAGAAATTGGCCATCAGCAAATCGTGATGGCGGCCCAGCGGATTGAGCGACTGGCAGAAGCCGATGAAGTCGCAGGGAATGAGTTTTGTTCCCTGGTGGATGAGCTGATAATACGCGTGTTGGCCGTTCGTTCCGGGCGTCCCCCAGACGATGGGGCCGGTCTGGTAGTCGACCGTTCGCCCGTCCAGCGTTACGTGCTTGCCGTTGCTTTCCATGTCGAGTTGCTCGAAGTAGGCGCTGAGTTTTTCCAGGTACTGGTCGTACGGCAGTACGGCGAGCGTCTGCGCCCCAAAAAAATCGTCGTACCAGAGCCCGATCAACCCGAGAATGACCGGCAGGTTCCGCGCGAAAGGGGCCGTCCGGAAGTGCTCGTCCATTTCGTGGAAACCAGCTAGCAGCTCCCGATAGCGCTGCGGACCGATCCCCAGCATCAACGAGAGGCCAATCGCCGATGTGAACGAATACCGGCCGCCGACCCAATCCCAAAACTCGAACATGTTCGCCGGGTCGATGCCGAATTTGCGCACTTCGGCCTCATTGGTCGAAACGGCCACAAAGTGCTTGGCGATTACCCGCTCATCCTTCAACTGATCGATGTACCATTGCCGCGCCGTGCGGGCGTTGGTCAGCGTTTCGAGGGTCGTGAATGTTTTTGACGAGATTACAAACAGCGTGCGGGCCAGATCGAGATCGCGGACCGCTTCGGCCAGATCGGTCCCGTCGACGTTCGAGACAAACCGAAATGTCATCTCCCGGTTGCTGTAGTGTCGCAGCGCGGTGTACGCCATCGATGGTCCCAGGTCCGAGCCGCCGATGCCGATATTGATCACGTTCTTGATCGTTTTGCCCGTCGCCCCCAGCCAGGCCCCGCTCTGCACGCGGTTGGCGAAATCAGCCATCTTGTCCAGGACGGCGTGCACTTCGGGAACGACGTTTTTTCCGTCGACGTAGATCACCGCGTCGCGCGGGGCTCGCAGGGCGACATGCAGCACGGCCCGGTTCTCGGTGACGTTGATCTTTTCGCCACGGAACATCGCGTCGATGCGCTCGCGAAGTCCGGACTGATCGACCAGGTCCAAGAGCAGCCGCAGCGTTTCTTCCGTGATGCGGTTCTTGGAGTAGTCAAGCAGGACGCCGACGGCGTCCAGCGAGAATTTTTCGGCCCGCTGAGGATCCTCGGCAAAGATCTCGCGCAGGTGCCGGTTGCCAATGGCTTCGTAATGGGCCTGTAGCGCCTGCCAGGCCGGACGCTGTCGCAATGGGGCCAATTCCATGCTTCCACTCCTTCAGCAAGTGGCTGCATTTTAATCCGGCCGCGCTCCGGCGTCGAACGGTGGGAAGGCCCCCAGAGGCAGTTGGCTTCAATAAAAAAACAGGCCGGGCGAATTGCTCGCTCGGCCTGTTTTTTGAGAAATCGTGCCGGATCTCGAGACGGGCGCGACACAGGCAACCCGCGCGATCCGCGCTCCGCAGTCGTCTACTTGCTGCGGCGGGTGACTTTCTTCGCGCCGCTCTTAGCCTTATGCGACTTGTGGGCTCCGCTGCGAGACTTCGTCGACTTGCGCACGATGTGCTTCTTCGTCGAGGTCTTCTTGGACTTCTTAGCGGAGGAACGTTTTGCTGCCATTTCGACAAT
>DASZIA010000285.1:0-2618 GCA_035949535.1 Planctomycetaceae bacterium | reverse complement strand
GATCAGCCGCTTGGCGAACGGCGCAGTCGTCGTACACAAATTTCAGCGGCCGCGTCAAAATCTCGCGCAGCGATTGGCTGTCGGCAGCCGATTCCGATTGGATATCTTGCCGCGTCAGCACGCCGATGAGAATTCCCTTAGCGTCGACGACCGGAAAGCCCGGATTAATCCGCAAGACCTGGGGCGACAAGCGAGAGGTTGGTGAGGTCGGGGCCCATAGCGCGCGGTGGAACCCGGCGGCTCAAAGGTTGCACTTAGCACAAGAAAAGAAAACGCTCAACGCCGAGCGACAATTGCGAACGCATCAAGCGTGTGGTTCGGGCTTACCGGTCGACAATTGTTCCCGACTCGGGGCTGCTGGCCGTCGCGTAGAGTTTTTTCGGGATGCGCCCGGCGAGATAGGCTTTGCGTCCAGAGACGCACGCGAGCCGCATTGCTTCGGCCATCGTCAGCGGGTCGCGGGCGCTCGCGATTCCCGTGTTGAGGAGCACGCCGTCGCAGCCCAACTCCATCGCCACGCTGACGTCACTGGCGGTGCCGACACCGGCGTCAATGATGACAGGATAGTTGGGGTCGTTTTCTTTGAGGTACTCGAGACAGATCCGGATGTTGTTGGGGTTGAGCACGCCCTGGCCGCTGCCAATCGGGCTGCCCGCCGGCATCACCGACGTAGCTCCAGCTTCTTTCAAACGACGTGCGGAGACTGGGTCGTCGGTCGTGTAGCAGAGGACTTGAAAGCCCTCTTTCACGAGCAGCTCCGTCGCCCCCAACGTCGCTACTGCATCGGGCAGGAGCGTCTTCTTATCAGCAAGGACCTCGAGCTTCACCCAGTCGGCCCCCGGGTTTTCGAGCCCCTGCAGAATCTCGCGCCCGAGTCGCGCGACGCGCACGGCGTCTTCGGCGGAGAAGCAGCCGGCTGTGTTCGGCAGGATCGTGAAACGCGACAGGTCGATGAAATCGAGGATGCTCCGGCCCTGCGCGTCGATCAGCCGCTCGCGCCGAACGGCGACGGTCACGACTTCTGCGCCGCTGGCGTCGAGACAGTCGCGCATCAACTCGTATGTGGCGTACTTGCCAGTGCCAACAATTAGCCGCGACTCAAACGCGTGCGAGCCGAGGACGAGGGGAGATTCGGAATGCGTGGCGGTCACCGTGCTTCTCGGAGATTTTTTCTCTCGAACTTCAGCATCATAATTAGTCCTCAATTCAGCCGCCTCCGACCAGCGTGACGATCTCGATTCGATCGCCCGCCTCCAGCGTGCAAAGGGCGTGTTGGCCGCGGGGCACCAGGTCGCGGTTCCGCTCGACGGCGACAAGTCGTGGCTGCATCTGCAGCTGGGCGAGGAGCGCAGCCACCGTGGTTCCGGACGGGATATCCTGGGGTTCTCCGTTAACGATCACCTGGATCATGGACAGCATCTTTCCGGCGGATCAGCTGGGATGCACCGCTTGACGCACGTGCCAGCAAACACCTCCGGGATCGATCAAGTGAATTTCGCGACCCCAGGGGAAGTCGGTCGGCGGCCGCAACTTCACGCCCGGGAACCGCTCCGGCAGACTCAGCGAATCGAGCGTCGCCCAATAATCACCGAGGTCGGTGACCTCAAATGTGATCATCTGGTTTTCCTGCCACTGCGGCACATCGATCTGCTGCAGCATGAAGTAGGCTCCGCCGAAACGCAGACCGGCCAACCCGTCCTGCCGCCACTTTGTTTCAAAGCCGATGGCCGCGAAGAACTCGAGCGAGGTTTCAAAACTCCGTCCCGAGGGAACAAACGGGTACAGGGTGGTGGCTTCGGCTTTCACGCGAATCGGCCCCTCATTTGCAACATCTCTGCGTGAGCGCGGGCGATCGGCCGCCGATTGCGGCGGCCGCATTTTGATTCTCGCACAGATCGCCTCGATTGGGGAGCGCGGGGCAGAACGAGCCCAAGCAGCCGCGTCGCGCACGATGCATCCTTTGTGGGCAGAGCGTGCCAATTGACCGCGCGGCCACCGGATAAAAGATTGCACTCTCACCAAGATCGAGTATGCTCAAATTTGCGCTCGCGGGCATGACCCTTTCGGGTCGGAGCGCATTTGAGGCCAGATTGATGTCGACCGCCAAGCCATTCGACGGCAATCGAATTCTGATTTTCGTCGCCGATGAGTACGAAGACCTCGAACTCTGGTATCCGAAGTTGCGGCTCGAAGAGGCCGGCGTACACGTGACCGTCGCCGGACCCGAAGCCGGAAAGCTCTATCGCGGCAAGCATGGCTACCCGTGCGTCGCTGACGCGGCGATCGCCGACATGGAATCGGCCGACTTCCAGGGAGTTCTCTGTGCAGGCGGATGGATGCCCGATAAAATTCGCCGTGACCCCCGAACGCTGGCACTCGTGCGTGAGTGCGCCGAAGCGGGCAAACTCGTGGCGGCGATCTGTCACGGCGGATGGATCCCGATTTCGGCCGGAGTTTATCGCGGGGTCAAGGTAACTGGTTCGCCGGGAATCAAGGACGATCTCGTGAACGCTGGAGCGATCTGGCAAGACGCCCCGCTGGTTGTCGACCGCCATTTTGTGTCGAGCCGCAAACCCGCGGACCTGCCCGAATTCATGACGGGCGTCCTCCGCGTCCTG
>DASZIA010000284.1:0-28975 GCA_035949535.1 Planctomycetaceae bacterium | reverse complement strand
TCGACAAGCTGGAGGATCTGGCTAAGAAGACCCAGGAAATGTTGGAGCAGACGCGGGGGATCGTGGACGTCGGCATCTTCCACATCCGCGGCCAGTCGCACCTGCAGTTCCGCGTGGACCCCTACAAGTGCCAGCGCTGGGGAGTGAGCACGGCCGACGTCAACAACGTCGTGTCGAGCGCGCTGGGGGCTCAGGCGCTGTCGCAAATGGTCGAAGGCGAAAAACTGTTCGACATCGCGGTGCGGTGGCCCAAGCACTTGCGCAGCAGCGAGACCGACATCCTCGATATTCCCGTCGACATCATCAACAACACGGTGATGCTCGCCCAGGGGCCGAACGTCGTCCCCACCGCCCAGGGTTCGGGCATGGCGCCCCCCTCGACAGTGGGAACCAACGCCAACACCGCAAACCCGATCAGCAGCCAGGCGCCGCGGTTGCGGCTGAAGGACCTGGTGTCGCCGGTGACCGAGGATGGCTCGGTCGACGAGGGAGGTCAGTTTGAACGCCATGGGGCTTCCACCATCTATCACGAGCAGCAGAAGCGAATGATCGCCATCAAGTTCGGGGTCCGCGATCGCGACCTCGGTGGCGCTGTCGATGAGGCCCAGGAAAAGACCAAACAGCTCTTCGAGGCGCCGTACTATACGATTTGGAGCGGCGAATTTGAGCAGATGAAAGAGGCGGAGGGGCGACTGATGTTTATCGTCCCGATCTCGCTCGCGGTGATCGTCATTCTGCTCTATGCGTGCTTCACTTCGTTTTTGGACGCGGTGGTCGTTTTGAGCAACGTCTTCGACGTCGCGGTCGGCGGCATTTGGGCCCTGTACCTGACCGGAACGAATTTCAGCGTTTCAGCGGCCGTCGGGTTCGTCTCCCTCTTTGGCATCGCCGTCATGGAGGGGCTGCTCATGATCTCGTACTTCAACGCCCTCCGCGCGGAGGGACTGCCTCTGAGAGAGGCGATCGTGCAGGGGGCGGCGAAGCGGGTGAGGCCCGTGATGATTACGGCCATGACCGCCATTTTGGGCCTGTTGCCCGCCGCCCTCTCCACCAAGATCGGTTCGCAGACGCAGAAACCGCTCGCGATCGTCGTGGTGGGTGGCATGACGTTGACGTTATTCGTCGACCGTTATTTGATGCCCGTGCTTTACAGCTTCTATGGAAGCCGCAAGCCGCCAGGAAAAGGTGGCATGGCGCATTAGTGCCAGCTGAGAGGCAAGTTTGCTGAGAGATAATCCCACAATCAGAATTCCGGCCGGCCTCATGGACCGACAAACGATCGCCCGTCTGCTGGTCGTCGATGACGAGCCGAACGTGCTGTACTCCTTGGAGAAGAGCCTCCAATCGGACTGGCTGCAGGTGGTGACGGCTGCGACGGCTCGGGAGGGGATCAATCTGGTCCGCGACCAGCGGCCGGATGCCGTGATCCTCGACGTGCGCTTGCCCGACATGTCCGGCCTCGATGCCTTCGACGAGATTCGACAGATCGACCCGCGGCTGCCGGTCATCATTCTGACGGCCTACGGGACCACCGAGACGGCCATTGAGGCGATGAAGCGGGGCGCCTTCGAGTACCTGCTCAAGCCCGTTGATTTTCGACAGCTGCGCTCGCTGGTGGGCAGGGCGGTCGAGCTCAGCCATTTGCGCCATGTGCCGGCCGTCATTGCCGAAAACGATCCGGCCGATGATGAGAGTGTCGATCGCATCATCGGCGAGACACCGGCCATGCGCGAGGTCTACAAGGCGATCGGAAGGGTCACTCCCCTCGACGTGCCGGTGTTGATTCAGGGCGAGAGCGGGACGGGCAAGGAGCTGGTGGCCCGAGCGATCTATCAGCACAGCCGGCGCGCGCAGAAGCCGTTTCTGGCGATCAATTGCGCGGCAATTCCGGAAGGGATCCTCGAAAGCGAGCTGTTTGGACACGAGAAAGGCGCCTACACCGGGGCGGATCGCCGCCGCATCGGCAAGTTCGAACAAGCCGACCAGGGGACGCTCTTCCTGGATGAAATCGGCGACATGACTCTCGGCACGCAACCCAAGCTGCTACGAGTATTGCAAGAGCAGAAGTTCGAGCGCGTCGGCGGTGATGAAGTCGTCCGCACCGATGTGCGCGTGCTGGCGGCCACCAATCAGAATCTCGATGAGAGGTCCGCCGCCGGTTCTTTTCGCGACGATCTGCTCTACCGCCTCCGGGTTTTCACGATTTCGATTCCGCCACTGCGCGAGCGGCGCGAAGATCTTCCCTTGTTGATCAATCACTTCTTGAAGTTGTTGAGCCGCCGCTTGGGCAAACGCGTTGACGCCGTGACTCCCGACGCGATCCGACTGCTGGAGGCCTATCCCTGGCCTGGGAATATTCGCGAGCTTCAAAGCGCCATTCGCCACGCTTACGTTCAATCCGCCGGCGCGGTCATCACCTCGGAATGCCTGCCGGAACATTTGCGGGGCGAGCCGCCTGCGCCGCGCCTAGTCAACGCGGAGCGGGACCCTCAACTGGTCGAGCTCACGGAATTGGTGTCGAGCTTGTTGCGCGCTGGCGAACCGGACGTTTACGATAAGGTCAATGCCGTAGTCGATCGGGTCGTGCTGGAGGCGGCGCTGCGTCACGTCAAGGGAAGCCAGGCCCAGGCGAGCAAACTCCTCGGCATCTCGCGCACGACTTTGCGCTCGAAGTTGCTAGAGCTCGGGCTGATGATCGAAAAGAAGCTCCTTCCGGAGTCGACGCGGTCAACTGAGATTAGTAACTGAGCCTTGAAATCGGGACCGCCTTGTGAAACTCCCATGCGCCCAGACGTGCAGCCGGCGCGTCCGCGGCGCTCGTGATAATAGTCACAAGGCAGAACACGGCATGCATGCGCTTTGCAAACCCCGTCAAACGGTGCTACTGATCATGGTGGAAGCAAAGGGGCGCGTCCGTTGGGACAACACAAGCAGATTCTCTTTGTCTGCGCGGTCACTGCCGCGTGCTTGATTCCGTTCGTGGGCAAGGCGTTCAGCGTCGATGATCCGCTGTTTATCTGGGCGGCCACTCAAATTCGGCAGCATCCGCTCGACGCCTACGGATTCCCGGTGAATTGGTACGGCACCTCGATGCCAATGTGGGAATCGACGCACAATCCGCCGCTTGCGAGCTATTACATCGCAGCCGTCGCCAAGCTGTTCGGCATGTCCGAAGTCGCGATGCACTTGGCCTTCTTGCTCCCTGCCATCGGTGCGGTGCTCGGGACGTGGAAGCTGGCGACGCAGATCGGGTCCAACGGAACGGTCGCGGCGGTCGCGACTCTAGCGTCGCCCGCATTTCTTGTGAGCAGCACGTATGTCATGTGCGACGTTATGACGGTCTGCTTTTTCACATGCGCACTCGCCCTCTGGGTCGAGGGGCTTCAAAACCGCAGCCAGACGCGATTCCTGATGGCTTCGCTGCTCGTCGCCGCGGCCGTGCTCACCAAATACTTCGCGCTGAGCCTCTTGCCGTTGCTGGTCGCTTGCACACTGACAATCGATTGGCGACAAAGCCTCTCGGTGCTGTGGCTCTTGGTTGCAGTCGCCATCATCGCAGCCTACGAGTGGTTGACGTTCCGGCTCTACGGAACGGTTCACTTGTGGCACGCAATGTTCATTGCAGTCGGCGTTGACCGAGGCTTGTCGAGATTCGCGCAGACTGCCGTCGGCCTGAGCTTCGCTGGCGGATCGTTCCTTCCGATAGTGTTTTTCGCACCGTTCATCTTTTCGAAGCGGGTGCTCTGTGCCGCCGCGCTACTCGCCGTTGCAGTTGCCGTCTACCTGCAGGAAATCGCGTGGCGACCGCAACTCGGAGCGATCAGCTACCACCAGCGAATGACGTGGGCCGTAGCTTGTCAGCTTGGTCTTTTCATCGGTGCCGGCGTTCTCGTGCTTTGGCTCGCTCTCTCCGACGTTCGAGGGATTCGGAAGCAGCCGCTTTTGGTGACGTTCTCGCTGTGGATCGTCGGGACGTTCATTTTCGCGTCCTATCTCAATCAACAGAACAACGTTCGAAGTATGCTGCCGATGGGTCCCGCCGTTGGCGTGCTGGTCGCGCGGCGATTGGACTTGAGTCGTAGGCTGGCGATCGTTGCAGCCCTGGCTCCTGCGTTCGCTCTCTCTCTGGCCGTCGCTTGCGCCGATTACGCTTGGGCAAATTCTTGGCGTGAGATTGCAGTCTCTGCCGTGAAGGTGTCGAGAGACCGGCCGCTCTGGGTCGAGGGACACTGGGGCTTCCAATGGTATGCCGAGGCAGCCGGCGCACGGTCGGTCGACTTTTTAGACCCGGAGTGGAAGGCCGGAGATTGCATCGCCGTGCCATTCGATGGTGCCGACGTCAAAGATCCGCCCGAGGGCTGTGTCGCGCCAGCTCCGACACGGCTCGAACGTCCGGGCGATTGGGTCTCCCTGATGTCTCGGAGAAATGGCGCCGGCCTTCACTCCGCGTTCTTCGGCCCGATGCCATTTAGGATCGCTGCTCCCGAAGCGGCGTCATGCACCGTGTTCGTCGCGACCAAGCCGGGCGCAGAATGGCCGAAAGGCGAGTCGGTGGACGATCCGTCCGAAAGCGAGCGTCGCTCTGCGCGAGCAGCGAAGACCCGTGGCGCGTGGTGACCGAGAGCGACGATGACGGATTTGCTTCACGACATCGGGTCGATGTGACCGACGCGCTTTGCCGAGCGCCGAAGTCACCTATGACGGCGGATACCCAGCGTGAGTGCTCTTAACCCCCAGTCCCCCGTGGGGATTTCCACCAGCAACACAGTCCCGCAAACAGTACCGCGAACGGGACGATCGCCCCGCTGATTAAGCGACCATCTGAAAAACCGGGAAACTCCCACCACGTGGGTTCGCTCGCGAGTTGGATCCTCACGCTCGCCCAGGCGAGAAACAGGGCCGAGGCCGTGAATGCACCCCAGCAGACTGAGAGTCCCCAGCGAACGTCGCGGGCCTGCCGTAGGAAGACGAGGGGAATGGTGAATAGCGTGATCCCCGAAGTCACGACGATGGGTATCCACTCCCAAGCCGTGGGCGTGGTATCGAGCTTCGTAGCGCCTGGACCGTCCGGCACCATGATGAGCCGGACGCCGCTCGGCGTCTCGACGTATTTAGCAACCGCGTGCTCAGCCAGGGGAGTGACGCGATAGAAGTCCTCCACCTTGAGTTCCCCGCGCCAGAACGTGACGCAGAGTTCTCGCCAGAATGTCCACGCACCATGCGCGGTAAATAGTTCGTGCTGAATCCACGCCGAGACCGGGCGAATGTGGTATGCCTCTAACTGGATCTTGACCCCCGCGCCTGTGAGCTCCCCGAGGGTCGCGAGGTTCCAAGAGCACCAGAGGGCAGCGGGCGAGAGCCCGACGACGAGCCCTGTCAACGCAGCGGGTATCCCTCGACCGCGACACTCCCGGGCGACCGTGATGAGAAACGCAGTCCCCACGACGGCGATTAGTGGCAGCGTCGTTACCTTGGTCATCAACAGGGACGAGAGTCCGAGCCCGACATAGGCTGCGGTTCTCAGGCTCGGGCGTTCCCCAAAAACCAGGAGTGCCAACACAGCCAGTCCCGCCACCAGTGGCGAAAGGACGTCATTGTTGATCCCGCAGAGATCGCGCTGCGGTAAGATCGCTATGAATGCTGGCACGATGAGTTGTCGCGTGGCGTCCGGGAATACCTTGCGTGCTACAAACCAACCGACCCATACGGTCGCGCCAGCAATAAGCGATCCCAATAACCGGTCCCACAGGGGTACGCGATCCATGCCAACGAGTGCCTGCCCAGCGGCGTGCCACACTCCACCGATGGAATAGTACAGCGGCGGCTCCAGGGCCTCGTGGTTCCATGGCGGCGGCGGCGAAATGTAGTGCGAGGTCTCGATCGTGATCCCCACGGGCTTTCGCGGGATATCCAACTGCGAGTAGTGAGAGAGGGTGTCGAAGTGAAAGAGTTCATCCGCTAAATAGAACTCGGGAGTGGTAACCGCGAAGTAGCAGACCTTCGCCGCGGCGAGTGTCGCGATAATCATGACCACGCAGAAATGCTTGCGATTCATGGTAATGTCGTCGTCTTGTCTTGATGCGCGCGACTGCTCAGCAGGCGCTCCATCGTCCACGCTTCGCTCGTCAGCCCCGCTGCAACCGCTGGCGTCGTCTTGAACGTCATGTGGGGGCGGCAGAAATTGTACCACGCGACGAACAGCGCAAACGTCAGTTCGTGATTCTCCCACTTCCTGCTGAAAGCGTTCGTGCGACGAGTGAAGCACTGGTTCTGCATCCGCTCTGCCGCCGCTAGTCCTACGGGCAGCTCCACTCGCATCGTCGGCTGGAAGCTGCGCTGCGTCATGTCAAGGGAAGTCAAGCGCAGGCGAGCAAGCTCCTCGGCATCTCGCGCACGACTCTGCGCTCAAAGTTGCTCGACCTCGGGCTGAGGATCCCGAAGAGGCTGCTTCCCGAGTCCGCGCGGTCAGATGAGATTACTAACTGAGCGTTGAAATCGGGACCGCCGATCGATCGGGGCCGAGACGACAGTTCCGCTCGAGGAACGCCCGGCCGGATAGCGTCGCACCGCAGAGGGTGCGCGCTCGCGGGGTTATTTCTTCTGAGCCTCAAGTTCGTCTTTGCGGAGCTTTTCGTAATCTTCCGGTGACGGCACCTTCGAGAGGGCCTCTTTCGCGGCGGCGGCGACGTCCGCATTGGAGTCGTTGGCGAAACGCTCGTAGACCGGCTTGAGCGGATAAATGCGCGTCTGCGAACCCTCCTCCACGCTTTTATTGATGTATTTGACCCGATCAGCCGGGGCGCTGTGCTCCAGAAAACCCTCGAATTGTTTGGCCACGTTCAAGCCCATCAGGCTTTTGTAATATTGGGTGTCTTTGAAGCTGTCAGTACTCGGGTCACCAACGTCAGTCCTTCCGCCCTTATTGCAACCCGCGATCGCAACGAAAAGGAGACACATGATCGCAATGGAGCTGGCATTCCTCACGTCAGTTAATCCTTCGATTGAAATTCACGAGCGCAGGGCCACAGCAAGCCGCCGAGGAACAGGTGCAGGCAGTCGGGAGATCGCCGATCCGAAAGGGATTGTCGCGTTGGATCGCACGACGGACGAAAGCCAAAAAGCATTGTGCAGACAAAAAGGCAGGCTGTCAACGACCTCGTTGACAGCCTGCCAGTTCTTACGAAAAATCAAGCCACAAGGGAATGGCTTACGGCTCGCCGACAGCGCCGCTCACCGTCTCGCCACCCTGCATGGTGGAGAGGCCGGTGTAGATCGACATGTCGATGTTCTCGCTGAGGAACTGCACCGAGCCATCGCACAACAGGAACAGGCCCCCGTTGGGATGATTGCTGCGGAAGTTCGAGAGACTCCCGACCTGGGGATTGGCATTCGCAAGGGGCGCCGGGTTGGGTCCTCCGGTGCTGGAATTCCCTTGCCCCGTCATGTCGAGGCCGATGGGGGGACCAGCCAAGCCAACCAGCGGATCAGCGGGTCCGAGTGGCCCCTGGCCGATGCCCCTGGTCCATGTGCTGGCGCAGGTATTCCAGGAACTGACGACGTACGCCGGGCCAGCACCAGGAAGATCAACGAACGTGTCGGTCACCGGGTTCTTGTTCAATTGCTCCATCGTGCAGCCGCCGTCTCCATGTGTCAGCACGGGGAGTGAGTTGGTGTTGACGGAGTTCACCGTGGAGTTGTTGACGAGGAACTGGAGCCACGGCGGCTGGGCCGCACCCGCGTCGCTCGCCGGGACGCCGAGCGCCAGGATCGGAGGAGGAATCGGATTGGGGAAGGAGGCCGGTATGATGCAGTAACGGCCACGACAAGCGGAGAATTTCGGGGTTCGGATCAGGGGAGCCATCGCACCTTCGCCCATGGCGAACGTGCTGCTCGTGCCGTCGGTGATGTCCCGAATGCGCGTGTTCCCATTGATGTTAAACACGCCGAGTTCCCGTGCCGGAATGCTTGCTGACTTCCAGCAATACTGGTCGTTGACGCCGTGACTCAAGAGGTAGTTGATGGGGACGTCAAAGAACCCATTCGCACCTCCGCCCGGGAAAACATCGCCGAAGGTGTCGGACGGGCAGCGGTACAGCCCACTGGCCGAGGCCGCTTGGATCGCGGTTGGGGTCAGGCCCACTCCATTCGTGGAAGCCGTGACCGTTTGGCTGTTGACCGCGCGGTTCCACTGGTAGGCGTGGGCAAAGGCGGTCTGCTCGTCGTAGGGGGTCATCAGGAGGAATGCGTCGGCCATCGTGTGGGAGTAGGCGACAACACCGGGAAACGCGGTGTTGTTGCCGTACACCGACGCTCCCATCGGGAACATCCGGGCAACGTCGTGGTAATTGTGCATCGCAATGCCGAACTGCTTCAGGTTATTGCGGCACTGGCTGCGGCGAGCGGCTTCCCGCGCGGCCTGGACGGCCGGAAGCAGCAGGGCGATGAGGGTCGCAATGATTGCGATCACCACCAACAGCTCGATCAGGGTAAAGCCGGCGCGTCGATCACGCCGTTGCACGAGTCGAATCATCATTAAGCTCCTCTGTAAGGCCTTCGGAAAAGACTCACACGTTTGCACCGCGGAACCGGCCCGTGAAGTCCGCACGTCTGACAGCAAGACTCACTCTACTCGTGCGAAAAAAATGCACAATCGGTTCAACCCTGAAGTTGAAATCGGGGAATCCCTGAGCATCGTAAGTTCAGGAGTGTGCGCTCAATCAGGTGAACAGAGAGTGACCGTGCGCACCGATGCGAAAGGAGCGAACATTCGCACAGTGCTCACCCCCGCGGAGAACTTGGGTTAGCGGGAGGCGCGCTCGAATGTCGGCCGGGGGGCGATGGGGGCCGCGTCCTGAGGAGGCGCAAAAAATTAGCCGGTGGGCGACGCAAATTTTCCGTCACGCACCCGGCCTCAGCGATTGCCGCTAGTTGCCGCTGCGGAGTTGCGCTCCCGCCAGGCGCTTGCCGACCTCCCAAACCGGTCCGGGGAAGCGATGGCAGGCTGCCATCACCTGATCGAACGCACGGACCAGGTAGTCGACGTCGTCCTGATTGATGACCAGCGACGGCAGCAGCTTGATGACATCGAGATGATGCCCGGCAACCTGCGCCAGCACGTGATGCTCGCTCAAGAGAGGAATCAGCATTGCCTGGCAGAAGAGGCTCGGATCGAGGGAATGCAGCAGGTTCCAGCCCATCTTTAAAGTCAGGCTGGTGGGCGGTCGAAATTCGATTCCGATCATGAGGCCGCGACCCCGCACTTCGCCGAACATCTCATATTGGCGTCCGACCGAGCGAAGCCCTTCGGCGAGCCGAGCCCCCATCGACGCCGCGTTTTCCACCAATTTCTCGTCGCGCAGGACTGAGAGCGTGGCGAGACCGGCCGCCATCGCGAGATCGTTTTCGGTGAAGGTCGAAGAGTGCACAAAGCAGCGGTCGAGTCGGGAGAAGACTTTTTCGTGGATCCAGCGCTTGCTCAATACGGCGCCCACAGGCATATAGCCACCGGAGAGGGCCTTGGCCACGATTAGAATGTCCGGCTCGACGCCCCAGTGCTCGCAGGCGAACATCTTGCCCGTGCGGCCGAGCCCCGTTTGCACTTCGTCGGCGATGAAGATGGCTTTGTGTTTGCGGCACAACGCGGCGGCCTCGGGAAGGTAGTTGTCGCTGGGAACAAAAACTCCCTTCCCCTGAATCGGCTCGACAATAAACCCGGCGACGTCGCCCCGCGCGAGTTCGCGCTCGAGCGCGGCCAGATCGTTGAACGGCACGGCCGTCACGGGCTCGAGCATGGGCCCGAAGCCCTCTTTGAATTCCTCGTTGCCGTTGACCGACAACGATCCCAGGCTCAGCCCGTGAAAAGAACGTTTACAATGAATGATCCGCGACTTGCCGGTCGCTGCGCGGGAGTATTTGATCGCCGTCTCGACCCCTTCGGTGCCGCTGTTGGTGAAGAACACCATGTCCAGCTGGCCCGGCGCGATTTTGATCAGCTCGCGGGCCAAGAGACCCGACAGCGACGCGACTCCCATCGCCACGAGGTTGGGCAGGTCGAGGTCCATCGCCTGCTTGAGAGCTTCGCGGATGGCCGGATGATTGCGGCCGCAGGCAAACGTGCCGAATCCGGACAGGCAGTCGACGTAGCGATTGCCGGCTTCATCGAACAGGTAGGCGCCTTTGCCCCGCACGTACTGCTTGTTGTAGCCCAGCACCTTGAGGGCCTTGCAGAGAGCCGGATTGATCCGCTCTTCCGAGAGCAGCGCCAAGTGGCCGCGCTCGTCGGTGAGCAAGGCTTTCAGATCGAACATGCTGAGTCTCGCGGAAATCCGTCCGCAGGCGCTCGCATTCGGTCGGCACGCGCAGGCTGGAGCGCGAGCGGCTATACGAGAGAAAGGAGCCGATCCTCAGGTCCCCCGGTGAGAGCAATACCGGCCAAAACAGAGGGACCTCTAACAGGACGAGTTCGGCGGGAGAATACGTCGACTTGCCCGAATGGGCAAGTGCGCTTTCTGACCGGTCACTCGGCAGCTGCGATTTGCGGAGGTCAGACCCGATTGGGAGCGGGGACCTCGAAGCCGGCGTTGTTGGGATCTTTGAGCAGCGCGTTGGCTTCCGTCGCGTGGGCACCGATGCAGCGCTCGGTGATCGGGTCAAACGTGAGCCACGGGCCGACAACGTATTCCGCACCGTTTTCGGGGACGCCGACGCCGTCGCGCATGATCTCGTGTAGCTTCATGAAGTGCTCATACGCCTCCTTGTTGTCGCCAAACTTGCCGAACTTGCTTGCTGTGGCGTTGAAGGGCACCTTGGTCCCCAAGCGATAGGAATTATTCATTAGATGGCCCATCAGGCTGCCGTAATGTGCGTCGACGGCGTTGCCGTTGGCCATCGCCGGGTTGCCGGCACGGCAGGCGGCGATGAAAGCTCCCCAGTTGTCACCGGGCGTCACCTTGCCGGGGGGAACCGAGATTTTTTCGCCTGTCTTTTTCCCCTTCGCGAAATACATCAACTCTTTGCCGTCCTTCTTCTTGCCCGTTGCGACAGGAACGATCTTTCCGCCGTCCTCGAAGTAGTATTCGTTCTGGACCTGATGTTCGTATCCGTCGTAGTTGACGTTGCGGACGTTGAAGAAGACTTCCTGGCCGTTGGGGAATTGAGCGATGCCGAACATGGTGTTCGGGGTCTCGCCCTGATCGTTCCACTTGAAGCGGCCGCCGATTGCCATCGCGCGGATCGGTGCGGTTTGATCGCGGTCGAGAGCCCAGCGGGCGATGTCGAGCTGGTGCGTCCCCTGGTTGTTCATGTCGCCGTTGCCGGTCTTCCAGAACCAGTGCCAGTTGTAGGGGACGAGGTTAGCGTGGTACTGGCTGACTTGCGCCGGCCCTCGCCAAAGGTTCCAGTCGAGATTGTCCGGGGGACTCGTCGGAGACTTGAAACCGATCCCCGGACGCGGCTTGCAGCAGTAGCCGTACGAAATCTTCAGGCGGCCGAATTTGCCGGCCTGAATGGCTTCGTGCAGGCCGGCGATTCGCGCGTTGCTGCGGCTCTGGGTGCCGTGCTGCACGACGACGCCGTACTTCTTTTGGGCCTCGACCGCTGAACGGCCCTCGGCAATGTCGTGGCTCATCGGTTTTTCGACGTAGACGTGTTTTCCCGCCTGGCAGCCCCAAATGGTGATCAGCGAATGCCAATGATTGGGAGTGGCGATCGAGATGGCGTCGAGCGTGCGATCTTCCAGCGCCTTGCGGACGTCCGATAGACCTTTTGGATTGGAGGCGCCGTCCGACTTCTGCCGGACTAACTTCAGGCCCCGGTTGAGCGCGTTGCGCTCGGGATCGATCAGATACACGATCTCGACATTGTCCTGTCCCAGCCAGCCGGCGATATGCGACTTGCCGCGGCCGTTCACGCCGGCGACCGCAATCCTCAGCCGGTTGTTGGCCCCGACGATTTTTCCGGATGCGCGGGTTCCGGTGATCAGCAAAGATGCGCCGGCAGCGGCCGTGCCCTGAAGGAAAGTTCGTCGAGAGAGGCCTCGCATGGGGAGACTCCAAAGGGGGCTGGAATTTCGCCGGTGGGACGGACAAGCAGGTGGGGGATTGATCGGCTGGATCGACCAGCCATCTTAGCAGCATCGATGCGAATTCTACAGCACTCGGCCAGGTGCCCGGGCCGGAGTTATTTCTTCTGCAGGGGCGTTTCGGCTGGTTGCGGCACCGGCTCTGCGGGAGCGGGCCGCTTGTGTGGATGCCCCATAATGATCAGCGGCGTCCACGAAGGTGGATCGCTGGCCGGGAAGGTTTCCCGTCCCGCCTCGTCGATCAGGAACTCTTGGTATCCCTCGATTTGCGCGTCTTCCTCTGCGCGATTCGCGACCTCCGCATCGGGAGCAGACTTTTCGTCGCGGACGAGCTGATCGGCGAGCCTGGCCGTCGTGGCGTCCGCCGGCTTTTCCTGTTCGGGTTGGGACATGGGATTGGGCCTCTTGCGAGCGATCGTGCACTTCTATTTTAGGCTCGACAGAGTATCCCGTGCAGATTTGGGGCCATAAACCGGTTACCCGCCCCGACGCCGACGGTAAGACTCTGGCCGCCTCGTGGAAGCAACGACCTAATGCCGCTCGACAGCCGTCGCAGCTTCTTGCCCCGCTCGCTCAGGGGAATTCTGCGCACTCGCGTCGCGGTGCAGGAGTTGGACTGGTCCGTCGACCCACTCGAGGCAGAATCCGTCGATCGGCTCGCTGCCTGCCGCGTCGACGATCCATTCCACGCGCCGCTGCGGGGTCCTTTGGAGCATGCGAACTCGTTTGAAGTCGAGATCGAGCCACAAGCCATTGCACAGTCGCTCGAGCGACGGGGCGACCGCCACGTAGCCAGGGTGCTTTTGAATTTTGCCGGCCAACCGATCGGCAAGTGGGAGGTGCTGCTGACACTCCCGGGCGCGCGGTGCGTCAATCAGCAGCCAGTATCCCGCCGACTGGCCAAGGTGTGCCAAGAGATACACGGCCGCAAGTGGCGTCTGCCAGCGGCGGACTCCGAGGGGGGCCGCCGGCCGCAGAATCGCAATCAGCCCTGATCCGACGCACGCCAGGATGATTGGCAGCATCGGCAGCAAGAACCGGCCGCCGGGCTGGGCGCAGTCCCAATGGGCGTACAAGAGCAGGTAAATGGGCAGCAGAATGGCGAGCACATCAATCTGCCTCGAGGAAATTCTCCACCAGCCAAGCGCCAGCACTCCGAGCACGATGGCCCCGAGAATTGTCGAGATGCCGATTCCCTCCGCCGCATGAGAGCTCCCCTGCCACAATCCCGGAACGGTCAGGCAGGAAAGGTCGTTCATGCGATAGAGCGCGGCTCGGGTGAAATGACGATCACGCGGGCTGTCGAAATTCTGTCGATCCTCGTCCGCCTGATTGGCCTCCTGGGCCTGAGAATCCGCAGTGGAGGGACGGTGATAGATGGCGACGAGTGCCTCGATATAGGTCCCGCCCGTGCCATGCGTCCTGTCGTAAGCGAGCCACGCGACCAAGGCCGATACACTCACCACGCAAACTACCGCCGACATGCCGACCGCTCGAGCCGGTCGAAGCACACCTCGTCGCACGAGCAGCGCGGCCGCCACCGTGAACGCCACCGCGAGCGTGATCGCCGCATAGCGGATCAGAACCAGGTAGGTCGTCAGAAATGCGACTGCGGCCGTCAGCCAGATCACGCGACTCGCGCGCCGTTCGTTCAGCAGGGCCTGCATCGCGTTGACCGTCCACATCAGAAACGCCAGCGTCGCAATTTCCTTCGTCGGCCGGCGGTAGAACGTCCAGAGGCTGATGTTCACCGCGACCGCCGTGGTCAGCAGCAGGGCACCTGTCGGCATCAGTCGACGGGCCCAAACGTAGACTCCGCCAATCGTCGCGACGGCCAGCAACCAGTTCAGAATTGAAACGGCGAGGAAAGGCCGGTCGCCGAACAGAAAGGCCGGCGCGATCAACACCGGATAGCCAGGCGGGACGAGGCAGCAAAAGTCAGCCAGCCGCTCAGCCGAGAGGAAGTCACTGACCGTCTTCAAATACAAACAGCCGTCCACGCTCGGATAGAGATTGGGGCTGATTTGGACGGCAAACAACAAAGCCAAGGCGGCGAGCCCAAGCCCGCTACGGCTTTTCGCGACGGCGAGAAGCTGCTCGAGTGACAAGAGGTTGGCTTCCAGAATGCGGGCGTTTTGACTTGAGCCATGCCGGGGAGCTCGGGGGTGCGGACTCTACGGGACACGCGGTGTTCGGGTCAATGGGCGTCGGCCGAGCGTCGTGGCGACTGGGGTTGAGTCGGCTCGCTTGCCGATCATTCATTCCCGGCCGGAGACTTCATGAACTCCCGCAGCAGGCTCGTGGCGTAGCAGCCGCTTGCCAGCTCGAAATCGATTCGCAGCGCCGTGTCCGCAGTCCGGATGGCGAGGTTCCCCGGCCGGGCGATCAACGGACGGCGGGTGCCGCTCGTGAGTTTGGGAAACCGACTGAAGTCGGCTGCGGAGAGATTCCACTCCGCCAGGACCGCGAGCTCGCATTCGCCGGCGTTCTCCTGCGGCGCGCGCATGTTCGGACCAAAAATTGGACCGGTCACGACCGTCTCGCGAGCGTCGAAGCGTTTTTGCTCCGCGGCCTGATCATCGACGACAAACTGCCCGCCGCTCGTAGCAACCTGCATCACGTCTCCGGCAAGCACCGTGTGCAGCCGGACCTCCTTGAGTCGCGCGGCCAGCACGGAGTTGAACAAGGCCGATTGAGCGGCTGAGAGCGCCATTCGCAGCAGAAATCGGCGCCGCGCCGCGGGGATCGATCGGGCAGAGACCTTGCCCGCCAACAGATCGAGACCCAGTTGAAGCGTTTGCCCCTCATTGCCGAATCGCTGCGCGCCGAAGTAATTCGGAAAACCAAGGCGAGCGACGATCTCGGCAATGCGCTCCGCTCGATCCGCGGCACTTTCGGTCACGTCGCGCACGCAGATCGAAAAACGGTTGCCGCGCAGGTGCCCCGTGCGCAGCTTGTTGCCATGCCGCACGGCACGCAGGACTCGAATTCGCTCGGTTTCGATTTGCGTGACCAATGGCTCGCTGCGAACGGGAACCGAAATCCACTGCCGAGTGATGGCCCGGCGGTCCTTGATTCCGGCCATTCCAATGTCGCCGGAGGGAATCGCCAGCCGCCGCGCGACGTGCCGCAGCAGCTCCTCGCCCGAAACGTCTTGTTTTTCGACCCAGAGGAAGAGATGCTCCCCCTCGCCGCACGGCTCGTAGGCGGGAATCTCCTCGACGACGAAGTCTTCGGGCTCTTGTTTAAGCGTGCCGCCTGTGCCTGGCAGGTCAGCGGTCAAGAAGGGGAGCGAATCAAAATTGCCGGCCCGTTTTGACTGGTTGCTGGCCTGGTTGTTGGGCGGTGAGTCCATGTCGCATCCCGATCCGGCCGGTTGTTCTATAATGTGCGGGCGGCAGGGGCAAACCGTAGCGGCAAACCCCAGGCGGTGAAGGACGGCGGAGGCGAGTTTTGCGAGGAGAGAAATGAATACCCATCCGTGGCACGACATTCCCGTGCCGGCCGACGTCGCCGAATGGTTCCCCGTCTACGTCGAGATCCCGCGGGGATCGAACGTCAAATACGAACTCGACAAGGCGACCGGCCTGTTGATGGTCAGCCGCGTGCTGTATAGCGCGGTCTATTATCCCGCCAACTACGGGTTCATTCCGCAGACTTACTGCGACGACGGCGATCCGCTCGACGTGTTGGTCCTGGGCCAGGAGCCGGTGATTCCCCAAGCCGTGATGCGGGCGCGGGCTATCGGCGTGATGCCCATGCGCGACGAGAAAGGGCAGGACGACAAAATCATCGCCGTGCACGTCGACGACCCTGAGTATCGCAGCTATCAAGACATCGAAGAGCTGCCCGATTATCGCACGCTGCAGCTGCAACGATTCTTTCTCGACTACAAAGTCCTCGAAGGCAAAGAGGTCGTCATCGACAAGCCGCTGGGGGCGGCCGAGGCGGCGAAGATCATCCGGCAGGCGATCGTCGAGTACGACCAGAAGCGTCGGCAGTTAATCGCCAAGACTCGCAGCCCGTTTGCGGTTTGACGGAAACCGTCCGAATGAGTGATCCGGCGTTGACGGCCTATTCGCCGCGGCAAAAGCTGCTCGCCTATGCCGTGCATACCTACACCGCGATGGGCCTGTTGTGCGGCGCGCTGATCGCCGCCGACATCTTGCAGCAGAACTACCGGCGGGCCTTCCTGTGGATGATCGTCGCCGTGCTGATCGACGCGACCGACGGCACCTTCGCCCGCAAGTTCCGCGTCAAGGACGTCGTACCGCACATCGACGGCCGCAAGCTGGACGATATCGTCGACTACGTGAACTACACGTTCCTCCCCCTGTTGATGATCGGCAGCGCGAATTGGCTGCCGTCACCCGCCTGGCTCTGGGTGAGCGTGCCGCTGGTCGCGAGCGTCTTCGCCTTCGTGCACACGGGAGCCAAGGAGGAGACCAACGGTTTCTTTCTCGGCTTTCCGTCGTATTGGAACGTGTTCGCCTTCTACACGGCGGTTTGGCTCTCGGAGTTCGACCGGCGGATCGTGCTGGCCGTCGCGCTCGTGTTGAGCGTGCTCAGCTTGCTCCCGTTGCGATTCGTTTACCCGAACCGCGCCCCGCGGTGGCGGAAACTGTTCGTCGTCGGAGCGCTCGCCTGGCTGGCAATCATCGCGGCCATTTTGTGGTACTACCCTGAGACACCGATTCCGCCGGTCTTGCTTTGGATCTCGGCGGTGTATCCGGTGCTTTACGTAGTCGCGTCGCTCTATCTCGACCGGCGACTCCGCGAAAGCTGACCGCGGCCTCCATCAGGGCAAAAAGCCCCGTTCGCGCAGCTCCTGAATGTTGTCGGGTGCGCTGCTCCAGACGCGTTCGGCCGCGTAGCGCAAGAGGGCGATCCCCGCCAGCTCCGGCGGAGCCGTGAGAATTGCCGTGCGGTCCTCTTCTTCATCGTCGAGCTGGCGGTTCAGGCGGTTGACGATTTCCTCGACGCTGTCGCTCTGGATCTGTTTGGGGCCGCTGGCGTTGCTCAACTTGAGGTGCGAGAAACCGGCCGAACGGGCGAGCAGGAATTGGGCGACCTCGGCATTGGCGTCGCTGTCGAAGAAATTCTGGAACTCGGGGCTGGCGTTTTGAGGCGTGATGATCGTGGGCCGTGCGATCTTCACTTCGCCTCGCGTGAGCGAAACCGTCTGGCCCGGCCCGCTCGCGTTGAGCACCAGAAAATAGGGCAACAACGATTCGCCGAAGGTGAAGAGCGAATACTGGACGCTGCGGCGGATGGAAACCGCCTCCCAAGCGGCGCGAAACCGCCGTTCTTGATCATGCTCATTGAACCACATATCGAGAGAATTATAGCGGGCATGTGTGGGCCGGATACACAATCTACCGCGCGGCCGGGACGGTGGCCTTCCCAATCGCTTACGATGTGCGCAGCCGTCCGCCGGACCGGGGTTCTAAAGACGGAAAACAGTTTTGAACAGGAGGTGACGGAGGCAACGGAGATCAAGCGGGTTTGAATTTCTCCGTTAACTCCGTTACCTCCTGTTCAAAAACGTCTTTTCTTAGATTCCTTTCCCAGGCTTTCCTGATGCAACAACAGCGCCAAACCCGCGAGCCGCAGGTCTTTCTGAACGGCCAGATGCTTCCAGCGTCGCAAGCCCATTTGACCGTCTATGACGCGGGCGTGGTGCTGGGGGCCACCGTCACCGAACTGGTCCGCACATTTCGTAAGGAGCCCTTTCGTCTTGACGATCATCTGCGGCGGCTGTCCCAATCGTTGCATTTCGTGGCGTTCGACATCGGCATGTCGATGGACGAGCTTGGCACCACGGTGCGGCAGCTCGTCGCTCACAACGCCCAGTTGCTTGGGCCCGAAGACGAGTTGGGGGTCGTGATCTTTGTGACGGCCGGCGAGTATCCCACTTACGCGGGCGGGGCCGCGGGAAGTGTGCGAACTACGCCTACGCTGTGCGTGCACACGTTTCCGCTCCCCTTCGAGCTGTGGGCCGAAAAGCTGCTCTCTGGGATTCACCTGGTGACTCCCTCGATCCGCCACGTGCCGCCGCAGTGCTACGACCCCAAAATGAAGTGCCGCAGCCGCATGCATTACTACCTGGCCGACCAGCAGGCGCGACTCGTCGATCGAGATGCAGCCGCACTGTTGCTCGATCTGGATGGGAACGTCACCGAGACCGGAGCGGCCAATTTCTTGATCGTTGAGGACGGCACGATCGTCTCGCCATCACTGCGAAACACGCTGCCGGGCGTCAGCCGGGCGACCGTGATCGAGCTGGCTGAGAAGCTCGGAATCCCGTTCGCGGTGCGCGACTTTCAAGTCTTCGACGCCGTCAATGCCGACGAGGCTTTCCTGGCCAGCACGCCGTACTGCTTGATGAGCGTCACGAAAATCAACGGCACGCGAGTCGGCACCGGGAATCCGGGCGCAATCTATGGCCAACTTGTGAAGGCGTGGAGCGACCTCGTGGGACTCGACGTTGTGGAGCAAATCGTCGAGGGCGCGCGTCGCCGCACGGCAAAATCGTAGGGTGGCCCAAGCTCGCGCAGCGAGCGCCGGCCCACCATCTTCAGCCAAGCAGGACGAAATGGTGTGCCTGCGGCCCGAAGCGGGCCTCGTCCCACCCCTACGCTCACTTCGGCAGGTCCAGCGGCGCGTAGTACGGCTTCTTAAGCTTCGTGACCTTGCTCAGCCAGTTGCGGTTCTGCGCCTTCTTGTCGGTGAGCGCCCAGTCCTGCCGGTGGATGTTCCAGTTGTTCGGGTCGAGCGACTCCGCTTCGGCGAAGTACTGCTTCGCCTTCTTCACATCCTTCTGGCCGGAAAAATAGACACCAAGATGGAACAGCGCCTGGGCTCGCCCCTCGTCGGAGGTGCGCGGCTGAACGCGCTTGGCCATCTCGGCCGGCGACCAGACGAATTTGCTCTTGGCACCGTTCTTCACCCAATCCTCGACGGCCGGTGCGTACTCGTCGCTGCCGTACTTGATCGCGCCGAAGGTGTGTTTCTTGGCGTACGTTCCCTCGTTGAGTCGCACCACGTGTCCTTCCTCGTCGATCCAGGCGGCGGAGGGAACGTTCACGAAATTGTAGAGCGTGCTGATCGTGTGCTCGGGGTCGATGATCGTCACGAAGCCGACGTGCGCCGAATCGAAGGTCGGCCCGGCCGCCGCCTCGCCGCCCGAGTCCTCGGCGACTGAGATAATCTCGAATCCGCGGTCCTTGAGCCGCTGATAAATCGGCTCCCACTCGCGGACATCGAACCGGCAACCGCACCACGAAGCCCACGTCATCAAGAGCACCTTCTTGCCGCGATAATCCGACAGTCGGATCATTTTTCCCTTACGATCGGGCAACTCGAAGTTCGGCGCGACGGCCGACTTCAAGAAGGGCGTACGCGTCTCGGGAATCGGGCCAAAGCTCCAGGTCCCGGTCTCGCGATCGACTGCAAACGGCTGCTTGAGCTGCTGGGCCAAACCGCTCACATTGATCCACTCCTGGCCGTCTTTTTTGCGTAGGAGTGGCGACTTCCCTTTCTCACTCAGCTTGATGCAGACGTCACCAACGCACAGGACGCCCGGCGGCTTGAGTGTGAGCCCGTTGATCCGCTGCAGGTCGGAAGCGGTGACCCACAGGTCGCCATTCTCCGTCAGCGGGTGGTCGATTTTGACTGCGGCCCCGTTGTAAAGAACCGTCTCGGCCGGTGAACTGCCGTTTGCGAACACAACGACGCCCGCAGAAACGGCCGTGATTGCTAGCGCCTTGTTGAAGCGGAACATGACGACCTCTTTCGATGGGAGCTTGGCCGAACGATTAGAACGATCCCAATTGCCATACTACTGGCATGGCGCGACGACCGCCACGAGGAAGAAACACCTACTTTCCGGCCCCCACCTTGCGGACGCCGTTATCCACTTCCTCGGCGATGATCCGTTCGACGTAAATTGACCAACGTTCGGCCGGCATGCCGTAAACCATCATCGACGTATTGCCCTCGTAGCCTCCCTCTTCGAGCACGCGCCGCGACGGGATGTAGGCCATCACATCATTGGCATACGCGCTGATCCACGTTGCCGGCCCGTAGCGGGCTTTGAATTCAACCGCGTAGTCGACGACGACCTCGCCTCCCAGCGCGATCCAGATCTGTGTGCCTCCCAGTTGCCAGACTTGGATGGGATAGGGATACCTGTCCAGCAGCACCCGGCCCGAGTCGAGTTCTTTGAGCAGACGGTTCGCCCAACGCGACACGTACGCCGTTCGCTCGCGGGCCCGCGCTGCCAACTGCGCACGGGTCGGCGGGTCACCCAGCGGCAGCCTCACGGTTTCGTAGTACGTCCGTAACTGAGGCAGTAGCGACTGCAGCTTTCCATTGAGGACCGCCTCGACGGCCTCGGACATCATCCGGCCGTATTTCCGTGCCAGCTCGACGGTGCGTCGAGGAACCGGATTCTGGTCGCCCCCGCAGCCCATAAAGAACAGGGCGACTGCTCCTGGGTGCGCCTCTTCGAGATTCGTCTCGGCAAAGCCGGCGTAGTCGCCGTTCCATTGTTGAATGCCAAGCGTAGTGTTGTGGCAAGCATAGCCGAACGCGACCGCCAGCAACTTCCCGCCAGGGCGACGAACGGCGAGCACCGGGACCGAATGATCCGACGGTCCGCGAAGCGCGTGGCTCGCACGCTGCGCGGGGACGTCGGGCTCACGGTTGTTGCGGCGATTGACTGCAAAATCCGTTGCTCCCTGCCCAAAGGCCAGTGTGGCGGGCTCGAGGCGCGACAACGACTCGCCAACGGTGCGGATGATTGCGCCTTCGAGCTCGGTCGAGTAGGCTTCGATTTTTTTCTTCTCGCTCTCATCGAGCGGATAGGCGTCGTACAAGGCGCCGCGAAGCACCGGGCCGCAATGAGTGTGCGACGCGTTGAGCATGACCGCCTCGCGCGGCACCCTGAATTTGCTCCAAAGCTCGGCACAAACATTCTCGGAAATCGACCGCGGGATGCCGAGCAGATCGGTGCTCACCAGGACCGCGCGATGTCCTGCAGCGTCTTCCAGTGCAAGCACCCTCACGTACAACTCGTGCAGCGTGCCATTCGCGGGGCTGGTGCGGGAGGCGTAGCCGGCCATCCAGAGCGGGCCCTTTGGCGTGATGACGGCCCTCGCGGCGCCGGCTTTCCAGATCGTCTCTCCTGCGCGGACCTGATCGCTCGACGCGAACAAGGCGATGAAGCAGAGGGCGGCCAAATAAGTGTGCGCAATGGGAGGACAACGGCCAGCTGCCCCCTCACCCCCGACCCCTCTCCCGCGAGGGGAGAGGGGAGAAGAGGAAAAACGCTCTTCCGTAATCTTTTCCCCCTCTCCCCTCGCGGGAGAGGGGCTAGGGGTGAGGGAGAGCACGTCATCGGCGTCCCGGAATCGAGGATGAGTCGATGGTGAGTACGATTCAGTCATGGCAAGTTCAGCCCTGAATTTCGCGAATGACGGTTCCTTCGACGTCGGTCAGCCGGCGGTCGATGCCGTTGTGGCGGACGGTGAGGCGTTCGTGGTCGATGCCCAATAAATGCAGCATGGTGGCGTGCACGTCGTGGCAGGTGGTCGGATGCTCGCGGTCGGCCGGCTTGTAGCCCCATTCGTCGCTGGGCCCGAATGTTGTTCCACCGCGAATCCCGCCCCCGGCGAGCCAATTGGTGAAGACGAACGGGTTGTGGTCGCGGCCCCGGCCCCCCTGAGCGCAGGGCATCCGCCCGAACTCCGTCGTCCAATGGATCAGCGTGTCGTCGAGCAATCCGCGCTGCTTGAGGTCGAGAATCAGGGCCGCAGCCCCGCGGGCCATGCCGAGCGCCATCGGCCGGTGGTCGCGGGCGATATCTTCGTGCGAATCCCAATTCCGACGCGGAAAGCCGTTGTCGCACCCCGACCAGATCTGCACGAACCGCACTCCCCGCTCCAAAAGCCGTCGGGCGATCAGGCACTTGCGTCCGAAGTGCACGGTCTCTTCACGCTCGTTGATCTCGCTCGGAAATGAGTCGGGCACATGATCGAGTCCGTACATTTTGAGGACGTGCTTGGGCTCGCCCGAGAGGTCGAGGGCCTCGGGCGCACTGAGCTGCATGCGGGCGGCCAGCTCGTAACTGCGAATGCGGGCCTCGAGCCGCGAATCGGCCGGCCGCGAGGCGAGATGCTCCCGATTCAGCTCGCCAAGCAACTGGATCGATCGTTCACGCAGAGCCGCGCCATCGTGGCCGGCCGGCGCGTGCAGATCGGCGATCGGATTGGCCGCTCCCGGGCGGAGGATCGTTCCCTGGTGCTCGGCGGGGAGAAACCCGGCACTCCAGTTCTTGGGTCCGTTGGACGCAAAGCCCCGGTGATCGGGGAGCACGACAAACGTCGGCAGATTGTCGTTGGCCGATCCGAGCGCAAAACTCGCCCATGCGCCGGCCCCCGGAAACCCCGGACGATCAAAACCGGTCGCCTGCAGGTAGGTTCCCTGGCTGTGAACGCCCGTTTTTCCCACGAGCGAATGAACGAAAGCCATTTCATCGACGCACGCGCCGAGCGGCGAGACGATTTCGTTGAGCGGCTTCGCGCAATCGCCGTACTGTTTCCAGCGCCAGGGGGAGCAAAACGTGGCGCCAAAGCCATCCTGAAAGAGTTCGATGTGCTCGCCCGGATCCCATTTCTCGCCGTCGCGTTTGTGCAAGAGCGGCTTGTAATCGAAGGTGTCGAGGTGACTGGCTCCGCCGGCCATGAAGAGCTGCACGACCCGTTTGGCCTTCGCCGGGTGGTGTAATCGCTCGAGCGCGCCTCCCGTGCGGGATTGCGTCGCGGCCGCCAGAAGCCCGTCTCCGTTCAGCAGGTGCGCGAGCGCAATGCCGCCTAATCCGCCGCCGACTTCCCAAAGGAATTTGCGGCGATCGACGGGAATGCGTTGACGTTCGGGCAACATTTTCGGTCGCACGGGAGGGCGAGGCTCCTGCCGAGCCGTCTTTTCCCCAATTCAGCTCAGAGGCTCAGCAGGAGCTTCGCCCTCCCGTTCCTAATCGATGTAAACGAACTCGTTCAGGTTGAACAACAGCCGGCACGTTTCAGTCAGCCCGAATTCTCGTGCGAAAGCAGCCAGTCGTTGCGATTCGGCACCTGTCGCAGGGCGTTGCAGCGTCAGCCGGACGGCCTCTGCAATTTGACCTTCCAGACCGGGCCGCCGAGCGCGGACTCGCTCCGCCAGATGCTCGGCCATGCGAATCATGAAGCGGTCATTGAGCAGAGCGAGCGCCTGCAGCGCGGTGATCGATTCGTCGCGTTTGTCGACGATTTGCGACGGATCGGCACAATCGAGCGCCTGCTGAAATGGGTCGGGCTGCGAGCGGACCAGGAAGCGATAGACGCCGCGCCGATGGGTACGCCGGTCGTTGGGGTCGGCCTTGTCGTATTCGTAGTGCGGCGAGTGTTCCGGCTTTTCGACGACGAAGGTCTGAAATGACGGGCCGAACATCGCTCGGTCGAGCCGACCGCTCGAGGCGAGCACGCTGTCGCGAATCGATTCGGCATCCAAACGTGAGCGGTTCATCCGCCAGAGCCGCGCGTTGCCGGCGTCGACTTGCGCGGCACGCGGGTCCGACGTGGAGGCCTGGCGATAGGCGGCGCTCGTCACGATCAGGCGGTGCAAACGTTTGAGCGATTGTGAGCCGTCGCGCAAGTCGATTGCCAGCCAGTCGAGCAATTCCGGGTGCGTCGGCAACTGCCCCATCCGCCCAAAATCGCTCGGACTGTCGACGATACCGCGGCCGAAGTGGTAGAGCCACACGCGGTTGGCGATCGATCGCCAAGTCAGCGGATTGCGTCGATCGACAATCCATTTTGCGAGTGCGATCCGGCGCTCTTCTTCGCGTGTGCCCGGTGGAAGATGGAACTGCCAGGCGACATCCTTGATGAAGGGCAGCGCACCCGGGCCGACCAGTTTTCCCGGCCTATTCACGTCGCCGCGTTCGAGAACGTGAATGGTGCGCGGCCGACCGCCCTCGGCGCCAGTCCCTCGAAACGCGCCGGTGCCGCTATAGACGGTTCCACAATAAACCACACTCTGCCGCGGCAACGCGGACAGAGCGGCGAACAGAGCACTGCGTTCGGCGACGACGCCGGCCGGCACCACCGGAGCGCCGCCGTCGCGAGGTGGTTCCTGGGGTTCGAGCTGGCGCAGACCGGCTTCCAGGTCTCGACGTCGCCGGGCAACAGCGGGGTCGGCGTCATACGCCCGGTCCGCGCGGTCGATCGCGGCGAACACCGCCTGCAGGCCGTAGTAATGTTCCTGCGTGACCGGATCGAACTTGTGGTCGTGACACCGTGCGCACTGAGCCGTCAGGCTGCAAAACGTGTTGAGCGTGGTCGTCACCATGTCGTCCCGGTCGAGGTTGCGGGCGATCTGGCCGTCGATCTTCGTCTCCGGCACTTCGGCATGGCCGATAAAGTCCCACGGACCGGCCGCGAGGAAGCCGGTCGCCTCGATGCCGTTGCGGGAGTCGGCTTCCAACGCGTCGCCGGCCAACTGCTCCTCGACAAACTGCGCGTAGGGCCGGTCTTCGTTGAAGGCGCGGATCAAATAATCGCGATAGGGCCAGGCGTGCGGCCGGGGCTTGTCCTTGTCGTAGCCGTGCGTTTCGCCGTAATGCACGACGTCGAGCCAGTGGCGGGCCCAGCGCTCTCCGTAGTGCGGCGAAGCCAGCAGACGATCGACCAGTTTCTCGTACGCCAGCGGATCACTGTCCGCGACAAAGGCTTCCACGTCGTCGACGTCAGGCGGCAAGCCGAGCAGATCGTACGAGAGCCGGCGAATCAGCGTGCGCCGATCGGCTTCCGGCGACGGGTTCAGCCCGGCCGTTCGCAGACCGTCGAGCACGAACGCATCAATCGGAGTGCGGGGCTGTTTACCCTTCCCGTCGGCCAATATCGGAATCGCCGGTTTGACCAGCGATCGCAGCGACCACCAGTCGAGCGGATCCTCCTTGATGACGACAGAGGCGGGCCACATCGCGCCGGCAGCAATCCAGTCGCGAAGCACCTGAATTTCGTTCGCGGAGAGGGCCTTGCCGTTTTTCGGCATTTCCGGCTTCTCGCCCGAGACAACCTCGATCAGCCGGCTCTCTTGTGGTTTGCCGGGAACGACGATCGCGGTTCCTTGGGCACCAGCCGCAAAGCCCTTCGCGGAACTAAGATTGAGGCCGCCCTTGGGTTTGGCACCCTGATGGCAGCGGACACAGTGCTGCCGGAAGATCGGCGCAACGCGATCGTTGAACTCAAGAGAGGGGCCAAGCGCCGAGGCAAGGTGCGTGGCGGTCAGAACCGTCGCGAGGACTAAGGCGGGCACAATCTGCAGACTTCGCGTCGGCAAGCGCGACTCCCGGGAAGGTCGCTCTGCGCGGGCGGCGAGCAGGTTCTTCGCTCGGGCCGCCTTGCGCGGTGAGGATCCTATCTTAATCGGGGTCGGGACTTCCGGCCACGACCGCGGTCGGCCCGGGCCTCTCGGCCGGCACTTCGGCAAGGGGTGCAGGCGCAACGGCCGCCCGCCGACGAATGCGTCGTTCAAACATCAGGTACAGCGGACCGGCCACCAACAGCGGCAGCCAGTTGTACAGCACCCGAAACAGCACGCAGGCCGCGGTGAATGCCGGCTGTTGCTCCGTCGGCGCGGTGGCCACGATCACCGCTTCAAAGACCCCCGCCCCTCCGGGAGCATGCGTCAATACGCCGGCGACGATCGCCAACAGGTAGACGCCCAGGATCTCGGTGTATCCGACCTGCAGGTGGGCCGGGAACAGCACCCAAAAACAGGCCGCCGCAACCAGGAAATCGAGAGCGGCCACGCCCAGCTGCGCGGCTGACATCCAGAACCCGGGGAAGCGCCACTCTCGTCCCCAAAAGTGGACCGGCTTTTTCCAGATCGCCGAAACGAGGAGGTATGCGGCCGCCAGTCCGATCAGCATCCAAGCCAGTGAATTCGTGTTGGCGGCGGGGATGTTGAGTTCGGGCGCGATGTCCATCGGCCACAGCAGAAAGACGACGCCGGCCAGCCCGAAGACCCCAAACCAGAAGGTGATGCCCAGGATCATCACCAATTGCACGATTTCCGCCGGCTTGAGTCCCCACAGCGAATAGAAGCGATAGCGCACCGACCCGCCGCCCAAGAGCGAGCCGAAGTTGTAGCTCATCGCAAAGCCGACAAATGAGGCAAAGGCGATTCGGCGGAACGGCAGGGGATGGCCGGTCGACTTCACGGCGATGTAGTCGTAGCCGATGAGGACGATGTAATTGACCACCATCAGTCCGACGCACAGGCCCATCCGCCAAGGGTGAATTTGAACGAGGGCCTTGCGGTAGTCCTCGAACGAGTGTTGCCGCAACTCGCGGTAAAGCACGAACCCCGCGATGACAACGATGGCCAGAACGACGATCGGCGCAACTTTATGAAACCAGCCGGCCCCGCTTGCGCCTCGTCGTTCGTCAGACATCGTCCCCTCGCGCCCGTTAAATCGCCTCTCCGGACGCTATTAAGTCATCGGGGCGCTGTCAAATCCACGTCGAACGGTCCGAGGCGACGCGACCTATTCTCGACGCCAAATCGCGCGGCTTTAAGGAAGGGAAAAACACCCCCTATTTCGTGCGCAGTTCTTAAGAGTCGGCTGCGATTAGCGGCCGGCCCGTGTTCGGGCCGCCTTGCGAGCGATTCGACGGCGTTGCGCGTGGCTTTGGTGGGCCAACCGCGTTCGCGCCGCCTTCTTGCCGATTTCGCTGCGTTCGGCAGATGTTCTCCGGTGCGCCTGTTCCTTAGCTCGTTGTGAAAGCGCGGTTTTCGATGCGGCCGCATGACCTTCGCGTTTCAACGCACGGGTCGTCGCGCCCGAGCGTTTGGCACTGGTTTTGTGGTGATGGCCGCTTTGCCCCTCTTGGTAGGCTGCCTCGGCGCCGTGGCGAGTCCTCTCGGAGGTTTGCCCCTTTTTGGGTGGTTGCAGTTTTACACCGGCCCGCCGCGCCTTGGAGAGTCCGATCGCGATCGCCTGCTTGGTCGAGCGGGCACCGTGCTTGCCTTCGCGGATGTGGTCCATTTCCTCGCGAATGAATTCGCCGGCCTGCGTAGTCGGCGCCTTGCCCTCTTCCTTATCTTTTCTCGCCCGACGCAGAGTTTCTTGTTCCGGCATGGCTAGGTCCTTTTCACTTGAACTCGGTTCGTGGCTGATGCCCCGACGCGTGGGAATAAAGCGCAAAACTGCAAATCGCGTTCCTCAATGCCCTGGCCGCATGGTTTCGCTAACACGCGCAGTCGCACACGCGGGCCCAACGCACTTGCCTCGCCCCGAACTTGCCGGTTTGAGCGCACAAATCGCGACTGTTAAGATCGTGGATCTGTCCCTTCTCACGACCTTTATTTTCTTCTTCGAAGAGTCGCCTATCTGCCAGGAACCATGCGCTTATGGCCAAACACCAAGTCGCGGACATCCGCAACGTGGCACTGATCGGGCACGGAGCCGTCGGGAAAACGACGCTGGCCGACCTCCTGTTGTTCAAATCTGGAGCCGTCAGTCGAGCCGGTTCGGTCGATGACGGCTCGAGCGTCCTCGATTCGGATGAAGAGGCCAAGCATCACAAGCACTCGATCACCTCGACGGTCGTTCATTTCACGCACGCCGGCAAATACGTCAACGTGATTGACGCGCCGGGCTATCCGGACTTCATCGGTCAGGTGATCGGCAGTCTGCGGGCCGTCGAAACGGCGATCGTCGTGTTGAGCGCCAGCGCGGGGATCGAAGTCAACACGCGGCGGACCTTCAACGTGGCCGGTCAGGAGGGGATCGGCCGGATGGTCGTCGTGAACAAATGCGATCTAGAGAACCTCGATTTCGACCGCATTCTCGACTCGCTGCGGGAAACGTTCGGCAACGCCTGCGTGCCGATGAATCTGCCCGTCGGCCTGGGTCCCAAATTCAGTGGCGTCGTCAGCACGCTCGAAGTCCCTGCGACGGTGCCGGCGGAGGCGGTTGCCGATCCGAAGGAATGGAATCAGCCGATGATGGACGCCATTGTCGAGGCGGACGAATCGCTGATGGAACGCTACTTGGAGGGACAACAGCTCACGCCGCAAGAAATTTCCGCCGCGCTGTCCAAGGCGATTGCGGCGGGCACGCTGATTCCGATTTTCTTTACGAGCTCGAAGACCGGGGTCGGCGTTCCCGAATTGATGGACGCGATCGCCGAGTACGCCCTCTCGCCGGCCGAGCTGCCGCGCAAGGCCACGAATGCACAAGGGCAAGAGGTCGCGCTGACTCCCGATCCCAGCGGACCGCTCGTCGCGCAGGTCTTCAAAACCCGCATCGATCCCTTCGTGGCGCGGATGAGTTTTATCCGCGTCTTTTCGGGCACGCTCAAGAAGGATATGTCGATCCACTGCGCCCGCGTCTCGAAAGCGATCAAGGTTCCCCAGCTTCTGGAAATGCAGGGGCATCAGCACGCGACGATTGAGGAAGCGTCGGCCGGGGATATCGCCGTCGTGGTCAAGGTCGAAGACCTGGCCGTGGGGGACACGATCACCAAGGACGCCGGCACATTCACGATGCCGCCGCTCAAATTCCCCACGCCGATGATCGGCCTGGCTGTCGAACCCAAGAGCCGCGCCGATCAGCAGAAAATCTCCGGAGCCCTGCAGAAGATCGCCGAGGAGGATCAGACATTTGTGCTGACGCGCGAGACGCAGACCAAAGAACTCGTGATTCGCGGCATGAGCGAGCTGCATCTGCAGATGATGAAAGAGCGCGTGGCCAAGCGGGATAAGGTCGAAATGATCTCGCACCCGCCCAAGATCCCCTATCGCGAAACGGTCGCCGGCCACGCCGAGGGTTTCTACCGGCACAAG
>DASZIA010000283.1:0-19804 GCA_035949535.1 Planctomycetaceae bacterium | reverse complement strand
GTACTTCGCTCGGCCACAGCACGGCGTGGTTCTTGGACGGGCTGGCGGCTGCCGCCCCTCTTCTCCCATCTGCCGATCCGCTGGCGCGGACGCGGCGTGGCGCTGACATGGCTCGACTTGCGGCAGAGTGTCCCGATCGCAGTGGCGGGGTTTGCGCTGGCGATCGTTATTACCGTGGCAGATATCGTGATTAAGCCTGTGGCCCCCTACGAGCGCGTGGCGCAAATCGGCGCGATCACGTTCGCCCAGCTGCCGGGAACGATCTCGATCGTTGCACTTTTATGGTCGGGCATCGTGGCTTCGGTCGCCTTTTCGTCGGAATTGCAAACCGGCCTGGGACATTTTTGGCGGTCGCGACCGATCCCCGTTCCGTGGTGGTTTTGGACGAAATTTGTGGTGGGCCTGCTGGCCGTCGTGCTGGTTCTTGACGGAATCCCGGCCGTTTTGTGTCCGTTCCCAGCCGAAGGCGAGTACCAGAGCCTTAACCGAATGAGCTGGGCTTACCTCGCCTGCATGCCCCTTCTACACGCGATGCTCTACGCGATCGCCGTATTTGTGGTCTGTCGCCTGCGTCGACCGGTTGTGGCTGTCGTGTGCTCGTTTGCGCCGTTCCTCTTGATTTCGATCGTGGCGGAAGAGTTTCCGGCCATTGCGTCTTACAGCCCCCTGGCGGTGTTCGACCAGTTATCCCGTCAGCATCCCAACTTCATCAAAAGCTATTATCCGGAGGTCTACGGATCCGTCGCCGCAATCATCGTGCTGGCGGCGTCGGCCTCGTCTCGTGCGGTGCGCCGCTGGAGCCAGCTCGCGGATTAACAAGAGCTGCGCGAGTCGCCGTCAGATGTCGATCGGTGGCTCCGGATCGGCCGGGCCACCGTCGAATGTCGGCGGTGGTTCGGGTTCCCGAGCCGGCGGCCGCGGCGCAGGAGGCGGAGACGGCGGCGAGGCCTGTCGGAAGGTGGCCGAGACTTTTGAGACCCAGTCGGCCGACGGGACGGCGTAGGGGCGCAGCTTTTCAGTCGTACCCAGTTCCCGCAGGTACAAGAGCGCCCGGTGGCCGCCCAGGCGGGAGGCCGCCGGGCCGTCGATCAGGCTGCTCGAGTCTGCGGAGTTCATTTGGAATGCGATCCGCAGCTCGAACTCGCGCAAGGTCGATTGCGTGATCCAACGGGTGAGGTTGCTGTAGGTATCGCACCAGACGATCGCGTGCACGCCGACGGCCGGGCCGTCCTTGAAGATGTCGGCCAGTTGGGCGCCGGCTTGGGGCCCTTTGGATTCGTCGGTACGGCCAAAGCCGAATTCATCCTGCTCGTTCCGCAGGTCGCGGAAGCGGCCGAAATTGGAGAGGAACACAAAGACCGGCGGATGGTCCTTGCCCATTTCCTCTTTGCGTCGGCTGACCTCGGCGGCAATCGTGGCGACGGTCGCCGCCGCTTCGCGCTGGCCGGCCCGTATGACGCGGTGCGGGAATTGCTCGACGATCTGCTTCCAGCGCGTCATTTCTTCGACGTCGTTCGCGTCGCCGTCGAGCACGAAGAACTGCGCGGGCGATGGGTCCTCCGGACCGGACGGACGGATTTGGGCGGCCAGCGTGATGAGCGCCACCTGCATCATACCCTGGGAGGCGATGGAATCCTGGCCGATGATCATCAAGTTGTCGCCTGGGCGCTGGTTGATGGCGATGCGAGTCGGCGGCTTGATCGAGACCGCCTCACCCAGCCAGAGTCCCAATGACTCGCGGTGTCGGCCGTCTCCGTTAAAGAGAGTGGCAAACCGCTCGATCGCCTGGCCGATCGGCTCGTTGTTCCGGGGGTCGGACGCCAGATTCCCCTCAAACACAATGGCCGCGTCGAAGCGCAGTTGCTTCTCCTGGGTCCGCTCCTGAATGATTCCCAAGAAGTGGTCGCGGCGATCGTCCGGCAACCAGGCGATCTGGAACGGGTGATTTCCCTCGGTCAGGCCGTTTGAGTCGTTGTAAATTGCCTCGCCAGGTCGCGTCAGCAGACGGGCGGCGCCGTTTTCCTCGCTCAGGATGAGGTGGGCGTCGCTCTCGCTGCATTGCAGCGCGATTCGCACGCCGATCTGTCCCAGCGTACTGCGGGCGAGCGAATAGGCTCCGCCCAGAGTCTGCGAGCCCAACAGCACGTGCATGCCGAAGGCACGCCCCTGACGGACGAGCCGGTCGAGCAGCAGGTTCGCCGCCTGCGACAGCTGATCGTCCTCGACAAAGAACTCCTGGAACTCGTCGATAATCAGCAGGATGCGCGGCAGCTTGTCGTTCGGACGGGCGTTGCGGAAACCTCGGATGTCCTGCACGCCAACTTTGCGGAACAGCTCGCCGCGCTCTTTAAGGATGCCATCGAGCCGCTCGAGCACGCTGATGCCGAACTCGCGATCGCTCTCGATGCCGATAATTCGCGCGTGGGGCATCGCGTGGCTGGCATACGTTTTGAACTCGACCCCTTTCTTGAAGTCGACCAGGTAGAACTGCATCTCGTCCGGCGCGTAATGCAGTCCGATGTTGACGATCAGCGTGTGCAACAACGACGATTTGCCGGAGCCCGTCTTGCCGGCGATCATCACGTGCTGAGAAGTGCCGCGGCCCAGGTTGAGGTGCTGCAGCTTGGTCGCGCCGGCCCGCCCGAGCGGGACATCGACCCCACCGCGGCTGTCTTCGGTCCAAAATTGGCCGTTGCGCGGAACGATGCGCTCGAAGGCCACCTCGACACGGCGCGAATCTTTCGATTGCACGCCCGCCTTACGGACGATTTCGGCGAAGTCGTTGGCGCGCGGCGGCGTCTCCATTTTGACGGGGAAGTGCGCCAGCACCGGATCGCGCGCGATAAAACGGCCGTTGACCCAGTCGAACGTTGTCGCCGTCGCCTCGAGGTCGGCCTTGTCAAAAGCGTGAGGCATCGCCTGCCGCGTGTCCATGCTCAAAAGCGTGTAGACGCCGCACTTGGGTCCGCTCCGGGCGATGCTCAACAGTCGCTGGGCTGCCCCGTCGCTGAAGCCGGCCGGAAAATTCGTAACCACGAGGAACCGGTAGGGCTCGGCGACCTCGCCCGCCTGCTCGTTGTACTCCTCGATCGTCTCATATTCGTTGCGAAGATAGGCCTGAAACACGTTCTCCATGTGCTCGGAGAGTTCGGTCAACTTCTCCTCGATGTCGTGCTTCTCGGTCCAGATTCGCTTGTTGATCATCAGCTCGTCGTAATCGGCCAGATGGCTGAATACGGAAAGCGCCTGGCCCCGATCGGCCCCGTCGATCATGGTGAAGCGAATCTTGCCGCCGGGCAGCGAAGTCAAAAGCCGCAGCATCACCGATTTAATTCCATCGACGGCGACGTCCCGCCCTTCGCCCTGACATTCCCACAGCATCGACGCCCGCCCCGGAAACGGCAGCACGAAGGGAACTGCAACCCGCGGTGGATCGGGCTTCAGGTCGGGTGCCTCCGACATGCCGTCCGGGATTTTCTCGAAGTCGACGTCGTAGCTGCCGACTCGGATCGGAACACGGATCTCGTCCGGCAGCTTCCAGCTTCCGTCGAGAAGCTGGGACCAGTGGCCCGAGGTTCGCTCGCATTCTGCGCGAAGCTCGCTTGCCATCTGAAAGAATTTGGATGTTGCCGCCCGCCACTTGCCGGAGAGCGCTCCGCGCGCTTCGGTCTCGCGCGACCGGCGCTGCGACGTTTGCTCGGACGTCTTGCGCCGTGCCGCCTCGAGCGTCATGCGACTGCCCGCCTTCAGCTCGGCCTTCTTCTTCCCGAACTCCTCGTCGAGCTTGCCGAGCTTTTCCTCACGGCGGCGCTCCAAGTCGGAGAGCATCGCGGGGAATTTCTGCTGGGCCTCGGCGAGTCTTCGCGCCTTGAGTGTCTCGGCGTCTTGCAGCCGTTTGGTTGTTTTCGTTTCGAGGTTAGCCAGCGCCCGCTCGCGCTGTGCGATGACGTCGGCATGACGCCGCTCGTATTGCTGCTTGCGCTCTTGCAGCTCCTGTTTGGCGAACTCCTGCCAGCGGCGATGCGCCGCCTTGAGGTTAGCCGCGGCCTGCTCGATCGGCTCGAACACTGCGGCACTTTTGGAGCGTGCGATGCCGAACAAAATCGACATCACGATCACGACGAGCAGCGCCGAACCGCCGGCCGTGGTCAACAGCCAGGTCGTGCGACTGTTGAGCGCTTCGATCTTGAGCAGTTGCGGGTCAACAAACATCAGGATCGGCGCGCAGATCGCCGCCGCGACGAACACGAAGAGGAGCGCCGGCCAGACGCCGCCGAAAATCCGCGCGAGCTTTTGTCGGCGCAATGCGGCGGAGCCTTTTTCAATTTTGCCGGCCGACGATTGGAAAAGCTCCTCGGCCTCTTCCAGGGTTTCCGGCTTCTCGACCGTCTCGATCTCGCCCTCGCCCTGCCATTGCCGGCGGTCTTGCATCAAATCGGTCGCCGCCTTCACGACCTCATCGATCTCGCGGCGCTGCTGAGCCAGTCTGTCCTTGGTTGATGTCAGACGCTTTTTGAACGTCTCGTACTGGTAGCGCGGGCTGTCGTGCGCGTTGTCGTCGAGCACCGACGTGACCATCCAGCTGGCGTCGGTCTTCTCTTTCTCGGCCGCCTCCTGTTCGTTGCCGTATTCCAGCTCGATCTCGCGCAGCTCGGCGAGCTGCTGGGCCTTGATGCCGCTCTCCTCTTGCGCGAACTGCTGGACGATGGCGTCGCGGGACGTTTCCCACAGTTGTTGAGCGTCTTGCAGTTGCTGGTCGAACTGCGTGCCGATCTTCTTGAGGTTCTTCTGCAGATCGTACTCAGGGTCGTCGAGAGCGTTCGTGAATTCGGCTGCGACCTCCTGCTCGGCGGCCGCGCGCTCCTGCACTGCGGCGAGCAGCGCCTCCAGTTCGCTCTTGATTGGGTCGGCAGTTGTCAATTCCGCCATCGCAAGTCACTTTCCGATCGGGCTGCCCGGATTTGCATCCGCGCGAATTCAGCCCCCACAGCTTGAGAGACGGGGGGCGCCTGCGGCTCGCCGGCCGACCGCCTCATCATCGAATCGTCACTTTCGAGTCGAGCGCGGTTGCCAAAAGTCATCGAGCGCCTTCCGGAGGGCCGCAGTTGCGGCGCGCCTGCCCCATGGTTTCGCTCAAGGGAACGGTGGCTTCGATGACCTCGTTGAGTTGTTGGATGATCGGCTTAATGTGAGCCTCTTCGAGGTTTCGGCTGGTTTCGTCGTCCCAATTCTGCTTCGCTTCGCGCCAAGAGCGCTCGAGGTATTCGATGGCCCCATGCAGCTTCGCCAGGGCGCCGGAGAATTGTCCGACCGTCATGTGTGCGCCCTCGAGGCGGCCTCGGGAGTTACTTCTTCGACTTCAGTGGTAGGCGGAGCTGCGGATAATACCGCCGGTTGCCCGTCTGCGCCCGGTGCTTGCCCAGAGGCAGCGCCAGCTTCCTGCTCCGGTGGAAGACCGGTATCGACTTCGACGGTCGCGTTCAAATCCGAGGTAGCGCCCCGCGCGACCTGCGCGTAGTCTTCGAGAGCCGCGATCATGCGGCCGAGCATCATCTTGATTCGCGGCAGGCTCTTGCCAACGTGCTGCTCGACGCGGCCGACGCGGGCCGTGTATTCGTCGGCCGCGTGGTGTGCTTTGATGCTCCATTGCCGGCAGGCTTGGACCTTTTGTTGCGCGATTTCGAGATTCTGCTTCGCTTTTGCCAGGGCCTTCTTCTCGTCGATGCACTCCGAGCGGTGTCCGGCGATCGTGATCATCTGCTTACGCATCAGCGTTGTGCGCGCCTCGGCCACGCGATCGAAGCCCCCCCGCACCTGGTTCTGCCAGTATTGCGGGCAGTCATGATCGATCCATTGGAGGGTGCGGTTGATTTCCACGCGCAGGCTGGTCAGCGCGGCCCCCAAGTCGTCTTCGAATTGGCAGATTTTGGGCTGGAACCGCTGGACGGAATCGAGAGAGCGAACATTGGCGCGGGGCATAACGACTCCTTAACGCTGCTGCATGTACTCTTCGATTCGCTCTGCCTTGCGGAGCAGGTAAGGAATGTGCTGGTTATTGGCTTCGATGAACCGGGCAATCATCTTCATCTGCTGCTCGAACTCGGTGCGGAACTTGATCTGCTCCTGATCGCGCCACGAGTTCGTCAGGTCATTGAGCTGGTTGAACATCGCGCTCATCCGCTCTCCCAGCTCGTTGTTGAATTTCTTCAACATCAGCGCAAAACGCCGGAGTTCCGCCGGATCGACTATGGCTTGCGGCATGTTCGTTCCTTATCGAGGGAGAACGGCCGAAGGAATCCGTCGAGCCCAATTGAGAGGTGTCTGCTCACGATCCCCCTCGGCTGTGGAATCGGCGTCGACCGAGAACCGTTGGTCGCGCGCAGCCCGCCTACCTCAACTTTACCGCTCACAAGGGGTTGCTTCAAGACGGCTCGTCGACAGTGCTTCTATCCAGCCTGCGAGGGTCGCCTGCCCTCTCAATCGGGCGCGACGTCTCTGAAAAGACGCCGGCACCAGGCCGCGCCAGCGCAGGCCCACGCCAGCCCCAGGCCAACCCACCAAATCCGCTCGTCGCGGTACCAGCCCGGATGAAAATCCGGATCCAGCAGGTGGTCCATGATGCCGAATACCGCGAGTACCAGGCAGACGCCGACCACCGCTGCGCTGGGCCAAATGCGCCACAGCGCTGTGCGGAAATCCTCAGAAGCTGTTTCGCGTTCGATTTTCTTCGGGTGCTCGCGTCGGGCTCCATCACGTCTGGCGACACGCTGCCATTAGACCCCTTGTTCCCGTTTCGATGCTGTCGTCCAGCGCCTTCGTTATAACACCCAATTGCAAGGGACAGATCGGGTGTTTCCTCCGCCCCGTCCGTCAGGTACGATGCCGATGGGGCAGTTTTTTGGGGCAGTTTTTTGGCGATGCTTGGTCGAGCCGCTTCGCGGGCCTGCGGTTCGCGCTTTGTCGCCGTCCAACGGAAGTCCTGCGCAGATGGCTCGCACCGCCGCCACGGCGTACAGCGCCGATTTGGCTTCAATTCACGATGCCGGCTTTGGCCACGTCGCGTCCAACGCGGCCGTCGAATTGCTCAAACATCTCCGGAAATCGCGCAAGCGCCCGATGGCGGGGCTGGTCGTTGACGTCGGCTGTGGCAGCGGAATCCTGGCCCAGGCCGTCTCGGCCGCTGGGTACGACGTGCTCGGCTTCGATTATTCCGAGGCCATGCTGGCCATCGCCCGCAAACGCGCGCCCCGCGCTGAGTTCCGCCGGGAATCGTTCATTTCGGCTGCTGTTCCCGGCTGCATTGCCATCGCAGCAGTTGGGGAAGTCTTCAACTATCTCTTCGATCGTCGCAACCGGGCCAGCCGCCTGCCGCGCGTCCTGCGAAATCTGTATCAGGCTCTAGAGCCCGGCGGCCTGTTGCTCTTCGACGTGGCCACTCCGGGCCGCGTTCCGGGATCGGCTCCCACGCGTGGCTTTTCGGAAGGTCCGGGTTGGACAGTGCTCTTTACGGCCGAAGAAGACCGCCGCCGAATGACGCTGACGCGTACAATCACCAGCTTCTGGAAGATCGGGGACTTGTACCGCCGCAGCCGCGAGATTCACCGCTTGCGTCTCTATCCCCGCAACACGGTGCTGCAGGAGCTGCGAGAGATCGGCTTCCAGGTCCGTCCGCGAAACGGCTACGGTCGGTTCCGCTTTCCGCCTGGATGGGTTGGTTTTGCGGCCACGAAACCGCGCCGGTGATGCGCAGGTCGATTTCTATCGCTTCGGGTGGCTGGGGTCGAACGCTTTGGTTCGCCCCCAGGGCGCCGGGAACGAGGGGACTTCTGCGATCGATCTTAGCCGCCCGCCGGCCGGCAGGCTTCGGTGAATTACGGCGTCGATTGCATCCTCCAAACACTCTGGAAAACGTCGTCGCAGAGCGTTGAGGATAGCCCGCCGAATCCCTATAATTCTGCCTTGGCATGGACGTCGTTTTTGGCCTCTTTGAGCCGACTGGAAACTGGGATTCCAAGCCGCCGCCACCGCGAAAGTGGACACGGCGGCAGAAGCGTGCAACCGGGTCGGATTTTTGCCTTTCGCTGGCCGACCCGACTCTTAGCCAACGCGAATATCGGGAGAGACAGTCTTGGCCGACGATGGCGACGGCGATATCGATGACGCTCTGACGCCCGAGGAAATCCCTGGCGGCGCCGGCGAGATTTCTTCCGAGCGGATCAAGCCGCTCGATATCGAGGACGAGCTGCGCTCGAGCTATCTTAGCTACGCGATGAGCGTGATCATTAGCCGCGCCCTGCCCGACGCCCGCGACGGCTTGAAGCCTTCGCAACGGCGAATTTTGGTCGCGATGAACGACCTCAATCTCGGGCCGGCCAGCCAGCGCGTGAAGTGCGCGAAAATCTCGGGCGACACGAGTGGCAACTACCATCCGCATGGGGAATCGGTGATTTACCCCACGCTGGTCCGACTGGCCCAGTCGTGGATCATGCGGAACGTCCTGATCGATAAGCAGGGGAACTTCGGCTCGCTCGCCGGCCTGCCTCCCGCAGCCATGCGGTACACCGAGGCCCGCTTGTCCGCCGTCGCCTCCGAGATGCTCGACGATCTCGAGAGCGACACAGTCGACTATGTCGACTCCTACGACCAGCGAGGTCGCGAGCCGGTTGTCCTTCCCTCGCGATTCCCAAACTTGCTGGTCAACGGCTCGAGCGGCATCGCCGTGGGAATGGCGACGAGCATTCCGCCGCACAATCTCAACGAAGTCGCCGAGGCGGTAATCCGGGTCATCGACGATCCGGACTGCACGATCGACGACTTGTTGGAAGTGATGCCCGGCCCAGACTTCCCCACCGGAGGAATCATCTGCGGCCGCGAGGGAATCCGGCAGGGCTATCTCACGGGGCGTTCGACGATCACGCTGCGGGCGGCGACGCATTTCGAGACCGAGAAAAACGCCGACGTGATCGTGGTAACCGAGATTCCTTATCTCGAAACACGCGACCGGCTCAAAGAAAAACTCGAAGACCTGGTGCGGGACGACCGCGTCAAGGGCATCGCCCGGATCGTCGACTTCACCGACCGCAAGACGCCCGAGTGGCAGGTGCGGCTGCATATCGTGCTCAAGCGCGACGCCGACCGCGATGTGGTCCTCAATCAGCTCTTTCAGTATTCGACGTTGCAAGTCACCTTTAGCGTGATCCTGCTGGCGCTGGTGGCGAACCGGCCGCAAACGTTGTCGGTGAAGGAGTTGCTCGAGGAATTCCTGCGGCACCGGGTGACGGTCATCCGCCGCCGGACCGAGTTTCTGCTCGCCGAAGCCCGCAAGCGCAAGCACACGGTTGAAGGGCTGTTGATCGCCCAGAGCGAAATCGACAAGGTGATCGCCACCATCCGCGCGGCTGCCAGCCGAGCGGCCGCAAAAGAGGCTTTGCAGGCGATCGAAGTCGCGGCCGAGTTGATCGCCAGAGCCCTCGGAGAGGTCGGCTTCCGCGATTTTCAGAGCGAAAAAGGTGTCGCCCCCCTCTACAACCTGTCGGCCAATCAGTCGGAAGCCATTGTCTCGATGCAGCTCGGCTCCTTGGCCAACCTCGAACGCGAAACGTTGAGCGGCGAACACGCCAAGCTGCTTGAGAGTATCATCGAGTTTCTGCGGCTGCTTTCCGACGAGACCTACATCCGGGCCCTTGTGCGGCAGGAGATGCTCGACCTCAAGGAAAAGTACGGCAACAAACGCCGCACGCAGATCTCCGAGGAAGAATCCGTCGCGATGAATCGGGACGACCTCGTTGCCGAAGAACCGATGGTCGTCACCCTCTCGCAGCGCGGATATGTGAAGCGAACACCCCTCAGCACGTACGAGGCGCAGCATCGGGGCGGAAAGGGAATCACCGGGGTCAAGTCGGACGAAGAGGACGACGTCAAGCACCTGTTTGTGGCCAGCACGCACGCCTACCTGTTGTTCTTCACAGATCGGGGCCGCGTGCATTGGCAGAAAGTCTATGACCTGCCCCTGCAGAGCCGGACCAGTCGCGGTCGGGCGATCGTGAATCTGCTGTCGCTCAAAGACGGCGAAGAACGCGTCACGAGTTGTCTGGCTGTCCGCGAATTCACTGACGACCGGTTTCTGATCATGGCCACCCGCAACGGGACGGTGAAGAAAACGGCCCTCTCGGCCTTCAGCCGCCCGATGAAGGGGGGAATTATTGCCATCAAGCTCGACGAAGGCGACGAGTTGATCGATGTGCTGAGCGTCTCGGGGGATGACGACGTCGTGCTGGCGACGCGAAACGGCATGTCGATTCGCTTCTCGCATCACGACGCACGGCCGATGGGCCGCCCGGCTCACGGCGTGCGTGGTATCAGCCTGAGCGAGGGTGACGCCGTCGCGGGCATGGTCGTGGCCGATCCTGAGATGACGCTGCTCACCGTCTGTGAAAAAGGCTACGGCAAGCGGACTCCATTCGGGCCGGCCGTCGCCGACGAAACCGAGGAGGCGGCACTCGAAGCCGAGGCGCCGCCCGAGGCCGAGCCGGAAGAGGAGCCGACCGAATCGCCCGCCGCCGAGGGAGAATTGCCTGAAAGCGAAGAAGGCGAAGAAGCCGCCGCCGGTTACTCGGGCAACCAGCGTTATCGTCGGCAGCGGCGCGGCGGCAAAGGTCTGCGGGACATTCGCACGACCGATCGCAACGGAAAAGTGGTCGACATCGTCTCGGTCGCCGACGATGATGAAGTCATCATGATCACGGCCCGCGGCAAGATTCAGCGAGTCCGCGCTCGCGATATCAGCCAAATCGGCCGCAACACACAAGGCGTGCGGATCATCCGCCTCGACGAGGAGGACACGTTGGTCTCGCTGGCCAGTATCCCGGCCCAGATCGCCGAATAAGGCGCGAGTCACGGGGGTCTGCGCCGCGTTCTACGCGACTATCTTCATCCAGACCCAAGAGCTGCGACTCTGCGTACGAATTGGGGCCATGGCTTTGACGCTTCTGCAACTGTTCTTCTGGAGTTCTTTGGCGCCCAGTCCGCGCAGATAGCCGCTTAACCAACGCTGGGAACCCAATTCGAAGGTTCGCGAAACATGCAACGGTTGGTTGTCACCGGTGGCTGCGGATTTATCGGCTCGAATTTCATCCGCGACCGGTTGGCCCGCTATCCCGAGCAGTCGGTCCTCAACATCGACAAGCTGACGTACGCGGGAAACCTCGAGAATCTCGCCGACGTCGAACGCGATCCGCGTTATCGGTTCGAGCGCGGCGACATCTGCAATGCCGAGTTCGTCAACTCGGTGATCGCGGAGGATGCCGTCGATGCGGTCGTCAATTTCGCCGCCGAGAGCCACGTTGATCGCAGCATTCTCGACTCAGGCCCCTTCATCCAAACGAACGTCACCGGAACCCAAGTCCTCTTGGACGCCTGTCGAAAGGCAAAAATTCGACGCTACGTGCAGGTCTCGACCGACGAAGTTTACGGCAGCCTCGGCCCAACCGGGCTCTTCACCGAGGAGACGCCGATCGCACCCAACAGTCCGTACTCGGCGTCGAAGGCGGCCGCCGACCTCCTGGTGCGGTCGTACTGCCACACCTTTAACTTCCCCGCGATCACCACTCGCTGCTCGAACAATTACGGTCCGTACCAGTTCCCCGAAAAGATCATTCCTCTGTTCATCGCCAACCTATGCGAGAACAAGCCGGTGCCGGTCTATGGCAAGGGCGAAAATATCCGCGATTGGATCCACGTGCTCGATCACTGTCGGGGCATTGACGCCGCCCTGCGAAAGGGCCGCGACGGCGAGGTCTACAACTTCGGCGGCCATCAGGAGATCAAAAACATCGACCTCACGTTGACGCTCTTGGAGCTGCTGAAGAAGCCGCAATCGCTCATCGAATACGTCAAGGACCGGCCGGGGCACGACCTGCGCTACGCCATCGACTGTAGCAAGGCCGAGCGCGAGCTGGGCTGGAAGCCGCAGGTCGATTTTCGCAAGGGAATTCAGGAGACCATCGAATGGTATCTCGGCAATGCAGAATGGGTTCGTCGTGTCCGCTCGGGCGACTATCTCAAGTATTATGAAGTTCAGTACGGTAATGGGCGGCGAAAGGACTCCGAATAATCGATTCGCCCGCCCGGGCCAGAGTTTGGAGCGCACCTCTTGAAGATCGCCATGATCGGTACCGGTTACGTCGGGCTCGTAACCGGTACCTGCTTCGCCGAGACCGGCAACGACGTATTCTGCGTCGACATCGACGCCAAAAAGATCGAGACCCTGAAAAAGGGGCAGATCCCGATCTACGAGCCGGGCCTGACCGAGCTCGTGCTGCGAAATGCCCGCTCGGGTCGCCTCAAATTCACGACCGACTACAAAGAGGCAGTGCCGGCCGCGCAGTGTGTTTTCATCGCCGTCGGCACGCCGCAGGGAGACGACGGTTCGGCCAACCTGACTGGACTGTGGAAAGTCGTCGAAACGCTCGCGCCGCTCCTCGACAAGTCGGCCACCGTGGTGATCAAAAGCACCGTGCCCGTCGGAACCAACCGAGCCGTCGCCGAGCGGCTTTGTCAGCTTTGCGGCCGGGCTGTCGACGTTGCCTCCAACCCCGAGTTTTTGAAAGAAGGAGCGGCAATCGAGGACTTCACTAAGCCCGACCGCGTGGTCGTCGGTGTCGATCGACCGCAGGCGGCGGACGTCCTGCACGAGTTGCACAAGCCTTTCCTGCGGACCGAGCATCCTTTCCTGGTGATGGGGCTCGAGAGTGCCGAGATGACGAAGTACGTCGCCAACTGCATGCTGGCGACCAAAATCAGCTTCATCAACGAGATGGCCAACCTCTGCGACCGCGTCGGGGCCGACATCAACGAAGTCCGCCGCGGTATCGGCCATGACCAGCGGATCGGCTTTTCGTTCCTGTTCCCAGGCGTCGGCTACGGCGGCTCCTGCTTCCCCAAGGACGTCCGCGCGTTGATCTCCGTCGCGCGGGAGAAGTCGATCGAGCCGAGCGTGCTGCAAGCCGTCGACCAGGTGAATACGGCCCAGAAGGAAGTGCTCTTCCAGAAGATTCACCGGCACTTCGCGGGGCAGCTCGCGGGCAAACAGATCGCGATCTGGGGCCTTTCCTTCAAGCCGCGGACCGATGACATCCGCGAAGCTCCGTCACTGGTCTTGATCGATCGGCTCTTGGCCGCCAAGTCGATTGTCCGCGCCCATGATCCGGTTGCGCAGGAAAACGTTCAGGCAATCTACGGCGACAAGCTGACGTATTGTCCGCATCATTACGACACTCTCGACGGCGCCGACGCACTGGCGATCGTCACCGAGTGGAACGAATTCCGGAACCCGGACTTCGCCTACCTCAAGCACAAGATGAAGCAACCCGTGATTTTCGACGGCCGTAATCTGTACGAGCCCAAACGCATGCGCGAGCTGGGGTTTGTCTATTCCGGCATCGGCCTACATTCTTAAGAGCCGCGCACGCAGTAAGCGGTCTTTTGTCTATCTGCTTCTCGACATCCGTCGACCCGGGTAGCGGCCCAATTGCCCCGCTCCTATAATTCGCTGCCCGCCACCCTTCGCGGGCGTTGATTCAAAGGAGTCCGCCGCATGAACAGTGAACTCAAACAGGCCTATCAAGAAATCAGTCGACGGATCGTCCATCTGCGGGACTCTCTTTGACTACGATCAAAAGCTGAAACGTTCCGAAGAAATCAACCAGACGATGGCGGCGTCCGGCTTCTGGGACGACGCCGACAGGGCGCAAAAACTCGTCGCTGAGCTGCGGCAGCTCACCAATTCCACCAAGCCGGTCAAAGAACTTTTTTCGCAGTTTGACGATCTCGGCGTGTTGCTGGAGTTTGCCGACCAGGACGCCTCGGGCGACAGCGAGACCGAATTCAAATCGGCGCTAGCCGCGATCGGTCCGAAGCTGGACGCGGCCGAGCTGCAGGCAGCGATGTCCGATCCCGCGGACGTGATGGGTGCCTTCGTCGCTATTCAAGCCGGCGAAGGGGGCACCGATTCGGCCGACTGGGCCGCGATGCTCCTGCGGATGTACGACCGCTGGGCCGAGGATCACGGTTTCGAGCGCGAACTGTTGGAGACGTCGCCGGCCGAAGAGGCGGGCATCCGCAACGCCACGCTGGCCATCCGTGGCGACTACGTGTTCGGCCATCTCAAAGGCGAGACGGGCAACCATCGGCTGATTCGCATCAGCCCGTTCGACTCGGCCGGACGTCGGCACACGTCGTTCGCGGCCGTCGACGTGACGCCCGCCATCGACGACGAGACGGTGATCGAAGTCGATTTCGCCACCGACGTCCGCGAGGACACGTATCGCGCCGGCGGAGCGGGCGGCCAGCACGTCAACAAGACCAGCTCGGCCATCCGCCTCACGCACTTGCCGACGAACGTCGTGGTGCAGTGCCAGAACGAGCGCAGCCAGCACAAGAACCGGGCGCTGGCCCGCAAAATGCTCATCGCGAAGCTCTATCAGCTCGACCGCGAGAAGAAGGCGAAGGAAGCCGCCGACCGCCGCGGGCAAAAATCAAAAATCGGCTTCGGCGGCGAGACCATCCGCAACTACGTGCTGCATCCCGACCAGTTCGTCAAAGACACCCGCACCGGCCAAAAGTCCGGCAACCCCACCAACGTCCTCAACGGCGAACTCGATCCGTTCATCGAAGAATATCTCCGCTGGTCGCTGACCAAGGATTAGCGGGCGGAAAGAGATTTTTGAACAGGAGGTAACAGAGGCAACGGAGAAATAAGGCCTTTTGCATCTCTCTGTTACCTCTGCTACCTCTTGTAAATGAATCTGAGATTTGAATTGAAAGTGCGCCGAACGGTGGACCAAGTTGGCCCCCCCCTATTAATAGAAATTGGTCCGTCCCGCCGGACCAAAAAGTCTTGGTCCGCCGGACCAATTTGGTCCACCGCTTTTCAGTTGGGCCGGGCACCCTCCTTCAAATTGTGCGCCAGTCGATAAGCAACCTCTGTCCTCTCGTGTCTTTCGATCTTCGAGGTGACGAGCAGCTCATCGTCCACGAGTCGTCTCGTTGACTCCCGTCCCAACTCCCGTCCCCTTTATTTGCCCGAGAGAAACTTCAGATGCCCAGCGTTGAATCACTGACCTTTGAGCTCGGTGACTGCGAGTTGCGTCAACAGAATGAGACTGAGCGCAGCTGGATCAGTTCCGACCACGTCGCCCACCATCTCAAATTCACCCGTGGAATCATCCGTTGGCCATTCGACCTTACCGACCTATCCTCGGCTCGTCAGTTTTACCGCCGTGAGTGCGAGCAGAATGCCGGGGCTATGCTGGAGATGGATGTCGTCACCGCCGCCGGTGCCGAGGGGTTATCCGGCGTATTCAAGTATCGCTCGCCGATGCCTGGCAGCCTCGGCAAGGCCTACGTTGGCATCCTTTGGCTGCCATTCGAGGATTGCCGCTTCCAGGTCAATGTCGAGGCCTTGGAGTTGGGTATTACGGGATCGCGTGAGAGTGCAGTTCTGCTCCTCGAGGGGGACCGGTGGCCGATGGAACCGCAGGAGGAAATCCCGGTGCTCGAGACAATGGAGCAGTGGCACGAGTTGTCTCGCAAGACTCGGATTCGACAGTTGCCATCGGACGATCCCAAGTATGATGCATCATTCCCGGAGCACCCACTCTCGCTGGTCCGTACTCGACTTGCTCGAATCATCGGCAGCGCGCGACTCGGTTCTGATGCAAAAGACCTTCGGCCGCATCGGATACGCGGTGCGAGTCGGGGCTAACGAGTCGCCGAACTCGACTGGGCCGCCCTACGGTTTCGCGCGCCGGGTGCGCAATCACTGGTTGCGATCGCAGGGCTTCCGGATCCTGCGGTATTGGAACAACGAAATCTTCGACGAATGGGACACAATCGCGGAAGCGATTTAAAAGGCGGCACAAGACCACCCCTCACCCCCGACCGCTCTCCCGCAAGGGGCGAGGGGAGGAAGAGACGGCGGTTCTGGTCCGCAAGGGTAGAAGGAGCGGAACGCCTAAGCGCACGGCTCAGGAGAATAGGACGGCTGCCTTCAACTCCCGTCACCTTTATTTGCCCCCTTAGTTCTGCGCACGTTGAAATCGAGAAAACGCTCTCGGAGCCAGTGGGCAGTGGTTCGCGGATGGAAGCACACGAAAACCAACCCGGCCACGAGAAAGACCGGAAAGAGTAAGAGCCACCGAAGCCCCTCCAACGCGTCGGGGCCAAAGAGCCGGCGGATCCGGCGACGCCTGACGAGTCGCCGACGCTCGGTCGTCGCGGGCAGCTCGCTCAGGAACCAATCCGTAAAAGTCATCTGGCGGCCGCTTGCGTCGCAAAGCGGAAAGACACCAGCGCTGTCGGCAATGCTATCGTTCCAGACGTATCCCTTTTGGGGCCCATTGACCACGAGCCACATCACCTGACCGCATCCAAGCGTCGAGATGGGCATGGCACCATTGCGGATGTGTGAATTCTTAACGTAGCCGGCCTCTACCTCGCTCGACCATTCCTCATAAAGACGTTGCTCCTCTTCCGGCGTCGCATCGGCAGCCGGCTCCGGCTCACGAAGCAGCTCCTCGGGCAGGTTCCACGCCTCGGTCAGCGGGAACGGCTGGCTGATGTCGCCGATTAGTCCGAGATCCTCGTAGTCGCGGGTGTAATCCACACCGCGCATTTGTTCCTTGTCGAGAGGGAAGAGGACACCGTGAACGCCGTTCGCGATTTGCGTGATGACATATCGATAATCCGACGGAAGAGTGATTCTGTGTTCTTGCTCGAAGGCATCGGCGGCTTCGGGCCGTAAAGGATCGTAGAGGTGACTGTATTCCGGAGAACGGCCGTTGAGCCGTTGTACCAGCTCCCGGACAGTCGCCGAATCGAGCGAGTCGCGTGCAGGATTCAGATCGGACATCACGCAACACCATCCACGATTGCCTCGCCAACTCGCACTCACCACCACCTTCCGAATAACCTACCCCATTCGGCAGTGCGAAAGTCCCGCCTTTGTTTTCATTGTGAAATCTGAATCTCCTTGTCCCACTTCACGCTGAATGCAGTGCCATTCCCCGATGCAAGGCCGTGGCGCCTAGAAAACTGCCAGTTTGGCCCGGGCAAGTTCGCTCGTTCTCCTGATCGGCCGGTCAAGAGGAGTCGTCCGGACTCTCAGCTAGATCGCATGCGGCGGATGGCGCTGGGCGTATTGCTCTTCGTGGCCGCACTGGTCGCAGCGGTACGTGCTCACGGTGCCGGAAATCTCCGATTTCTCTTCGCGGACGCAATTAAAGGCGAACCAGCGGCCGCATTTCGGACACCGACCGAAATGGGACGGGCTCAGCGGTGAGCTGAGAATGCCGAGCGTCGGCCGAGCGAACATTTTCGGTCTCCTCGAACCGTGGGAAAATACGCTAGGCGCCGCCCGCGCTCTTCAGCATCAGGATCACTTCCACCGCCTCATAGATTGCCGCGACGGCCAGCAGCGAGGCAACCAGCAGGCTGCCCTTTAGGTTGAGCAAGAGGCCGCGAGCATAGCGTTGGAGGAAACTCGACTCGGAATCGGATCGGAACTCCGAGACGGCCAGCATCAGACCGAAGAACGTCGCCAGGATGTAGCCTTCGCCTTCGAGAAGCAGCGTGCCGGAATGAGGCAGCATCAGGTGGGCTTGCAGCAGCGTCGCTGGCGCCAGCAAGAGTCCCCACATCAGGGCACGACAGGCCGCCACCAGCGTCCCGCTTGCCGGGACGATACAGGAGGGAAGCGTGATGAAGACGACGGACCCGAGGAAGAAGTTGGTCACAAACGTCACAAGGGCCGCCCAAGCCATATTGCCGCTGAGATAGGCCTTCGCCGCGTACTCGAGCGTGCGATCGCCTCCGCCGAGTGCGCCCCGAACGATGGCCTGGAACGCGATCCACAGATCGGGCGTCCCGAACACGAACCCAGCAGCCAGCAGGTAGATGCCGAAATAGACCAGATGGACGCCCCAAATCATTCGTCGATGGGTGGCGATTGTGACCAACGGATCGCGCACGAGGGCCCAACGGACTCGGGATGCCGTCGCGGTGTACAGAGCAATGAAGGCGCCCGAACCGCCAAGCAGGAGCAGCCCCTCGCCGAACAGGGACGCATAGAACGTTTGCGGCGCGGTGGCGGGAAGGCAGGCGACGCTGTCAAATTGATCGGGCGGAAAGCGCTCTTTGAGCTGTTCAGCAATTTTCCGATTCGTGAGTTGTTCCGAGATCAGCGGAATCAGCACGCCGGGACGAAAGCTCGCGTCCCCTTCGTCCCCGTGTTCGCCAGTGCGATCGCCTTCCGGCAACACGTAGCTGCGGGCGAACAGACCGGCCTCACGCGGCAATCCGCCCGTAACTTTGTAAACCGTCTCGGAGACCTCGAACTGGTCTTGGTGAGTCGCCTGTGAGCCGGCGAGCACTTCGTTCCGGCCCACTCGCGGGAGCTTACCCCAGGCCAGGCTGCTTTCGGCGATGCCGGCCTGCGTGAGCGAGCCTTGGATCAGCTTCTCAGACAGCTGAAAACGCAGTCGGCGACCCGCATCGCCCGAGGCGCCCGCCGACATCGCGAGCATGGCGGAAATTCCAGAGACCGGCAGCTGCAGCACACCCGCCTTCGTCGCCGGGAACGGGGTCGGCTCGTCGAATCGTTGGGACGAAGTGCGCGCGACAACGATCATCCCCGACGAAATCGGCGTGGATCCTTCGGCCGGCTGACCGGACTCGTAGGCCCAGATCGTGAGCCCCATGCCGATTGCGGCGAGCAACCACCAGCCGAAGAATTTCATTCAACCCGCGTGCGTGATGTAAGTGGTGAGATTGAGCGCATTAAGAGCGACGTTAAGCACAATGATTGCCCACGTGATCTTGGACAGCAACCGCGGTCGATATTTTTCAGGCCGACTGCGGGTTTGCCACTCGGCGTAGATCAGCGGTGCCGCCACGATCCCGACGGTGATCACAATCGCCAAGATGGCCAAGTCGAGCCTGCCGAACTGCAGTGCCACAACAACCTGATCGGCTTGCGCCGGCATGATCAGCAGGAACACGGCCAGTAAGAATGCGACGAACGTGAGCGGATGATACTTTCGATCGGGCACCCCGAAGTTCTCTCATTGGACCGCAGCAACCTTCCATGCTATCAGAAGCGGCAACTGCAAGTTCACGCGCGAGGCTTCTTCGCAACTGCCACAAGACGCTGCGCTTGCGGGCCGTAAAGTGAAGCATCGAAGCCGCCGTAAACGGCAATGTCGGTGAAGCCGACGCTCGTGAACAGGTCGCGAATTTCCCGCGCCGAATAGAGCCAGTGCCGCAGGCGGAAGCTCGTGGCGCGGCCTCCTTCGAGAATGATCCATTCGACGTCGATCCGCGACCAGTCGTCGAGGACGTTCCGGCGTTGGATCATCACCGAGCCGTCCGTCAGCGTGTCGGCCTGCGTCGGCTGAAACCGTCCGGCGAGGAGTTCCTTGCCGATGTGCTCGAAAACGAACGTCCCCCCCGGCTTCAGGCTGGCGAGAATGTTTTCGAGCACGCGACGATTCTCGGCCGGGTCGTCGAAGTAGCCGAAGGATGTGTAGACATTGAGCGCCAGCTCGAAGGCGTCCGGTCGCGCGAACTCGCGCATGTCCTGTTGGACCCACTCGACCGTCGCACCCGCTTGCGTCGCGCGTTCCCGCGCCTTGTCGAGCAAGAATCGCGTGCGATCGACCCCCGTGACCCGGAAACCGGCCTGAGCGAAGGCAACGGCAAACCGCCCGGGCCCGCAAGCCAAGTCGAGCACGCTGCCGCCCGTCACTCC
>DASZIA010000282.1:0-18246 GCA_035949535.1 Planctomycetaceae bacterium | reverse complement strand
TCAGCTTGCCGCCTCGGACAACGCGAACAATACGAACTCCAACGGCAGCGGCTTCTACCGCACGTGGACCAACAACAACCTGATCGGCGTGCAACTCGGAACCGAGTACGCGCACGACCTGTGGTTTCCGCGACTATTCGGTTCGATCGACTGCCGCGGCGGGATCTACGCCAACTTTGACGAACAAAAGAACCTCCTTTTCAACAGCGGCGACACGTACAACCAGCGCTCGGACCGCCAGGTTCAGTTTGCGAGCGGCTGGGATTTGACATTTACCTTGTCGTACCTGGCGACCGACCACTTGACCATTCGCGGCGGCTACACCTTCTTGTACCTCGACGGAATTGCGCTGGCGCCCAATCAACTCGACACCAATCCGACGATGCTGAGCGCTCGCAAATTCATCGCCGACAACGACACGCTGACGCTGCAGGGACCTTTCGTCGGCGCGGAACTCGCCTGGTAGGGCAGGGCCCTCTTGTGCCTGCGGCAGCAAATTCAACGGAAATGGGCGGCAAGTCGTTGGCGTGGCTTCAACTGCGAAAACGGAGCTGGCCGAATTCGCGAATGCGGTTCGTGATGGCCGGCTCAACGGGTAGGCGTTCCATGCTGCTGGCGCCGTAGAAACCGACGATCCCGTCGGTGTGATCGAGAATGTATTGCGCGTCGGCCGGCTCGGCGATCGGACCGCCGTGGCACAAGACAAGCACGTCGCGGTTGACGCGTTTGGCTGCATCGTGCATCGCCTGCACGCGTTTGGCTGACTCGTCGAGCGTGATGGCCGTTTTGGCGCCGATTGATCCCTTCGTGGTGAGGCCCATGTGGGGAATCAGAATGTCGCAGCCCGCCTCGGCCATGTCGCGCGCTTCGTCGACGTTGAATGCGTACGGTGTCGTGAGAAGATCGATTTCGCGCGCCAAATGGATCATGTCCACTTCTTTGGCGAATCCCATCTCGGTCTCTTCGAGATTCTGGCGAAAGACGCCGTCAATCAGTCCGACTGTGGGAAAGTTCTGCACGCCCGAGAAGCCAGTCCGCCGCACCTCTTCGAGGAAGAGCCGCATCACGCGGAAAGGATCGGTGCCGCAGACGCCCGCCAGCACGGGAGTCTGCTTGACGACGGGCAACACTTCGCGGGCCATATCCATCACGATGGCGTTGGCATCACCGTAGGGCATCATCCCCGCAAGCGAGCCCCGCCCCCCCATCCGAAATCGGCCGGAGTTATAGATCACGATCAGATCAATCCCGCCGGCCTCTTCGAGTTTTGCACTGAGACCGGTCCCGGCCCCGCCACCGAGGATCGCCTTGCCAGCGGCGACTTTGGCTTTCAGTCGATCGAGGATTTCCTTGCGATTGAGCATCAGTCGTCCCACCATCAACGAAGGGTTAGATTGATTGTAATCGCTGGCCTGGGGATTCTTAGTCGGACACGGGATGGGCCTGTCGGAACCCGTCGGTGTTGCCGGTAAGACCTCTCGTGCTCGTCGTTCCTTCGTTGAACGGAGCGAGCGCGGGCTCCGTCGCTATTCCGGGATGTCCCCAAGTTCGCGCCGCAGCCGGAGCAGAACTCGCGACTTGGCCACGCGAACGGTGCCGGGCTTCATTTGGAGATCCGCTGCGACGTCAGCGGCGGTGCGCCCCTCGACGGCGACTCCCCAGAACGCCCGCCACGTCCGCTCGTGGAACTCGCCGCGAATCGATTCCAGTGCCTTGTTCAACAGATCGTCAAGCAGCGCGTCGTCGGTTTCGTCGGGCGGTTCATCGACAACGTGCCGTTCACGAATGTGCTGCAGTTGCCGCGTGGCCTCCGACCCTCCCGCGGCGGCTGGCTCAGAAGCGCGGCGGCGGAAGTGGTCACGGACTTTGTTCCGGGCGATCGTGGCAAGCCATCCGCGAAAGGTGTCGATGGGTCGCTCGTTATGGAAACGGTCGAGATGGCAGGCCACCGCCGAGAAAACGTCTTGCAGCAGGTCGCCCACGTCCTGTTCGGCGATGCCCCACCGGCGGCACCACGAAGCCACAAGCGGCGCGTACAGCCGCACCAGTCGTTCCCACGCTGCCGGGATGGCGAGCCTTGCGTCGGACAGCAGGCTGCGAGATGTCGATCCGCCGGAGCGGATGTCGTCGCTGTCGCCTTCGTCGGCGCTCATCCGGAAACCGTCTTTCGCCTGCGCTGCGCGACGACCGTCACCGCGACGCTAATCATAAGCAACAGCGTGGAGATCGTTCCCACAAGCAGGAAGGCGCCGCGCAGGCCAGCTTGAGTGTTGGCGATTTCCAGCTCGAGCGGACGGACAATCTTCAATACTCCGACCACGTCTCCCACCCTCCAGTCCTTCTTGGGGCTCTTGCTGTCGGGCTGGTTGTGGCATCCAATGCAACTCTGCTCCATATGGCGGGCGCTGTAATAGAGGAGCTTTCGGCGCCCGTCCTCGGCGACGAAATGGGCATATTCAGCCGCCGGTTCGGCATTCGGCTTGGCGGTTGTTTCCAGCCATGCCATGGCGGCCCGGTCGAACTCGTCCTGCGGCCCGCCGTCCTTGCGGTTGGGCCATGGATAGCGGCTGAAAACGCGAACCTCCATCCCGGGGTTGCGGCGGCTGATCCGCTCGCCGAGATCGATGGCGAACGTCGCCGGCAACGGCAGCGACGGATGCACGTTTCGGTAGTTTTCGGTGATCGCGACGTTCGTGGTCTTCTGGTTGATGTCCGAAATCTTCTCGCTGTAAAACCGCCACACCTCATCGAGCATCTTCGTTTCCAGGCGGGCGCTTTCGAGGGCGGTTTGCCTGACGAAGAATTCCGACAAGCTCGACAGATACCACAACCCCGCGACCGACCCGACCATCACAGCAACAAGTACGCTGACTGCCAGTGGGTATCGACGGCACCAGCGCAACGTCCGCTCGGTGTATCCCATCGGCCGCGCATGGATCGCCTGGCCTTGCAGGAACCGTTTCAAATCGGCCGCCATGTCCCGTGCGGTCTGGTAGCGCCGCGCCGGCGCCTTGCTCATCGCCTTCAGGCAAATGATCTCGAGGTCGCGTGGGACGTCCAGCTTGATGGCTCGTGGTGGACGCGGATCGTCCTCCAACACCTGCAGAAGGAGCAACCGTCGGTTGCCGTGGAAAGGTCGCTCGCCCGTCAAACTTTCATAGAGTACGACGCCAAGACTATAGATGTCGCTCCGGGCGTCCACTTTGTGCGATGTGCCTGCCGCCTGCTCGGGAGACATGTAGGCGGGGGTTCCAAGCACGCGGCCGTCGGACGTCATCGTCAACTCGCCCGTGTCGCGTTTTGCGAGGCCAAAGTCCATCAGGTGGGCGCGCTGCTGTACATCGACTATGATGTTCGACGGTTTGACGTCGCGATGAACGAGCCCGTGTTCGTGCGCGTACTGCAGGGCTTCGGCCAATTCACTGACGATGGAGGCCGCCTGAAAGGGAGCGAATGCCCCATCGCGCAGCCGCTCTTCCAGCGTGGGTCCGTCGATGTATTGGCAGACCAGAAACCAGACGTCGTCTTCCGTCTGACCGGTTTCATAAAGCGAGACGATCGAGGGATGCTTGAGTTGGGCTGCGCTGCGGGCCTCGCGCAGAAACCGCTCCACCTCTTCCTTGGAAGCGAGACTTCCCGTCCGCTGCACCTTGAGCGCGACGACCCGTTCCAATTGCGGATCCCAGGCCTGGAATACATACCCGAACGAGCCGACGCCCAGTTCTGATCGCAGCTCGAACCGGTCAAGCTGTACTGGCCCGGCCAACAGGCGACGCGAGAGATCCCGCCCCGCGTCGGCGGCGATTCGCGAGCCTAAGCGACCCGACGGGGAAGCAAGCGCCAGGGCCATCCGAGCCCACGTTTCCCCGTCATTCTGGGCGACCCGAGTCGTCATCCGGAGCCTTCGGAGCCGTTCCACGAGCGGGTCAGTTGATCCATCGAGCTTCTCCAAATGCTCTTGACAGACGGTGCAGCCCTCAACGTGCCGTGCGATTGCGTCGAATCGCTTGGGGTCCCCCAGGCCAAGAGCTAACTCGCTGAGGTCTTCCGGATCAGGGCACAGATGTTCCGTCACGGTCGTTCCCGTCGACTTCGAATAGGGCGTGCGATGATCGCACACTTTTCCCATCGATGCATCGTCTATCTATAATAACGGTCAGCCGTTACAACCGGTCACCTATCGTGTAAGAAAAACATTTCGATGAAATCGGGCCGCGGCTTTCTCGACTGGCCGGATTCGCTTCTACACCTCGTTAGGGTGGTACGTCGAACCATCGGTGTGTAACGCGGTTTCGTTCTAGAAATTAACTCGATCGATCGCCCCAACTCGGGCGACGCTGTTGCACCGCCTTCTGCAGTCCGACCGAACGGAGAATTCCATGAATCCTACGAATCGTCGCGAGTTTCTGTCGGATGTCGGTCGCGGCATGCTGGCCGCCGGGCTGGGCGCGTCGTTAGCGAATGACCTGGGCTTCTCGACCGCGTTTGCAACGCAAGGGACGGATGGTGTTCCCCTCGGTCAATACACGGCCCTCGTCGAACTGATGCGGAGCGCTCCGGCCGGCAAGCTCCAACCGCTGCTGGCCGCGAAAATCGTCAAAGGTGAAACGGATCTGAAGAGCCTGACGGCCGCTGCGGCTCTAGCCAACGCCGTGACGTTTGGCGGATGCGACTACGTCGGTTTCCACACGGCGATGGCCATGCTGCCCGCGCTGGGAATGAGCGGTCTGCTCGCCGGCAACCGGCAGCCGTTGCCCGTGCTGAAGGTGATTTATCGCAACGCCCAGCAGATTCAGTCCGTTGGCGGAGCGTCGAAGACGGAATTGCATGCATTACACGCGGCCGAGCACGCGGAGCACGTCGCTGTGGGGGACGCGGGAATCCAGATTCGGGACGCCTGCCGTCGAGTCGACCCAAAGAAGGGCGAAGAAGTGTTGGCCGTGGTCGGAAGCTCGCCGCTGGAAATGTTCAACGCGTTACAGCCGGCCATTCAGGACGACCTCAACGTCCACCGGTTTGTCTTCGCGCATCGCACCTATGGACTCGTGAATCTGCTCGGCCCGGAGTATTCCTATTCGCTTCTGCGGCAGTGCGTACGGCTGTGCGCCGATCATGAGCGGCAGCGAATTCAGTACAAGCAGGCCGAGTCGCCCATCCGCAAGGTCCTGCCAAAGCTACTCGACCAGTACAAGCTGGCTGGAAAGGAACTCGGCAAGCGCGATCCGGGAGACGCCGCCGTCGACGAACTCAGCCGAACGGTGTATTTCGGTCCGCGCGAACGGGCGGCCGACGCGGTGGCCGCAGCTCTGGCCGACGGCATCGATCCGGAAGTCGTGGGAGAAGCCATTTCGCTGGCCTCGAACCTGTACGTCCTGCGGCAAGGTCCCGACAAGTGGCGGACGCACGGCGACGCGGCGGGTGTCCACTCGTCCGATGCGACGAACGCGTGGCGCAACATGGTCCGCACGGCCGACCCGAAGTACGCAGCCGCTGGCCTGATCGTCGCCGCGTATCACGCCGGCATTCAGTCGCCGCCGTTTCAGACGCCTGCGTATCCGACCGAGGCGCACCGCGACTTGGTGAAGACGCACGACAGCGGGCGATTGTTGGCGGAGGCCGAAGACGCCATTCGCAGCAACAACCAGGGTCGTTCCGCAGCCGCCATTGAGATCTACGGCGAGCGAGGCTACCCGGTCGAACCCGTCTTCGACTTGATGCTGAAGTACGCCGTCAGCGAGGACGGCCGTCTGCACGGCGAGAAGTACTTCCACACGGTTCGCGAAGAATATCGGGCGATCCGTCCGAAATATCGCTGGCGGCAGATTGTCGGCCTCGCACGCGTCACAGCCAGCGCTTACGGCTACAACCGTGACGACAAGCACGGTTTCCGCGCGGCTGGTTACGTCGACGCATGCAAACTGCTCGGCGTCGAGGCCTGAGCGCGGAGGCTGACTTAGGCACCCTCGCCCGGCGTCTTATTGCCTGGCATTCAGCAGTTCGATCAGTTTGCGCGCCGCGTATTCGGCAAACTCCGGATCGTTGATGTGCTGATTGCGTTCGAGCAGTTCGACGGACCCTCGATTGCGGTGAAGCGCATCGAGCAATGCGTCGCGGGCGGGTCGATCATCGAACGGCTGGCCCTCGCGGTCGATCGCTGAGACACCTCTTAGTGGAAACAGGATCGCCGTCGGGCCAGTCGCGGCGGCCGCTTTGCGGGCGATTTCTTCGCCGAGCTTTTTGTTCTCGTCGGGCGTCGTCCGCATCAGCGTCACGGTCGGGTTGTGGCGGTAAAACTTGCGGTCGGCGAATTTCGGCGGAATCGTTTCGGGTGGGCCGAAATTCACCATGTCGAGCGCTCCGACCGAGATCACCTGAGGAATGCCCTTCCGGCCTGCGGCAGTCAAACGGTTTGGCCCCGCACTTAGCACGCCTCCCACAAGCTCGTCAGCCAGTTCGGTCGTGGTAATGTCGAGCACGCCTGCAATCACGCCGTCTGCGATCAGCGATTCCATCGCCTGGCCGCCCGTCCCCGTCGCGTGGAAGACGAGCACTTCATAGCCGGCTTCTTCCAGTACCTGCCGGGCCCGCTCGACACACGGCGTCGTGACGCCGAACATTGTGGCGGCAACAACCGGCTTATCGGATGTTGCGAGACTCGTTTTTCGGAGAGTTACTAGCCCGGCCATCGCGCAGGCCGCCTCGCCGAGCACGATCCGGCTGATGCGATTGATGCCCGATACATCGACGATTGTGTTGAGCATCAAAATGTCTTTGTCGCCGACGTAGGGTCGAACCTGTCCCGAGGCCAAGGTGCTGGCCATGACCTTGGGAATGCCAATGGGCAGGACGCGCATGCCCGCTGTCGCGATAGTCGTCCCGGCCGAGCCGCCGAGCCCGATCACGCCCGCGACCGATCCTTCCGCATGCAGGCGAGCGACGAGCGCAGCCATGCCCCGGGCTGCAGTCGTGACTGCGTGTCCCCGATCGTTGGCGGCACCTACGGCGTCCAGCGTCGTGCCGGCCGCTTCAAAGACTGCCTCACGTTGAACGTCGGTTGCAATGGTTGGCGTGCGCAGGCAGCTCGCATCGATGACCGCGACATCCACGCCAAACGAGCGCAGCTCATCGCGCAGAAACGCGACTTCTTGTCCCTTCGTGTCGAGCGTGCCGATCAGGTAGACGGGCATGGGGATTAGTCCAAGGTCCAAAGTCCAAGATCCAAGGTCGATGCGTTGCCCTTAACTTTGGACCTTGGACTTTGGACCTTGGACTCAATTCATTCCGGCGTCACGTATGCCGCGGTAATGCCGCCGTCGACGATGAAGTCCGCGCCGGTCAGAAACGACGAATCGTCGGAGGCCAAAAACAGCGCAGCTTTTGCCATTTCAGACGCTTCACCGAACCGGCCCATCGGAATATGCACCAGGCGGCGCTGTTTCTTTTCCGGCGTGTTGAGGAAATTCATGAGCAGATCGGTGCGCAGCGGACCGGGACACAGGGCATTGACTCGGATTTTCTCACGTGCGTGGATTACCGCCAACTCGCGGCTGAGGGCCAGCACCCCCCCTTTGCTCGCCGTGTAGGCGATCTGCGGCGTGGCCGCCCCCATCAGCGCGACGAACGAGGCCGTGTTGATGATCGACCCACCACCGGCCCGTCGCAGCGCGGGAATACCGAACTTGCAGCCGAGAAAGACGCCTTTGAGATTGATCGCCAGCGTCTTTTCCCAGATCTCTTCGCTCGTGCGGACCGCATCGTCGTCCCCGTCGAGCATGACGCCCGCGTTGTTGAAGAGAATATCGATCCGTCCGAAGGATTTTTCGGCGGCGGCGACCATCCCCTCGCAGTCGACGGCCTTTGAGACGTCGGCTTGCACAAAGTGCGCTCGCCCCTTTTGCTTTTCGACGAATGAGACGGTTTCGCGGCCGCCGGTCTCATTGAGATCGACCGCGACCACTGCCGCGCCTTCGCGGCTGAAGAGCAGGGCCGTTTCACGGCCGATTCCGCCGGCTGCGCCTGTGATCAAGGCCACCTTGTGTTCGAGCTTCATCGCTTGTGGTTGCTCTTGGGACCGGTGTGATTCTCGAGCGTCGGCGTTCGCGTTTTCAGGAATCGCCGCGACACTACGAGCGTACCGCCCGCTCTTCGATTGATCTACGCAGGGCTGCCCGCGAAATCCCGGGACGGCGGCCACGAACGCGCCTATTGCCGATGACATCCGCCAGGGATAGACTCAATTCAGATACACCGTTCGAGACGGGTCTTCGGAGGGATTTGCAATGAAAATCCGCGGACTTGTGACCTCAGCCGTCGTCGGCAGCTTGACGCTGGCGTTTCTGGCCGGGTGTATGGATTCGCTCTCCAAGCAGGTGAAGAAAGACCCGAACAGCATCATCGGCAAGAAGACCGATGAGATCAAAGAATTCGATCCAAACGCCGCAAAGCAAATAGTCAGCGACTCGAAGGTGAAGGTCGACGATCCCCTACTGTATGCGATGCAGGCCTATGGCCCCGCGGTCGAGCAGATCTCGACGATGTATATCGATCACGCGATTGATCTCTTCCATGCGACCGAGGACCGCTATCCCAAAGACTACAACGAGTTCATGACCCGCATCATCAAAGAAAACCAGATCAAGCTGCCCGTGCTCCCCGGCGGTGCGAAATACGCCTACGATGTCGAGAAGCACAAGCTGCGGATCGTTAAGGCGATGGACATGGGCCCCAACGCTCCCCCGGCGCCGGCGAAGAAGTAGCGGCTCAGCAGCGCCTCTGTCTGGCAGGGGCGGGAAATTATCAGTGAGCGCATCCTCGTCTGGGTGCGCGCTGAGATCCGGTGTATGCGACGCGCCGCAGGGTCGTCACAATCCGCACAGGCGGTTCGTCAGGCGTCCTTTCGGTTCGCGGACCGCCGAGCGTACGCAGAACCTCGAGCCTGGCGGCATCTGTTTCTCGCGAAACCTGCGCGAAAAAGTTGACTCGCGCCGCGGTTGCACCTAACTTTTCGCGGCATCTCGGCATACGGCGTCGTTGACTCGAGTGACTTGAGACACTGATCGTCCGCCGCACCTTAAGCCGATCCGGGGCCGGATCTTGCTATGAGCACACAATCGACCCAGTCTAATGTTGCGATTCCTCGTTCGGTCGAGCTGACCGAAAATCGCGACCCTTCCGGTGAGCCGCAGGATGACAAAGTGCGCGTCGCGGCGATTTTTCGACGCGATCTTTCGCAGGCTGGGGCCTTGGCGACCCGCTTTAAAGAAGCGGGGGTCGACGCTGTGACGCTCGAGAGCGCTGAGGCGCTGCGCGGATTGTTGGGGGGCAAGGATCTGGATCTGCTCGTATTGGACAACGAGCTCGACGGATTCTTCACCGGTTTAGAAGTCATCAAAAAGCTGCGAGCTTCTCTCATCCGAGTTCCCGCGATCCTGCTCAATCGAAATTCGGAATCGGGTCCGATCGATGCGAAGTCCGCCGGAGCAGTCACAGTGATCGATGCCGCGACTGAGGAGACGGCAATCGTAAAGTTGGGCCTGGGCATCCTCGAGCGCCAGTCGAACGATGCGAACGGCATTCCGGAGCGCGCGCGAGCCATCGTCGAGCGACAGAGCGACTTGCCTGTGCTCTCGCAGTTGGCCATGCAATTATTGCAGTACCTTGAAATGTCTCCCGAGCAGGTACCCGTCGTCGATCTCTGCCGCTTGATTTCGATCGATCCGCGGGCGACGGCTGTCCTGCTCAAAGCGGCTAATGCTTCGATGAACGGAGTCTCGCGCTCGATTACAAACGTCGCCGACGCCGTGAGAGTCTTGGGCGTGCGACCCACGATCGGACATGTGCTCAACGCGGCTGTCACCTCCGGACTCGGTGCTTTGTCGAAGGGTCTGCCGAGCGAACTGCAATCGTGGCATGCCCGACGAGGCATGTTCATCGCATGCACGTCCTCGAGCTTCGCCCACGAGCTTGAAAATCGTTCGGACGAAGCCGCCTTTCTGATGGGGATTCTGCAGGACGTTGGAATCTTGGCTCTGCTGCGCGGCTTTCCCAAGCAATATCAGACCGTGCTCAAACGTTGGAGAACCATCGGGCAGCTCAAGCTTCCGGCACTCGAGCAGGCGGATTTCGGCTGCACGCACGCCGACGTGTCGGCCGCCATGATGGAGCGGTGGGGAATGCCCGCATCGTTCGTCCCGCCAGTCCTCCACCATCTGAAATCGCAAGAACACGCGGCCCGGTTGGGGATCGACACGGGTCTTCTGCGGGTGATGACCGTGGCGGAGACCCTGGCGGATATGATCGAGTTGCCGCATCCAAGTCGCCGCCATGCTCTCAATGCTGTGCTTGCCGAATATGGTCCGGAGAAGTGCTCGCATTGCATGCGATCCCTGAGCCGAGCGTCCGTGAAGGCCTATGAAGCCTTCCAGTTGCTTTCACTGCCGTTGCCGAGCGCCGAACAGTTAGAGACCATCGTCCGCTCAACAATCGCGAACAGCCTGGCCGGGTCCGCCGAGGAAGCCGCGCGCACCGCCGTCGTCGCCAGCTAATTTCGTCCTGCGCGAGAGCGTGCCGGGTCGATCACTAGTGGACCGTCGAAAATCGTAGCGACGGCACTCAAAGGGATCGCAGGAAGGCGATTAAGTCGGCGAGATCGGCATCTGGAAGTCGCGTATTGCTCGGATGTCGATGCCCTGCGAAGACATCGCGGAGCGACGTAGCTCGGCCATCGTGAAAGAATGCGGCACGCTGGCCAACCCCACGAAGCGATGGAGGATTGAACTGCCGGTTGCCCAGTTCGTCCCTCAGTCCGACGTCGTAGAGGCGGGGCGACGTGAAAGTCGGGGGCACGTGGCAGCGATCGCACTTGTCCCGCGTGAACACGGCACGGCCACGCTCAATCGCGAGTCGCTCGATTGCGTCGGGGGAGGGGTTCGGCGGCGGCGCGGGTTTGAGGGTTTGCAGGTATGCCGTCAGGTCGTTGACCTGTGCATCGGTGACGGACTTGGTTCGCAGCGTGGTCTCCATCGATTTTCGGACCTGTTGGCCGAGATCTTTCACGCTGCCGTTCCATGCCCAGGGCCCTGTTTCCGCGACCCCGCCAAGTGAGGGAATCCGTTTCGCCGCGCCGAATGAGCCATCCCCCAATGTGTCGCTCAATGCGTCGCTGGAATGGCCGTCGGGGTGACAGCTGTGGCAGCTCATCCATTTTTCAAGCCCGAGGCGGGCGTCGAAGAAAAGCCGCTGGCCCCGATCGACCGCTGAAAGCGGCGGCGGTGATCCGAGTGAAATCTGAACAATCCCTTTTGCGGCCGAAGTCGACTGAAACGCGCTGAGGGGTAGGATTGCGATCGAATCGCCAAACGTGTCGGCCACGTAAATAGCGCGTTCGTCGGCGCTTGTCAGCAGGGCAGTCGGCCGAATGCCGACGCTTACGCGGCGGAACCGGCCTGTCTCGAACCGGCCCAACGCGACTTCGCCGACCCCAGCCAGCGCGACGGCAAGCGTGCCGTCCCTCATGATCGCTATTGATGCCGGATCCCCCGCGCCATTGCCGACTTCGCCGAGTTGGACCACTTGGCTTCCGGTCAGGAAATCGGTTTTCTGCCCTTCGAGTGCATCACGATCGAGCGATCGCAGCACATTGGAGACTACCGATCCCCAATGCAGATCCTCGGGAGTAGTGTAGGCGAGCCGATTGACGGTTTGGTGGGAAACGAAGAGCCGCCGTCCGTCGCTGCTCCATCGCAAGCCGCGAATATTTTGACCGGGGAGCGACTTGATGGTCTCCACCTTCGCGCTGGAAGCGTTCACGAGGGCCAGTTGACCACCAAACGCGCCTGCCACAATCAGTGTGCTCCCGTCCGGACTCAGTGCTTGCAGGCGCGGGGCAAACGGGAGGGGAACGACCCTCGAGACCTTCAGGTGGAAGCCCTCCGTTCCGTCGCGAACCAGATCGACGATATTCAGCTGTCGCGACCAAAGCGATGCGACAAAACAGCGTTGGCCGTGCTGGTCAACACACACGCTCGAAGGGAAAGAGCCGACCGCCGACGAATCGACAACATTCACGTCTTCCCCGCGCCGCATCAAGAGTTTCAGCTCGCCGGTGCCCGAATCTGTGCAGAGAAACCGTTCATCGGCGGAGGGGTCCAGGGCGGGAACAGCGATCAGGTCAGAGAGGCGCTTGCCGATCGGGCATTCGGCCCTGACGCGACGAGCCGCCACATCGACGATCGATAAGGTACCGCTCCGCTCGTTCGCAACGAGCAGCAGTTTGCCCTGATCGGCGAGGGCCAGCGCGATCGGGTAGCGCAGCCGAGGCACAGGTTGCGACACGCCGCTTGCAACGCGGTTTGATCGCGTACTGGCCGGATCGTCGGCCGCCGACGCTACCGGAGGCATCGTTTCCGATGCCAGCCCAGACAGGACCAGAATGAGCAAGCTGTTCGCGAGCACGGCTCGATCGCGAAGGGATTTCAAACGCGTGTTCATCTTGGCTTGAGGCGGGTGCGGACTTAGTCGCGATCTATCAGCTACGGCGAAGGCTTCTCGCGCAGCTCGATTTGTCGTCGAAGTTCAGCGACCGCGGCTTCTTTATATCGTTGATCAAGATCCTGCGGCGAGGATGTTAGCGCGGTTCCATTCAGGGGCGCGGGTGTTGAAGCCGTCACGGGCGTTTGTTGAGGGCTCGGCCCCACGATCCGATAGGTGGATTTCCCTTTGAGTTTTGCAACGGCGACCGTTGCGGGCGGTTGAAGCGCGATGATCGCGACGTCGTTGACATCCGGCGACACACGCCAGTGAAAACCGTCGTTCTTGGCGACCTCTTCGTCGTTCAATGGGGCGGCATTGGGCCGCTCCCACACCGCTGTCGGGAGGATCAGCGACTCGTCGCCGTTGGGCAAAGGCCACGCGCTGCGCACGAAGTTGTCGTCGCCGCTCGGAGTGCCGACGATGACGGCGCGACGCTTTTCTTGTTTCCGCGGATCAGCATCCTGCAAAGCAGCAGCGACCCAGGCGGCGGGTCCGTTGGTGTTCTGGTCCACGAGGATGGCCAACGGCAACTCTCGGAACAGGCAGTCGCGATCGGCAACAAACTCGCGGACGCCGTTTGTGCTTCGCAGTTTCCCAATGGGCTTGCCGTCCAAGAGCCGATCCGCCAACAACACGGCTGAATGGTAGCCATCGAAGCCTTCCCGACCGCCGGCGGCACGCAGATCGAGAATCAGTCCCCGGACATGCGCCTCTCGAAGTCGCGGCTCCCACGAAGCCAGCTCACGGGCCGTGCTCGCGCTGATCGGATCAATTCGCAGGTAAGCGATTGTCGGCTGCGTACTGGCGATGACGACTCGATCTTCTTCAGACTCCTTTTGAGAGCTTTTCACCGACTTGAACATCACGGGCAGGCGCATCAGATGGAGAGCGCGCGCCTGCTTGGCGTCCGGCTGACGGACTTGAATTGTGAGCTCGGTTCCCTCGGCGCCGCGCAATTGGTCAACGACCTCGGCCAACCGCACTCCAGGGGGAACACGCACCGCATTAATCTCTTCGATCAGGTCACCGGCCCGCACGCCCCCCAACTGGGCCGGCCCGCCCGGTTGGGTGTGTTTGATCTGAGGCAGCTTCGATTTTTCGTCGATGCTCAGTGCAATGCCGATTCCCACGTAGCGATTTGCCTGGATTTGCGCTTGGACCCGCGCCTCTTTCGCGGGCAGGATGTACGGCGACCCGGGGAGCGGGCGCAGCAATCCGACGAATAGCGCCTTCTGCACCTCGTCGGACGAAGGCTTCCCACCTTTTACGAATCTTGGCCAAAGCTCGTTGAGCAGTCCCGTGAGCTCATCCCGTGTCCTCAAGTCGGAGACTCGCCGGCCTAGATCGGGCATCGAAATCTTTTTCGCCGCACACGCCGATCTGAGCCCCGCCAGAATCATCTCCTGTCGGGTCGCCGGCTCAATGTGGTGCTCGAGAACCGCGTCCGTGATGGCGAAAATACGCCGTGCGACCTCTTCAATCTGCTTTGGCTGATCGCCGCTGGACGAGGTCTTTCGGGATTCCGCAGGCTTCGCAGTGCCGACCGCATCGGCGCACAGGGCACTCGAGCACTGTGACGCCACCAATCCCATCAGAGCCAAGCTCATCAATCTCATGCTTCGAGGCTGCCTGACCCACATGGCGAATCCTCCGTCGATCTCCGAATTCGGTCGTCGCGTTTGGCGGACATTGACGCCGGCGCGCGTGGACTGCTCTGCTGAATTTCTATCCGATCGCGTCGCAGGAGCACAACAGGCTTCGATTCGATCTCTGGCGGGCAATCGTCGTGCTACCCTCAGAAGGCCCGCGTCTAGCCGACTGGTCCACGCGGCATGGTAGGTCCGTTCGATTCCACGACGTCGTTGCCGCGGTCGCTTTTCGATACTGCCCACCGAAGCGGTATCCGCAGTCGCTTTCCGTGGTTGCAGTCGACTCCCTTCGGCCATCGGCTCCGGAATTGTCGAAATGTGCTTGACAGCCAAACCTCAATGGATAATATCACACACTTTGTCGAATATATTTAGAGAGCGATGGTTTCCCGGAGAATCCGGCGGTCGTTCACTGGCTCTTTGGGAGAAAAGGGTTATCCTCGTGGCCCAGGAAGACTTTTCCGGCTGGAGATCCGCTGGTCGATCGGTCAAACGGCAGCTGGTCACGCTTGTTCCGAACAGGCAACTGATGATCTCGGGAGGAGGTCAGGGGTGGCACACGTCGCTGACTACGTGGAGGCGATTAGCGACGTGCTGCGGACTGCATCTCACAATTGATCGGACCGGCGGAATCAGCCGACTGGCTACGTTGACTGGGTCAATTCGCTCATTGCAGGACGTGTCTTGCCGAACAGGAGCGGCAGTGAATCGGGCCCGCGGAGAAGGATGGCCGTCTCGAGCCAGCGCTCGCATGTCGCCTGCTCGGCGACACAGAACGAGAGTCGCGCCTGTGCCTGCCCGCGCGCAATCTCGCGCACGATCGACGTCGCGCATGAAGTCTTTGAAGATATCCGAGACCAGCGGACGACGTAAAAAAGATTCCCACGATGACTGATAACTTGCTTCAGCGCAGCGTGACGACATCGGTCGCCAAGAACCTGGCGGATACGACAAAGACGTCACCGAAGATGATGTCGATCACCCCGCGGTGGCTCTTGAGCCTCTTGCCGTGGGTCCAGGTTCACGGTGGAACCTACCGCGTCAACCGCACCAAGGTGGAACTGCCCAAGGCGGAACGCATCGGCGTCGACGTTTCGGGCGAGACGGCGTCGTTCCCTCCGGAAGCGCTCCGGAGCGTGCCGCTCTTTTCCAAGCTCCCAGAGGCGGTCATCGTCCGCATGGCCCGCCGCTTCAAGACCGAGGATGTCTCGCTGGGCAACAAGTTGCTCGTCGAGGGAGAAGACCTGAGCAAGTTCTTCATCATTGCCCAGGGACAAGTCGAGGTCTTGAGCAAGGGCGTTCACGGCAGCGACCTGCGGATTGCCTTGTTGAGCGAGGGAGAATTCTTCGGCGAGACCGACCTTGTCTCCGACAAGCCGTCCGATATCACCGTGCGAACCAACACTCCCTGCGTCCTGCTGACGTTGTCCCGCAAGGACCTCGACGCCGTTCTGGCAGAAGACCCAAACCTGCAGGATGACTTCAAGAAGGCGATCGACGAACACATCGAGCTGCGCTCGACAGTCAACCGTTACGGCGAGCGGAATATCGATCTGGTCTCCGGCTTCGCGGAGAACGTCGAGATCCCGGAGACCTTCGTCGACTACTCGGCCAGTCCGCGGGAATATTCTCTCTCAGCGGTGCAGACGGTGGTCCGGGTCCACACGCGGGTTTCCGACTTGTACAACGGTCCCTACGACCAGCTCGAAGAGCAGATGCGCCTGACGATCGAGGGGATCAAGGAACGTCAGGAATGGGAGATCATCAACAGCAAGAAGTTCGGGCTCTTGCACTCGGCCGATCCGGCGATGCGCATCAGCACACGCTACGGCGCGCCGACTCCTGACGATCTGGATGACCTGTTGGCGCTGGTTTGGAAGAAGCCGGCGTTCTTTCTGGCGCATCCCAAGGCGATCGCCGCGTTCGAGCGCGAATGCACCTGGCGCGGCATTCCTCCGGTGACGACCGACCTATTCGGGTCGTCCGTGCTCACGTGGCGCGGCCTGCCCCTCGTTCCGTGTGACAAACTCGAGGTGACGGGCCGCTACTCGTCCAACCAATGGCTCGGGACGACGAGCATCGTATTGTTGCGCGTCGGCGAGGCCGACCAGGGGGTCGTTGGCTTGCATCAGGCGGGCATTCCCGGCGAGATCAAGCCGAGCTTGTCGGCCCGTTTGATGGGCTTGGACAGCCTGGGCGTTGCCTCGTACCTGCTGACCCTCTACTTCTCGTGTGCCGTGCTGACCGACGACGCTCTCGGCATTCTGGAGAATATCGAGGTCGGCTATTACCACGACTACGAGAGTCGAGAGCCGCGACGCTTCCAGGATGGTTTGGGAATCTGACGGGGACTCTGAAAAGACTCGAGCACCCGCATCTGCTTCACAGTGTTTTATTTTGTCGCGATGGACAGTTGACGAACAAGATGTTTAGGAGACGCCATGTCGAACGGTCTGTTGCAGCGTAGCGTGACGACGTCGGTCGCCAAGAACCTGGCGGATACGACCAAGACGTCACCGAAGATGATGTCGATCACCCCAAGGTGGCTCTTGAGCCTCTTACCTTGGGTGCATGTTCACGGCGGAACCTACCGCGTCAACCGGACGAAGGTCGAACTGCCCCGGGCGGAACGCATCGGCGTCGACGTCTCGGGGGAGACGGCGTCGTTCCCGCCGGAAGCGCTCCGAAGCGTACCGCTCTTTTCCAAGCTGCCCGAGGCGGTCATCGCCCGCATGGCCCGCCGCTTCAAAACCGAGGACGTCTCCCTGGGCAACAAGCTGCTCGTCGAGGGAGAGGACCTGAGCAAGTTCTTCATCATCGCCCAGGGACAAGTCGAAGTACTGAGCAAGGGCGTGCATGGCAGCGACCTAAGAATCGCCCTCTTGAGCGAGGGAGAATTCTTCGGCGAGACCGACCTTGTCTCCGACAAGCCGTCCGACATCACCGTGCGGACCAACACCCCGTGCGTGCTGCTGACGTTGTCCCGCAAAGATCTCGATGCCGTCCTGGCAGAAGACCCCAACCTGCAGGACGACTTCAAGAAGGCGATCGACGAACACATCGAGCTGCGCTCAACAGTCAACCGTTACGGCGAGCGGAATATCGACCTGGTCTCCGGCTTTGCCGAGAACGTCGAGATCCCCGAGACCTTCGTCGATTACTCAGCCAATCCGCGGGAGTATTCTCTCTCGGCCGTGCAGACGGTGGTCCGTGTCCACACGCGGGTCTCTGATCTCTACAACGGTCCTTACGATCAGCTCGAAGAGCAGATGCGTCTGACGATCGAGGGGATCAAGGAACGTCAGGAATGGGAGATCATCAACAGCAAGAAGTTCGGATTGCTGCACTCGGCTGACCCGGCCATGCGCATCAGCACGCGCTACGGCGCGCCGACCCCCGACGATCTGGACGACCTCTTGGCGCTGGTTTGGAAAAAGCCGGCCTTCTTTCTGGCACATCCCAAGGCCATTGCAGCATTCGAACGGGAATGCACGTGGCGAGGCATTCCTCCCGTCACGATGGACCTATTTGGATCGTCGGTGCTGACTTGGCGCGGTCTGCCCCTCGTTCCGTGTGACAAGCTCGAGGTGACGGGCCGTTATTCGTCGAACCAGTGGTTCGGGACGACGAGCATTTTATTGCTGCGCGTCGGCGAGGCTGACCAGGGCGTTGTCGGCTTGCATCAGGCCGGCATTCCCGGCGAGATCAAACCGAGCTTGTCAGCCCGATTGATGGGCTTGGACAGCCTAGGAGTCGCCTCGTACCTGCTCACCCTCTACTTCTCGTGTGCCGTGTTGACGGACGACGCTTTGGGCATTCTGGAAAACATCGAGATCGGCTATTACCACGACTACGAGAGTCGAGAGCCGCGACGTTTTGCTGATGGTTTGGGAATCTGACGGGGACTCTGAAAAGACTCGAGCACCCGCATCTGCTTCACAGTGTTTTATTTTGAGCGATGGACAGTTGACGAACAAGATGTTTAGGAGACGCCATGTCGAACGGTCTGTTGCAGCGTAGCGTGACGACGTCGGTCGCCAAGAACCTGGCGGATACGACAAAGACG
>DASZIA010000281.1:0-44853 GCA_035949535.1 Planctomycetaceae bacterium | reverse complement strand
TCCGCCGCTTGAAAGCATGAGGGCCGACGTGCATAACTTGCCTAGCTGGAACCGAGTTACGGGTGTGCAGAATCTGACGGCCGCTGCATGGTGTCGCTGGCGGCTGACGGATTTTTTCGACGGTTGCCCTTCAGTTCCGGTCGCAGATTGCGGCGGATGCCCGGGCGGCGCGTCCCCGCGCCTCGCCGTCAATTTTTGGCGACCGGCAAAACTGATAGAATCGGCCACGACCGCGAGATTCCGGCCGCACAGAGGCAAATCGCCTCAAGGCACGCTCCGCACTGTGGTGCCGCACACTTTTCCCAGGACGCAAAAGTTGCCAACAGCCCAACAACTCGAACAATTGCTTGAGTCCGATCCAGATGACGTGTTTTTGCTATACGCGCTGGCCAAGGCCCGAATCTCAGAGGGAGATGTCGAAGCCGGCTTGGACCAGTTCCAGGCAGTGATCGACCGGCACCCCGACTATGTGCCCGCGTACTTTCAGAAAGGACAGGCCCTGGCAGAGCGCGGCCGAACGGAGGAGGCACGCGCCGTCCTGGTCGACGGCATAAACGTCGCGCGCAAAGTTGGCGATGGCCATGCCCATCGCGAGATGACTGAGTTCCTCGAAAGTTTGTCCTGACGCCCCAGCTAACGACGGGTGGGCCGAGTCCGCCGAAGCTGGTGCTTGCCCGCCATTCGGCACCGACAAAAGGTGGTGGGCCAGCGGCCGGTCAGCTGGCCTCGGCCCACTCTATAAATCAAAGATGAATTCGCAACCCCCGTCACCACCTGTCGAGCTGCCCATCGATCTCGGTCCGCTTTGCGCGCGCCTCGAAGAGCTTTCGCCGGAGCTTGACAGCATCAATGATTGGCCCGGCGTGCAGATTCGGCTGCTGGCGGACGCCGGCGTTTTGGCTTGGGGCTTGCCGGCCGAGTTTGGCGGCTACGAGGCAAGCGACGTGCAAGTCCTGGCGGCTTACGAGAAGTTGGCTGCTGCCTGTCTGACCACTACGTTTGTCCTCACGCAACGAAATGCAGCCTGTCAGCGGATCGCGGCCAGCTCGAACTTCGAGATCAAATCCGAGTTGCTGCCCCCGTTGTGTCGCGGCCAGGCCTTTGCGACGGTCGGAATCTCCCACCTGACGACTTCGCGGCAGCACCTGGCGAAACCGGTCGTGACCGCCGTCGAGTCTGGAGACGATTTCGTGCTCGATGGCACGGTTCCCTGGGTGACCGGAGCGTCCGCCGCCGAACACATCGTCACAGGGGGTACGCTCTCCGATGGACGACAAGTGCTGATGGCCATCCCGACGACGTTCTCAGGCGTCGATCGTCAGCCGCCGATGCGGCTGCTCTCGCTTAGCGCATCGCAAACGGCAACCATTGCCTTACACAACGTGCATGTGCCGAAACGAAATCTCTTGTTTGGGCCGATCGAACAGGTAGTGAAGCACGGAGGCGGCGGCGCCGGATCCTTGACGACGTCAGCGCTCGCCGTCGGCTTGACTGCCGGCATCCTCGGCCGATTGAAGAACGAAGCGCAACGGCGCGCGGAGTTGATTCCGATTTTACAAGCGCTTGAATCGGAGCACCGCGCGGCCCGCACGGATCTCTATCTCGCGGCAGACTGCGTGAGCACAGCGGCTCCCTCGCCCGAATCGGTGCGACAGAAAGCGAACTCACTCGTGTTGCGAACCGCCCAAGCCTATCTGGCCGCATCGAAAGGAGCCGGCTTCGTCGTCGGTCACCCGGCTGAACGGGCCGTGCGCGAAGCAATGTTCTTTCTCGTCTGGTCGTGCCCGGCGCCCGTCGTCTCCGCGGCGCTGAGAGAGTTTGCCTGCGTGATCGATGACGAATGACGGTCGCTTGGTGGCCCAGGCGAGCCGCCAGCGTGAGCTGGCGGGTGCTTGATTTCTGCTCGCGCTTCCCGATTCAGCAGGAGGAAAAAGAAGAAGAGAATCGCCATCGGGCTGATGCCCGACGCTCGCCGAGTCCGATCAGACATCTGTCTGCACGCTCGATCAAAGTACGAGACGCTCTGCCGGAAAAACCGGCCCTTCGACGCACGTGCGGCGGTAGTCCCAGTTCCCATTCTCCATTCGCACGGCGGTCACGCAGCTAAAGCAAGCGCCGAAGCCGCAGGCCATCGGACTCTCGAGCGACAACCAGCAAGGCACTTCTGCGGCGCTGCAGAGTCGCGCGGCCGCGTGCATCATCGGCTCGGGCCCGCAGCAATAGACGCAGTCCGGTCGATCGGCTTCGTCAAGCGATTGTGCAAGCAGATCGGTGACGAAACCCCGGTGCCCGCGGGTGCCGTCGTCCGTCGCCAGGCGCATCTCGAGGCCAGGGAGTGAAAAATCGTCGAGGCCGGCCAGGTATTCGGCCGAGCGCACTCCGTAGCAGCAGGTTACTTTTCGCGGTCGTAGCGAGAGGATTCGCGGAGGCTGTCCATATTGTCTGAGTACCAGCGCCTCACGGGCGACGGCCAGAAAGGGAGTCTGCCCGATTCCCCCGGCCACGAGCATCAAGTGCCCACCCACGGGAGGCGGAAACCCGTTCCCAAGTGGACCCCAGATTTCGACGAGGTCGCCCGGACGCCACGCAGGCATCAAACCCGTGAGCTTGCCGACTACCGTGTATCCAAATTCCACGCCGATCGGTCGACCGTCGGCGATCACCGTGTCATAGAGTGCGAAGGGCCGCCCGAGCAGGGGCTCGACCGCGTCGACCGCCCGAATCATGAAGAATTGCCCCGGCACGATGGAGGCGGCGATCTGCGGCGTCTCGAGCGCCAAAGCGTAAGTGTCGCGGGCCATTCGCCGCTGAGACAGCACGCGCACGCGCTGTTGGAGAGCAGCGGGCGAACAGGGAGCGTGCTGCGCGACCGGATCAGCCATGTCTTTGTCGACGCTTCCGGGTGCCGCGTGACCGCGGTTCCTGCGAGCGAACGTCGGCGGAACGGCCGTGGCGGTGTCCTACGTGTTGTGATGTGCCCGGACCATTCCGAGTCCGGCGCTTGGCTCCTTGATTCGATTTTTGTCGTTCCGCCCCGACGTCTTCGCGCGTCACCGGGCGACCGGAGCGGCCTTGGGCTCGTTGCTTGCCGGCGCGAGGACGCTCGATCGGCTCCTCTCGCGTGCCAGGAGACGGGTCGGTGTGCGTGGCGCGTGCTTTGGCCAATCGATCGGGCGACTTTTTGTGACGGCGGCGACCGGTCGACGAAGCCAACTCGCGCAGGGCATTCATCTCGGAAGAAGTCAGCGGACGACACCGCCCTTCGGCCAGACGGCCCAGACTGAGCGGCCCGAACGCGACGCGTCGCAGGCGCATGACCTTATGTCCCACCCGGGCAAATAACCTCCGGATCTCGCGATTCTGGCCGTGACTCAACCCGACTTCGAGGAACGTGCTGTTCCCTTTAGTGCCGGCACGTTTCACCCAATGGATGCGAAAGCGACCCTCTTGGAAGTAAAGGCCCTCTTTGAGCGTGGCAAAAGTCTCGGGAGTGGGGCGGCCGGCCACCTGGAGTGCGTAGGTTCGCGGCACCTGAAATCGCGGATGAGCCAACCGATGCGCCAGCTCGCCGTCATTCGTCAGCAAGATGAGGCCTTCGCTACCCTCATCCAGTCGGCCGACGGTGAACAATCGCAATTTGCCGGCGGGCACCAGGTCGATCGCGCGAGGTCGTCCCGCCGGGTCGCTGCTGGTGCACAAATAGCCGCGTGGCTTATTGAGTAAGAAGTACCGGGGCGGATCGCGGCGCACGCGCTCGGTGTCGACGCGGACTTCCTGCTCTTGCGGGTTGACGCGCGTGCCCAAGTCGCGGACGACCTGACCGTCTACGCTGACGCGTCCTTCCACGATGTATTCTTCGCATTTGCGGCGCGAGCCGAGGCCGGTGGCGGCGAGGAACCGCTGCAGGCGGATGCCAGCCGAGGCCGGAGCTTCGCCGGACGAAGACGTGTGATCGTGAGGGTGGGGTGGCATGAGAGTCCTCGACGCGATCGGCCGATGTGTCGCAAACCGCAGAGCGCGCCGACGTTGTGAGTTTAGTCCGAGCGGGACATCCCCGCCACCCGTCGACTCGGGAATTCTCCGGATGTCGAGCACGAGCGGCTGACGATCCGGCTTGCAATCGAGCGATTGCTGGGACGCGAAGGATTTCGCGCAAATCGAAAGCCGAAGAGAGAACCAGACGGCCGTCTGCCGCGGAGCGGTCGTCGACCTGGGCGCCTTGATCCGCAATTTCGATTCTCCGAGAGTAGCAGCCATGTCCGAAGTGCGCGACGCGCAGAAAATCCCGGGAAAAGCTTTCCCAAGCGGTGTGCGCGCGAGATTCCGTGCCCGGGACGGGCCTGATTTCGAGTCTCGGTGAAACGCCGCCGAACCATTCCCGCCGGAAAATGGTCTTGTCGCTGAATCATCGAGCTGAATGTCGGCGGGAAAGCGAAGGGGCAGATGGCTCGCAGGCCGTGATCGATGGGCTACGAGTGGTTTGTCAGCGACAAAGCTAGAAGGAGTCCTGCATGCAGAAAAGTCTGATCAGTTTAGTTTCCATCGTCGGAGTGCTGATCGGCGCCGCCACCCTGGCAGCCGACGAGCGGCATTCGGATCAATCCCGCAGCAGGGAGACCTCGCCGGAGCGAGCGATCCTATTGACCTCCGGGACGCTTCCGATGCCCGAACCGGCAGCCTTCGAAGCGCCGCCGCCCGCTCCGGGCATCGAGGGAGCTGTTCCACCAGGGCCCATACCCCAGCTGGCGCAGCCGCTTTCTCCTTCGGTGCAGCCGGCCCCCTCGATGGGTCCGGCGGCGGCGGGAGGTCCGCCGATTGCGATGGCCCCGGGGATCGCTCTCTACCCGCGGGTCAAGTATCACGACAAGCGTCATATTGCGCCGTGCGCCGTGCCAATGGTTGTGGCTGTCCGCGATCCGTGCGCGAGCCGGGATCCCTGCTCGGCGTGCGGTCCGCCCAAATGCGTGCTGGTTGAGATCTGCGTGCCGCCTTGCGGTTGCCCGAAGATTTGCACGAAGCACGACGGGGCCAAGGTTCGCTACGACTATGGCAGGTACGCGGTGAACATCACCTCGAGACATGGCGTCATCGTGGTGAATTATGACGGTTGAGAGCCGGTGCTAGCGCAAACTTGCCGTGATGCGAAACGGCCGAGGATTTCTCCTCGGCCGTTTTCGCTTTGTGGGTCTGAATCGCGCGTTCAGCCGGCACGGGCTTCGAGCGATGCGGCCACGGGTTCTCGTCGCGCTATGCTCTGGGGCTTGTGAAGTTGATAGAGCACCGGCGCCGGAGCGAACGAAAGGGGCTCGTCACTCGTCGGATCGCTGTCGCGAGAAGGCCCGAGCAACGTCAGTCGTGCGGCCGCAGCCAATCCGCGCCAGGATCCGAAAGTCTGCGACACAGCCGTCGGCTCGTAGCCGCAGTGCACCATGCAGTCCTGGCACTTGGGATTGCCGCTCTGTCGGCCGTAGGCGCTCCAATCCGTCGTGTCGAGCAGTTCTTGATACGTGCTGCAATAGCCCTCCTGCAGCAGGTAGCAGGGACGCTGCCACCCGAAGATGTTGTACGTGGGGTTGCCCCAGGGCGTGCACTCGAGGTCCCAATTCCCCTTGAGGAACTCCAGGAACAGGGGCGACTGATTGAACACCCAGCCCCGTTTGGGCCGAGCAAGCGTGCGGCGAAACAGCTCGACCGTTTGATTGCGGTGAAGGAAATGCTCCTGATCCGGCGCCTTTTCGTAGGGGTAGCCGGGCGAAATCATCATCCCTTCGACGCCGAGATCGGTGAGGATGTCGAACATCTCCCGCATTCTCCGGGGATGGGCCGTGTTGAACATCGTGGCATTCGTCGTCACGCGGTAACCGGCTGACACCGCGGCACGAATTGCCCGCACGGCGACATCGAAAACTCCCTCGCGGCAGACGGCGATGTCGTGTTCTTCGCGCGGCCCGTCGACGTGCACAGAGAAGCTGAGGTACTTTGACGGCCGAAAACGCTCGAGATTCTTCTCTAAAAGGATCGCATTCGTGCAGAGATAAACGTACTTTTTGCGGGCGACGAGGCCCTCGACGATCTGATCGATTTGCGGATGCAAGAGCGGCTCGCCGCCCGGGATCGAGACCATCGGAGCGCCGCACTCGTCGGCCGCGTGAAAGCACTGCTCTGGCGTGAGCTGCCTTTTGAGGATCTCGGCCGGGTATTGGATCTTGCCGCAACCCGCACAAGCCAGGTTGCATCGAAACAGCGGCTCGAGCATCAAAACGAGAGGATATCGCTTTTCACCTCGCAGCGTCTTGCCGATCACATAGCGCGCCACAGTCAGCATTTGCGATACGGGAACGCCCATCCGTGTCTCCCCGGTTGAGTCAATCAGCGAGTGCAAGTTTATTGGCGTGAATTCGCGGCAGCCGTGCCGCGGGTGCGTTTCATAGCAAGTTCGGTGCCGCCTGTCAGCCCCAGAGCGCATGGAGCCCAATCGACCCAGTATGGGCACGCAAATCTTGACCCGGTTCTCCGAATAACGTGTCTTGAGCCTGGCCCGCGACAGGAACAAGCTTCGCCGATTGCCTGGGCCGCTTTGGACCGACGCTTGCCACCGTGAGAGTTCAAGTTTCCCTTCTCTTTTGCACGTCGCTCGACGCCCCGCGGTCGAAGATAGACAACGCGAAAGTTGGAGCGTTTGCCGTGGTCGCGGTTCTCCGGCGAATTCTGCCGAACCGCAGCGGGCAAACGGCACTCCTGACCCAACCTCCGAGCGTGTATGAGCAATTCGAGGGCCGAACTGGCGGACGGGAGCTGCAAGCGACGGCACTCGCCCAACCGGGTCAAGCGCCAGTGGTACGCGCGGCACCGCGCAGTCCGGTTCGCCCGACGATTCACGGCGCGTTCGATTACGTGAGCCACAGCAGAGAGTTCGCTCCCGACGACGTCACCCGATGGGTCCAACCATCGTTTTTCATAGAGCCCACGGATGGGCCCGGCCCGCCGTGGGTTTACTCTTGCGCGGTGGCGAGGTCGCGCGAGCGACTTATTCGCAAAACGCGGACCGCTGGTCGAGCACCTCGATCGCCAGCGGAATGGTGCTCAAAGCACCGACCCGGAAGAGAGACCAACCGACGCCCCGGCGCTGGCCGTCGCTCAGCCTCCCGGGAAGAAGCAGCCCGAGTCCCAATCCGAGCACTCATGTTCGAGTGGGCGCGGCCGCGAGTTATTGACCGACGATTGCGTTGCGCGAGCGGCTAGAGTCGCGCGCCGAGGAAACCGCCGGCGAGGTGGCCATTCAAGACGGCTCGCACCGTCACGAGCACGAGCAGTGAGACAACGATCATCACCAGCGAAACAGCGACGGCCCCTTCGACGTTCCCGATGCTGAGCTCCAAATAGACGCTGACAGGGAGCACCTCGGTTCGTTGGCGCGTCGCTCCGGCGAAAACGAGAACCGGGCCGAATTCACCCAGCGCACGGGCCCAGGCTAACGTGCCGGCGGAAAGCAGCCCATAGCGCGCCTCGGGAAGCACCACCAGCCAAAAAGCCTGGGCGCGCCGGCAACCCAGAGTCAGCGCGACCTGCTCCTGCCGCGGCGAGATCTCGTCGAACGTCGCGCGCAGAGTCCGAACTGCGAAGGCGCTCACGACCGCGAACTGGGCCAGGATCACCGCCGGCACATGGAACGCCACGGGCCAGCGATCGTCGAAAACGCGCAAAGGCGTCTGGCGGAAAAGGATCAAGAGGCAGAGCCCCACGACGAGCGGCGGCAAGACGATGGGGATGTCGACGATCGCGTCGACGAGTTGCTTGCCCCGAAAGTCGCTGCGAGACATCAAGTAGGCAATCGGCACGCTGACCCAGAGCGCCAGAATTGTCGTGATCGTCGACGAGATCACACTGAGTCGAATCGCATAACGGATATCCGCGTCCGCGAAAATGCGGGCGAAATCGCCGAGCCGGGCATAGCTGAATTCGGCGGCCACGAGTGCCACGATCAGCAGGAGATAGCTCCCCCCAAGAATCCCGAGCGCCGTGTAAAATGGGACGTCCGATCGGGGATGCGAAACGGCACTACGCGAGGCCACGTTGATGCTCCCAGGTTCAAAGGCCAATCAGGCGGGTCGAACTTTTTACTGAGAACGGGTTCGTGTCAGTTCCGTTCACTGCGAGTCAGACGGTTTGCCTCCGACCACCTCGTACCCGTGTTTGGCGAACACTCGCAGCCCTTGATTTGGGTCTGTCAGATAGCGGATGAATTCCTGCGCTGTCTGCGGATCCTTCGATGACGAGAGCAGGCCGACGGCGATTTCGTGTTTCGAATGATCGAATTCGGGGACGTGCACGACCGCCACGTCCTTGGCAAATTGGGTCGCCGTCGCGCTCCAGACGATGCCCGCGTCAGCCGCCGCCAGTTTCACATCGTTGCCCACTTCGTTGACCGTCTCGCGGTGGATGATTGCCTTTTTCCACAGCGCTTCCCAGCGATCGTCTTTTTCCAGGAGGCCGCTCACGGCTTTGCTGATCGCGGCTCGTTGCGGATCGGCCAGCGACAACCGCACGTCGGCTCGCAGCAAGTCTTTGAGTCCGGAAACCTGTTTCGGATTACCTCTCAGCACTACGATGACCGGATACTGATACGCGATCGGGACGATTTGTGGAGCGATGTTCTTTTGAGATGCGTCGTCCAGGTAGAATCGATCGGCCGCCACAAAGAGGTCTCCACCGGCGACGAGGATCTGAGTCACGAGCGAGCCTGAGCCCCCGAACTTCGTCTCAAACTCAACAGGATGCGACGCCTCGTAGGCCTTGATGATTTCGGCAATCGGCGGCTGAAGTCCCGCGGCGACGTAGACGGAAAGCGTCGCGGGAGAGGGAGAAGACGTCCGAACTGGCGCCGCCCCCGGACTCGGCGCCGGGCTCGGCTGCATGAAGATCAAGATGCAGATCAGCGCCACCAGGACGACCGCCGAGGCCGCCATCAGTTTCCCAAAGCCGATTCGCATTGCACCGCTTTCCAATAGAGATTTGCCGACGCCGCCGACCGTCCCCTAAAATCAATTATTGTAACCACATCTGCCGAACATCCGAGTGAAACGAGCCGCAGGGTGCAGGTTCCGGGCAGTCCCGGGCAAGAAATCGAGGTCAAACTTTGCCGAGTGACGAGAAACGAGACCCGTCGGGCGGAATTGGACGGCTGGAGTCGCTGTTCCACCGGGTGCGCGACGGGGGACTTTCCGTCGAAGCCGCCATCGAACAGGCGGCCGGCGACGTTGCGCCGATCACGGTTGACATCGAGGAAGCACATGTCGACCTCGATCGCAGCCGCCGGTGCGGTTTTCCGGAAGTCGTCTACAGCGAGGGGAAGACGTCTGAGGCCGTCGTCGCCATTTTTGAGGCTCAGGCGCTGCACGGGGAACACGGTTTTGCCACGCGAACCTCTCCCGAACAAGCCGCGGCGTTGCTGTGCCGGTTTCCTACCGCCATTCACAATCCGATCGCGCGCACGATCCGCATCCCGTGGTCGACACACCGAACGCCGGTTGGCTCCGTGTTTGTGATCACCGCTGGAACGAGTGACCGACCGGTCGCCGAAGAGGCGCTCGAAACGCTACGCTGGATGGGCTGCGGCGCCGAATTGATTGTCGATATCGGCGTGGCCGGACCCCACCGGCTCTTGCAGCAGAAGCACCGATTCGATGCGGCCGACGCGCTGGTGGTGGTGGCTGGGATGGAAGGGGCCCTCCCCTCTGTGGTGGGCGGCTGGGTCTCTTGTCCCGTCGTCGCGGTGCCGACCAGCGTTGGCTACGGGGCCAACTTCGGCGGCATTGCGGCCTTGCTGGGCATGCTGAATAGTTGCGCCTCCAATGTCTGCGTCGTGAATATCGACGCCGGCTTCAAGGGCGGCTACCTCGCCGGCGTGATCTCTCGCAGGATGCACGCGCGGGGCTCGTAGTCGACGCGGCGGAGTAAACTGCAGTCCGTTTCCGGCAGCCGGCACGGTCAGGGTCCCTCTGCCCGGAGCCCGCGATCGGAAGCGTTGCTGCAGCACTCTTCGTCCCAAAGCGCGGAATTTGGTCACTTCGCGCGCGAGTCTTCAATCAAAACCCCGGCAACTGGGCAACCTTGTTTGGTTCTGAGGCTGGGATGCCCGTCTCTCATTACGACTGGAAAGTCAGGACGATCTCCCATTGTCCGCATTTTCGGTGCGATGCGCGCGCGGTGAAGACCCACCGCCACCCGATTTGTCACCGCAATTTGCCGGGGCCGAGCTTAGCAAGCGCCCTGAGTAGATTTTCGGGAGTTGGTCCATGTCGATCCGCGAGTTGCTCGCCTGCTGCGTCATCGTGTCGCTGAGCGGGTGCTTGTATCACGCCCGTGAACGCACCGACGGAACGGTCTCCAACTTGGTGTCCCATCCGTACGACGTCATGCCCGCCGGAGCACTCGCGCCTGCCGGAGCTCCCGCGGCCCCGGGCGCCGAAGGTCCCTCCGTGCCGCCGTCTCCGCAAGGAACAAGTCCCGCGGCGGTGCCCACGCAAACACCTCCTGGCGGCAAGACGCCGGCAGACGCAGCCTCACCGTCGGGGACTGCCAAGGTCGACGTGCAGACCTCGAAGTACCTCCAGGCCGCATATGAAGAGGACACCGCCCAGCCGGCGACAAAAAAGTTTGAACCCAAGATTCCTCCGGAGTTACCCGGAGCCGAGGCCAAGGCGATCGAGATTCCGAAGGAAGACGCCGCTAAGGAGCGCGCGATCAACCAACTCTTCCCGAAGCTTCCACCCCTGGCTGCGGAGCCGGCCGCCCTGCCAAGCCCCGAAGGGCGCCCCTACTCGCTGGCGGATCTGCAATTTATCGCGGCCGGAAACAGTCCCGAGCTGCGGCAGGCGGCCTCAGACGTCGAGGCGGCTCGAGGAGCGCTGATTCAGGCGAGGGCTTATCCCAATCCAACCACCGGCTGGGAAATCACACCATCGAACGACGGCAGTGTGCCCAGCGCGCAGGGACCGTTTATCGACCAGGTCGTCGTTACTGCCGGAAAGCTGAAGCTCGCGTCGGCGGCTGCCGAGATGGATTTGCGTAACTCCGAGCTGGCGCTCCGGCGAGCCCGGAGCGATCTGGCAACTCGCGTCCGCGCGGCCTACTACGCGCTTTTGGTCGCGAAAGAATCCGTCCGCGTAAACCGGGCGCTGGCCAGGTTCACCGACGAGGTCTACACACTGCATACAGGCATCTTGCAGGCCGGAACCGCGGCCTCGTACGAGCCGATGGCCCTGCGGGCGCAGGCTTACTCGGTTCGTCTCGCCTATGAGCAGTCGATCCAGACTTATTTCACCACTTGGAAGCAGCTCGTCGCCACCATCGGCCAGCGGCAATTGCCGCTGACCCAGGTGGAAGGGCGGATCGACGCCGTGATTCCGTTTTTCGACTACGACACGGTGCTCGGTTACGTGCTGCGCAATCACACCGACGTGCTGACCGCGCGTAACGGGCTCGATAAGGCGAAATATCAGCTCAAGCTGGCTCAGGTCACGCCGGTGCCCAACGTCGAATTCAACATCGCCCTTCTCAAAGAGTTCGAGGTCGCGCCCAAGGCGCTGGTGCCGACCGCCACGATCGGCTTTCCCTTGCCGATCTGGGACCAAAACAAGGGCAATATCATGTCGGCCGAGGCAGCCTTGATCCGGGCCACCGAGGAGTCGCATCGCGTCGAAATGAATCTCACCCAAACTTTCAGCACAAACTTCAACAACTACAAGACGAACCTGCAGGCGCTCGACTACTACCGAAATCACATCCTCCCCGACCAGGTCCGCGCTTACCGCGGGGTGCTCGAACGCCGCCAGCTCGATCAGAACGCGGCCTTCAGCGATTTGTTTGGCGCCCAGCAGACATTGGCAGGGTTCGTGACAACCTATTTGGGGGTCCTGAGCACGCTCTGGTCATCGTCGGTCAGCGTGGCCGACATGCTGCAGACGGACGACATCTTCCAGTTGGCGCAGCCCCAGGCCGTTCCCTCGCTGCCCGATCTGGGTGTCCTCTTGCCGTTCCCGTGCTGCCATCCGAGCGCGCCCGGAGAACCGATCATTCACTACGAAACCTCCGCGAACGCTCCTCGATCGCTGGTGGCGGCCGTGCCCCCAAAGACACTGCCCACGACGCACAGTACGCAACTGCAACTCAATCTGCCGGCCGTCGACCGCGAACCGGCGAACAGCAGCGAACCGGAGACCGTCGCGATTTTTGGTGCGGCACCGATTCCTGCGAGCAGCTCTGCCTCGAACGCCGCCGGCCATGTGGTCGTGCCCGCGTCTAACCAGACCGTCGAGAAACCGCTCGAGCCCCTCACTTTCGAGACCCGTACGGCAAACTAGGCACGCCAACACGGTTCGCGACGAGCCAGCATTCGCCAAGACAGTCGGACAACATCTGCGACAGAGGTCGGGACATGAATCCGCAAAACGAAATCCGCCGAAGCCACAGCAAGCCCGCGCGATCCGGCAGAACCCCCCGCGCGCCGCAGACAACCGCGCGGCGCCACTGCTGGTTCGGATTCGTGCTACCAGTGTGGGCTCTGGCGATTCTTGTGATGCAGTCGGGGCGCGCGTGGGGTCAGCTCCCCGGCTCACTGCTTATGCCGGCCCCCGCGCCGCCCGCTGCTGTGTCATCGAATTCGACGGGGAACGAGGCTCCCTACCTCAAAGGCCTGCCGAATACGCCCGACGTCCCCTCGTCACTGTATGCGCCGGCGACGCCCACCTACACCTGTTCGGTGCCCGAGTGCCCGTACTTCGATTGCGACCCGCGGCTCGATCCGTTTTGCTTGCCCCAACCAGGCTGGGTGGCCGACATCGAAGTCGATGTCAATCTTCCTCACGTCAGCAATGGAATCCACGACACCGTGACACTCGGTGGCATCACGAGCCAGGTCAAGCTTGGCAGTGCGCGCCTCGATTGGACCGGTTCGCCGCGAGTGGAACTCGGTTATCGATTGCCGGACGGGTTTGGCGAGTTCGACATCTCTTATCGATTCCTAGGCTCAGATGGCACGGGAACCGTGTTCGGCCCAGGCGCCGCTCCCGACGGACCTGCGACACTCACCAGCCGCCTCGACATGCACGTCGCCGATCTACAGTACGCCAGTAATGAGATCTCGATTTGCACGTGGTGGATGAAGTGGCACCTTGGTCTGCGTGGCACGGACGTCTTCTTCGACTCGCGGGCCGACGAAGACCCGGCGGTTGCCGCCGGCGGCAGCGGGATCTTCGAGCGGCGGATGACCAACAGCTACTGGGGCATTGGTCCGAGCTTTGGGCTCGATCTCGAACGGCGCATCGGTGATTCGGGATTCACGGTGCTTGGCCGTTTGGATGGAGCGATTTTCTTGGGAAGAGTTGAGCAGGGATTCTTCGAGGTTGCGACTTCCGCGGCGAGCGCCCAGACGATTCGCTCGAACCCCGCCGCCGTGCCCACGGCGAACTGGTCACTCGGCCTTGCTTGGAGACCGCCCAGTTGCCAGGCGCTGCGGTGCTTCATCGGTTATCAGGGCGAGGGTTTGTGGGACGTCGGCGCATTCGAGGGCACCAGTCCCGGCTCAAACGCCACTCTCTACACCCAGGGCGTTCTATTGCGTGCCGACTTCAACTATTAAGCGACCGCAACTATCAGCCTCGCTCTAGACTTGCGGATCGCGCATTTTGCACTGCCGAGTGTGCAGATTTTGGTCAGACTGGCCAATTTCTTGAGCGAAGCAACTGTGTTCGCGATTTGCAATGTTACGCAACTCGTTTTTGCAGAGTCGGTTACGCAAAGCACAGGTAGTCCGACAGCTCCGGCACTTGAAGTGCTGAATCGGCTTGCGGTTAGAATCTCATAACCCGCCGCTGAGTGTATCTTCGGAGCTTCCCCACGCCATGTCTTCGGGCCTGGACCCGGTGACTCTTCTCGTGGTGGAGGACGACCCCGTTCTCAGCCAGGTACTTGGACAAACCCTGGCTAAGGATGGGTATGTCATCCGCCGTGCCTCAACGTCAGCCGAGGCCGAGCGAGAGGTTGCCAATCATTCGCCGCGACTCGTCCTGCTGGACACGTGCCTGCGGGAAGGGACGGGTCCGCAGCTTGCGGAAGCCATTCGCGCGGAGCATGTGGGACTGCCGGTCATCCTGCTGACGGCGGGGGCCCATCGTGCCGGGGAATTTCCCGGCTGGAGCGCCGATCGGGTCCTGAGCAAATCGACCGACTTATCCAGCTTGCGCGAAACGGTTGCCGCGGCCCTCGCGGGCGAGATCGGTTCGCGACGAGCAGCCGCTGCAACGACCGCAGTGAGCGCGCCGCATCCGCAGGCAGATAATCCGCAGACCAAAAGTCCGCAACCAAGGCGAGCACCGAGACACGGTAAGGAGCCCTTGATGCGTCTGTTGAACTCCAAGTTTTTCCGCTACGCCGCGGCGCTCGTCGTCCTGCTGCTGGTCGTCGCCACGATCGGTGCTGCGAACGGAGCACTGAAGTTGCCGGGCAAAGAGAGGCCGGGAGCGTCGGAGCCCGAGTCATCCGCCAGGCAGCCGCTGGCCGCCATCGAATTGGTGCCGGGTGAACCACACACGCTCTACGTCCCTGACGATGTTCGCACAGCCCTCGGCATTCGCAAGAACAACGTCGATCAAATCGTGACGGCCGCTAAGCCGACCCGAACTCGGCCGCTGCTCATGCCGGGCACTACGATGCTTGACCCGACGCGGCTGCTCCCGATCCGGGCTCTGTTCGCCCCTTCGCCGTCGTCGGCCCAGGTCGTCGAAATCGGAACGATCGAGGAAGACCGCCTGAAAACGGGCTCAACGACGACCCATCGTCGCGAGCTGCGCTCAGGGGACAGGGTGACCAAGGGCAATTTGCTCGCCGTCTTCTACAGCGTCGACGTCGGCAATAAGAAAAACGATCTGATCGACGCGATCTATCAGCTCAAACTCGACAGCCAAATCCTCAAGCGGTGGGAAGCCAAAGCATCCGTCGTTCCCGATGTGATGCTCTGGCAGCAAAAGAAAGCGGTCGAAACGGACATCAACTCGCTCAATCGGGCCATCAGCACGCTGCGGACTTGGGGCATTCCCGAGGAAGACATTCAGGCCGTGCGGGACGAGGCCGAGCGGGTCAAGCCCGAGGACGCCGAAAAGCGGCTCAAGCAGCACGATCGAGCCAACTTCGATCGTTGGGCACGCGTCGAGATTAAAGCCCCCGATGACGGGATCATCGTGGAGCGCAATATCACGGCTCATACAATCGTCTCGGACAATACGCTCAATCTGTTTCAGATCGCGAAGCTTGACGAAGATGGGAGTGGCCCGCGGCTGTTCGTCGTCGCCAACTGTCCCGAAGACGATCTGCCGGGGTTGCAGGCGCTTCCCGAGCGGGCGAGACGCTGGACGATCACCACCGTCGGCAGTGCGCCTCTGGAAGGTTACATCGACGACATCAGCTACATCATCGACCCGAACGATCACACGGCGAAGGTCAAAGGGCATATCGACAACAAGGAGGGCCGGCTTCTCGCCGGAAAAATGATCTCGGCCAAGGTCGAGCTACCGCCCCCCTCGGACGTCGTCGAGGTGCCGACCGACGCCGTAGTCGACGACGGCCAGCAATCCATCGTCTTCGTGCAGACCAATGCCGAAAAGCAGTATTACACCATGCGTCGGGTCGAGTTGGTGGGGCGTTTCGACCAAACCCTGTTCGTTCGCAATAAGCCCTTCACCAAGGCAGAAGAGCGAACTGCGGAGGAAGAAGAACTCGGAATGCTTCCCAAGCGTCCCTTGGCGCCTGGTGAAACGATTTTGCGGACGGGCGTTGGAGAGCTCAAAACCGCGCTGCTCGACAAAGAATCCCAGCCCGGTCAAAAGTCGAAACCAGCTACGTAGCGAACGGAAACCCGAGGACGGCTCGAGGCTGCGGGACCTTTTGCCTCGAGCCGCGCGCCCGTCAAAGCCGCCTCGCGAGAGATTCGCAAATGCGGTCCCGTGGTTGCGGCTGATAAGCCCGCTTGGAAATTGATCGCTCATGGTCCGCAAAGTCATTGAGTGGGCTCTCGCGAACCCGCTGCTCGTCGTCCTTTTGGCCGTCGGCCTGGCGGTAGTGGGCACTTACTCGTTCCTCAACGTCAACGTCGAGGCGTACCCGGATCCGGCCCCCGCCATCATCGAGGTCTTCGCCCAATTTCCCGGCGCGTCGGCCGAAGAAATCGAACGCCAGGTCACCGTTCCGCTGGAAGTCACCTTCGCGGGGATGCCCGGGCTCAAGTCGATCCGCAGCAAGTCGCTCTTTGGCCTCAGCGACCTGAAGATGAGCTGGAATTACGGGAGCCGCTACACCTATGAGGCCGGGCGCCAGGAAGTCATTAACCGTCTGGCGACCCTTTCGCAGCCGCTGCCGTCCGGCGTCACGCCGACGATTTCGCCGGAATCCCCGACTGGCGAAATCTACCGCTATGCGCTCGACGCTCCAAAGGACTCCTCAGGCCACGACATCTATACGCTCAACGACCTGAAGGCCCTTCAAGACTGGGTGCTGGAGCGCGAGTTCCGCACGGTCCCACGCATCATCGACGTCTGCGGTTGGGGCGGGACAGTCCGACGCTACGAGGTCCATCCCGACCCCGATCGCTTGCGAAAATTCGGGGTCACCCTCGCGCAGTTGCAGAACGCCATCCAAAACAGCAATGCGACGGTCGGCGGCGACTACGTGAATCAGGGCCAGGTCGCCATGACGGTCCGCAGCGTCGGCCTGTTCGGTGGCGGCGCCGACCCGACCGTCAAAGTTTTGGGGCTTTCGGATCCGAAGGCGGCCTCGTCGATCCTGCGCAACGAGGAGCTTCGCCGCATCCACGATCTCCGGTCGCTGGTGATCACGTCTGTCAACAACCAGCCGGTGCGCGTCGAAGATGTCGTCGAAGGGGGCCGCGCATCGCCCGGAGATCTCGGACGACAAGGCGTCGTCGTCAGCCATCAGACGCGGCTGGGACGAATCGGCTATTGGAAAGCCGATGCCGAACGCCCGCCGCATTCCACGCAGACACTTGCGCAAATCGGTCATGACAATCCCGACGTGGTCGAGTGCATCGTCCTGATGCGCAAGAACGAAGAAACACGGCCGGCCCTTAAGGACGTAAAAGCCAAGGTTGCCGAGCTCAACGGTCCGGCTGCCGGGCGCATGCTTCCGGGCGTGAAAATCGACCCGTATTACGATCGCAGCGATTTGCTGGCGATCACGACGGAAACAGTCCGAGAAAATCTGCTTGTCGGAATGGCGCTCGTCACCATCATTCTGCTCATGTTTCTAAGCAACGTGCGCAGTGCGTTGATCGTGGCCATCAATATTCCGCTCGCCCTGTGCTTCGCCTTCGCCGTGCTCTTTACGCGGGGCATGTCGGCTAATTTGCTGTCGATCGGCGCGGTGGATTTTGGGATCATCGTCGATTCCTCTGTAATCATGGTGGAAAACATCTACCGCCACCTTAGCTCGGGTGAATATGCCGAGCTGACTCTCAAACAGCGGATCCTCAAAGCCACGCACGAAGTCGAGCGAGCGCTGTTTTTCACGACGGCCATCATGGTTTGCGCGTTCGTGCCTCTCTTCACCATGAAGGGGCCCGAGGGCCAAATCTTCGGACCGATGGCCGACACGTATGCCTTCGCTCTGGCCGGCGCACTGATCCTGGCGCTCACCGTGGCCCCCGTGTTGTGCCTGCTCTCATTCAGAAATCTGCAGCCCGCGCCGGATAACTGGCTGGTTCGCAAGATGAAAGAAGGCTACCTGCGCAACCTGCGGGTTTGCCTGCAATATCGCTGGGCGACCGTAGGGGTGATGTCGGCACTGACGGTCGGCACGTTGATGATGCTGCCCTTTCTGGGCCGCGAATTCATGCCGGCGCTGGAAGAGGGAAATCTGTGGATCCGCGGCACGGCGCCGCTCAACACTTCGCTCGAGCGTCACACGGAAATCTCGCGCGAGGCGCGGGCCATCATGGCGACTTATCCCGAAGTCGAGTCGATCGTCAACCAGCTCGGGCGGCCGGACGACGCCACCGATACCGACGGCTATTACAACAGCGAATACTTCGTCCCTCTCTTGCCGGAAAAAGACTGGCCATTGACCGTCGAGCGCACCGGCTGGGAGAAATGGGTCTTCGGTCCGAAGCGGTCTCGCACCAAGGACGAGATCGTCGACGCCATGAATCGTGAACTCGAGACCAGGCTTCCGGGCATCTCCTGGAATTTTTCGCAGAATATCCGAGACAACGTGATGGAGGCCCTCTCAGGAATCAAGGGGGACAACTCGGTCAAGATCATTGGCCCCGATCTCGACAAGCTCGAAACGCTCGCCGAAAAGACGAAGAATATTCTGCAACAGATCTCGGGCATCGAAAACGTAGGGATCTTCCACATCCGCGGTCAGTCGCACTTTGAGTTCCGCGTCGATCCCGAGAAATGCCAGCGCTGGGGCGTCCAAACGGCCGACGTCAACAACGTGGTCACGAGCGCCCTGGGCGGCAAGGCCCTCTCCAGCATGGTTGAAGGCGAAAAACTCTTCGACATCTCCGTTCGCTGGCCCAAGCGGCTGCGGAGCAGCGAGTCCGACATCCTCGATATCCCAGTCGATATCGCCAACAACACCGTCGTGCAGAATCAAGGTCCGGGGATCACCCCCACTTCGATCGGGCACGGGACGGTCGCTCCCTCCAACGTCGGGGCACTGGCGAACACAGGCAACATCATCAGCAACACGCCGCGGCTGCGGCTGCGCGATCTCGTCACGCCCGTCGGCGATGACGGCACCCCCGACCCCGATGGACACTTCACGCGGCCCGGCGCCTCGATGATCTATCGGGAGCAGGGCAAGCGGCTGATCGCGATTAAATTCAGCGTCCGCGGGCGCGACCTGGCCGGCGCCGTAGCCGATGCGCAGGCGAAGACCAAAGACATCTTCAAGGCCCCCTATCGCGCAGTCTGGAGCGGCGAATTCGAGGAAATGGAAGAAGCCGAGGCACGCCTCTTGGTCATCGTGCCCCTCTCGCTGACGATGATTTTCATCCTGCTTTACATGGCCTTCCGCAATGTGCTCGACTCGATCATGGTCTTTTCCAACGTCGTCGCGCTCTCGCTGGGAGGCGTCTGGGCGCTGCTTTTGACCGGCACCAACTTCAACATCTCGGCCGCCGTCGGATTCATTTCGATCTTCGGCGTCGCAATCATGGACGGCTTATTGCTGATTTCGTACTTCAATCAGCTGCGTTTCCAGGGGCTGCCGCTCTCTGAGGCGATCCTGCAGGGCGCCGAGAAGCGGGTGCGACCCGTGATGATGACCGCGCTCACCGCGATCTTCGGCCTGTTGCCGGCGGCCCTCTCGACCAAGATCGGCTCGCAAACGCAGCGGCCCCTGGCGATCGTAGTCGTCGGCGGCATGATCAGCACGCTCTTCTTGACGCGTTACCTCATGCCGGTGCTCTACACATTCTACGGCAACCGCGAACCCTCGGCCGCGTCAGCCCACATGGCCCATTGATCGCGAGATCGATAGCGCCCGGCGAGCCGCCAGCGTGAGCTGGCGGGTGCTTAGGATTTCACCGCAGCCCGGGCGCTGTGATTACCCAAACAGCTTCACGGACGTGTGGTAGTCAATCCGCGGCGCCTTGATCCGGCCGCCGGCGAGCTTTTCGCCTTCGGGATTGAGATAAACGCGGCCGGTCGGCGCGCCGAGCCCAGGGCTGACGTTGAACACATGAATGTTGAAGATGAACGCCGGCTCCGAGAGCGCCTCGAACCAATGGACGTTGTTCTTCCTGTCCGAGATCGTCGAACACTCGCCCGGTACAAACTTACGATCGATCGTCGGCTTGATGATGTACGCGTCGGGCAGATCCTCCAGCCGATCGTAGTGCCGGCCGCGGAAGTCGCCTTTGAGCATCAAAAAGGCGGTCACCATGTTGTTGTGTCCGTGCGGCACCACCGACCGCCCCTCTTTGAGCGCGAAGATCTGTTTGCCGAAAACGTACTGCGTCGGCAGCCCCTCGACCTTCGGGAACTTGAACGACAGGCTGAGCGCCCCCCGGTCGACAAGTTTGATGCCCTTCGTGAGCTGATTGAAGTCGATCAGCTTCAAGAGATCGGGCAGGTTGACTCGGCTGAAGAGCTTTTCGACCTGCTGCTGCCATTCCACCTGCGGCAGCTTTTGCCCTTGCACGTCGCGGCCGAGCGAATTGACGCCGGCCAGCCAATCGACCGTCTGGGGCCGCACTTCGCTTGCAAAAGCGTCGTGAGCAAACAGGGTCTCGAGCAACGAGTAAGTTAAAAGTGAACCGAGCGCCTGCTGGGAAAACTCACGCCGTGTGAGGGGTTGCATGCAAATTCCTCCGACTCCATTGAACCGGAATGGGCGCTGCCGGACAAGTTCAGCGAAGAGTTCGTGGTAAGATCTCGGGGTCAAAATTGGTGGAGGTGTCGCATTAATGAGTCACGGCCATGTCGCGTAAAACGCACGACTATCGTGAAAAAGCCAAGGCCATCCGAAGGATCCTGCTGGCCGAATGGGATCCCTTCGGCTGTGGCGTCCCTGAAGACGAATACGACAGCTACATTACCGGCATCTACCGGCTGATCCACGAGCGTGCGAGCCTTGAGGGGCTTGCAGCGCATTTCAGGAATCTTGAGAAGATGGCGATGGGCCTCGAGCCCGATCTCGAGAAGAGCCGCCGCGTCGCAAAGTCGTTGCTTGCGCTCATGGAATCCGACTGACGCAAAACGGGTTGGGGTTTGGCCCGCGTGAGTATTGATTCTCGGTAGACGCAACCTGCCCTACGCCAGAATCGGCAACAGCGAATTTGAGCCATGCTGGACCTGGCGGGTCACAATCGTGCCAATCAGCGTGGTGGCCGTGCCGTCGTGAATCGAAATCCTGGCGAGGCTGCCGGCCAGGCGGGGATTGCCCTCGAAGACGACGATGCGGTCGCAGGTCGAGCGGCCGACGAGTTGGATCGGGCCGCTGGTGGCAGACCCCGCGTCTGATTGCAGTTTTTTTCGCGCGGCTTTGCTTGGCCCTTCGACCAGCACTTCGACGTCGCGGCCGATGAAGCTCGCGTTGTCCTCATCGCTGATTTCGTTCTGGATCGCCAAGAGCTCGTTGTTGCGGCGACGCTTGACGTCTTCCGGAATGTCGTCGGGAAAGCGCTCGAAGGCCTTGGTGCCGGGGCGCGGGCTGTATTTGAAAATAAAGCTGTTCTTGAAGCGGCACCGGCGGATGAGATCGATGCTCTTCTCGAACTCGGCTTCGGTCTCGCCCGGGTGGCCGACGATGAAATCGCTCGACACAGCACAGTCGGGCATCACCTCGCGGATGCGGTCGTGCATCTCGAGATATTGCGCGACAGTGTAGCCGCGCTTCATGACCCGCAGCACGTCGTCGGAGCCTGTTTGGGCGGGCACATGCAGATAGCGGCAGACCTTGGGCAGGTCGCGGACAGCGAACAGCAAATCGTCCGTCATGTCGCGCGGGTAGTTCGTAACGAACTTGATCCGCAGGATGGCCGGCGTGTCGTGGATCAAAGCCAACAGATCGCTTAACCGGTAGAGGCGGCCGTGTTCCACGTGCTTGTAGCTGTTGACGGTCTGCCCGAGCAGGGTGACTTCCTTCACGCCCTGGGCGGCCAACAGACGGACTTCGGCGGCAACCTGGCTCGGCGGACGGCTCTGCTCGGGGCCGCGAGTCATCGGCACCACGCAGTACGTGCAGAACTTGTCGCAACCCAGCATGATCCGCACATAAGCCTGAAACGGTGACGGCCGCATCTCGGGTTCGCGCAGCGGATCGTAGCTTTGAAAGCTCTCTGAGACCTCGACCCGGCTCCCCTCGTTACGGCTCAGGCTGACGGCCACCGCCCGCTGCCGATGCGAACGGCTCTGGGCGATCAAACGAGGAATTTCCGACAACTGGCCCGTGCCAACCACCAGGTCGACGTGCGGAGCCCGCTGAAAGATCAGCTCCTGGTCCTTTTGGGCCATGCATCCCATCACGCCGATGACTTGCTTGGGCCGGCGCTTCTTGCTGTGTCGCAGGCGCCCCAGTTGGCTGTAAATTTTATGCTCGGCGTGCTCGCGAACGCTGCAGGTGTTGAAGAGAACCGTGTCCGCCTCGTGGACGTCGGCCGTCAGCTCGTAGCCTTCGCGGCGCAGGGCGGCCACCACGAGCTCGCTGTCGAGCTCGTTCATCTGGCAGCCGACCGTCTCGATGTAGAGCTTGCGGTTATGTTCCATCATCATTGCGGGCTAGCCGCATGGGCGCGGGCTAACATTCACGCGGCTAGCCCTCACAAGTCGCCCCCGGCGGTTAGCCGGCTTTCTTGAGTGGGCGTCCGGATTTTGCAGGAGTTGGCGCGGCGTGCTGGGCGGCAGCCTCGGTTGCTGCACGCTGAGCGGCCGCCAGCTCCTCGGTCAAGCGTTGTTTCATTGTCCGACCGTGATCGGCCATTAGCGAGACAAGCGATTTGATTGCCAGGTAAATAGCCGCGCCGTACAGGGCGATCTCCAATTTTTCCATCGCGACTCCTTCCCTGGAGCTTTCGTCCGGAGCCTGCTTGAAATCCTTTCCGAGCGTGGACCGAGCCGCGTCACTCGCGGACGCGTTCAATGTACGAACCGGTGCGGGCGTCGACCTTGATTTTGTCACCTTGATTGATGAATGCGGGCACGTGGACTGTCGCCCCCGTCTGCACGGTGGCCGGCTTATTGACGTTTGTCGCCGTGTTGCCGCGGGCGGCCGGCTCGGTGTACGTGACTTCGACGACGACCTGGGCGGGGGGCGTCATCTCGATCAGGCGGCCGTTCCAGTACATCAGACCGACAGTGGCGTTCTCGAGCAGAAATTTGGCACCGTCGCCGCACTGATCCTCGGTGAGCGTGTATTGCTCGAACGATTCGTTGTCCATGAAGATGAAGTCGTTCGCCGCCCGGTAGAGGAACTGACCGTCGCTCTTGTGAATATCGGCCTCTTCGAGACCGTCGCCGCTTTTATACGTGCGGTCGAGCAGGGTTCCCTTGAGGAGGTTTCGTAACCGCGTTTTATAGAGGGCCTGACCCTTGCCGGGTTTGACGAAGTTGCACTCCGTCATCTCGTAGGGTTCGCCCTCGACGACCACCTTAATTCCTTTGCGGAAGTCGCTGGAGTTGATTTGAGGCATCGCTCCGTTCTCTTCAACTCGAATCGCTGGAAGACTATAAGTGCGTGACGAAGCGGAAGGCCCGCTTCGTCGACAATGTCGGCGTGAAGCCGCGAGGATAACATAACGATTCCGCTCGGGAAATGCCGACCCCGCAGCCGCCGCGCGCGAATCCCTGGAGTTTGTCATCGAAATTCAAGCCGAGACGATTCGTAGTCCCTTAACGTGGCAGCAAGAGCTGTCCGACGCGATTCGCGACCCCGACGTGCTGATCGACCGACTGGGCCTGCCCGATGCATTGCGCGTCGGCGCCCGACGGGCGGTCGAACTCTTCCCGCTGTTTGTCACGGAGAGTTTCTTGCAGCGGATGCGACCGGGTGATCCGCGCGATCCGCTGCTGCTTCAAGTGCTGCCGCTGGCTGTTGAAACCGATTCCCCACCGGGGTTCACGGCCGATCCGCTCGGAGAAGCTTCGGCCCACCAGGCAGCGGGGCTGCTGCAAAAGTATGCCGGGCGGGCCCTGATGATTTCGACCGGGGCTTGCGCGATTCATTGCCGCTACTGCTTTCGCCGCTCGTTCCCCTACGGAGACGAGCCCCGCCGCCTGGCCGACTGGGCGCCGGCGTTCGAGCGGCTGCGCGGCGATCCGACAATTCGCGAGATTATCGTCAGCGGGGGCGACCCGTTGATGCTCTCTGACGCCCGCCTATCCGAAATCGTCGCACGCCTCGACGAGATTCCGCATCTTGATCGACTGCGGATCCACACGCGGCTGCCAATCGTGCTGCCGTCACGCGTGACGGGGCGGCTGATCGAACTGTTACGTTCGACGCGCATGACGCCGATTGTTGTCGTCCACGCGAACCATCCGGCCGAAATTGTCGGCGATTGTCGCGACGCGCTGCGGCTCTTGGTGACGAGCGGCTTGACGGTCCTCAATCAGACGGTGCTCTTGGCTGGAATTAATGATGCGGTTGAGCCGCTGGCCGAGCTCAGCTTGCGGCTGATCAACTCGGGCGTGATTCCGTACTATCTGCATCAGCTCGATCGCGTGAGCGGCACCGCACATTTCGAGGTCCCCGTTTCGCGCGGCGTCGCACTGGTCGAAGAGCTGCGGAATCGCCTTCCAGGATACGCAGTGCCGCAATACGTGCGAGAAGTCCCCGGCGAGCAGCACAAAGTGCCGCTAGCGTGATCGTGGAGCAGGCGATCCTTGAAGCACCAGCCAGGTCACGCTGGCCTCTCGCCGGGCTGCTCGTGATGTGACGGGACTGGACGAATCCCGCCGTCAATGCTCGGCGTGGACCTGACCACCGGTGCCTGGGCAGGCGGTGGGATCGGCGCTGGCTGAACGCGGCGGCGGAGCACCAAAATGACCGCCGCCCCCACGACGACGCACAGACCGGCGGCAACAAGCGCGAATTTGATCGTGGCCGAGTCTCGGGCAATCGCCGGCCAGGGATCCTGAATCGGACCGCGCAGCTGGATCCAAAGCGCGATGTTGTCGACATAGTCGCAAACGGCGGCGGGCCACTGCAGCCAGGCGATCACCGTTGCCAGCCACGCAGTTTTGCGGAAGCCACGCTCGCGAAACAGCGACGCCGCCCAAAAGCAGGCGATCGTTATCACGGTCGAGTAGCAGAGGGGAAAGAGGAAATCCAGGAGCAGTCCGCTCTTCGCGTTTTCCCTTGCCGTGAGATTCCAAGAGTTCACAATCTCTTGACTGCTTTCGACTGTGTCGGAGAACTCCAGAGATGCGATTCCCCAGCTGGCTTCTGGGGTTTTTAGCGGCAAGTTGAGGCGCTGGAGCGCGTACCAGAGCACGAATCCGACCAGAAGGGTTACGCCAAGTAAACCCGCCCGCTTGGCGCGGGAAAGAACCTGAATCGGATGGCGAAGCGGTTTCATCGAACAGGGCGATCGGTCGAAGGACGTCGTGCTGCTCTCACTGGATCTCATTCAATCGTGGCGCAAGCGACAGCCCTGGTCAATCCTGTATCGGCGCGGTTCAGGCCGTACGGCGAACGACTACCGCGGTGAGATCGTCGGCAGGGGCACCCGATCCGCAAAAGACTCGCACCGCCTCCTTGAGTTCTTCCAAGATCTCGCGGGCCGGCCGGCCACGATTCTCTCGCATGACTGAGAGCATCCGCTCGTTGCCGAACTGTTCGCCTGTGGGCGACCTGGCCTCGACGTACCCATCGGTGAGGGCCACGAACGCGTCGCCGGGGAAGAGTGTCACGGTTGGCGAACAACGAGGCGGATGATCGGCAAAGACTCCCAGGGGGGTCGACGTGCTGCGGAGCACCGTGACGGATCCGTCCTGGCGGACGATGTGGGCTTGCTGGGCCGCCCCTGCAAATTCGAGCACGGACGTTTGCGGATTGAGGGCCGCAAAAAACATGGTGACGAACCATTTGTCCTGCGTGTCGACGACCAGGAATTCGTGCAGCCGGCCCAAGATCGTCTCCAAATCGTCATCACTCTTGGCCAGCGCACGCAGGTAAGCCCGCGTCTTGGCCATCAGAAGCGAAGCGCCGATTTCGTGTCCGCTAACGTCGGCGACGACAATTCCCATGCGGCCGTCGGCCATCGGAATGTAGTCGTAATAGTCGCCCCCCACGACGTCGGCCGCCTCGTAGCAGCCGGCGATGTCGTAGCCCGCGAGCTTGGGCGGACCTTTCGGCAACAGGCCCTGCTGGACGTTGCGCGCGACGCGCAGCTTTTCGTGCGTCACCTGCAGGGCCACGTCGGCGTAGTAGGCGCGGCGGTAATCAAGCAACAGGCCCATCAGCGGGACGGCATAGGCCACGATCTTCTCAAAACTCGCGATGTTGAATCCGTTGTCGAAGAGTTCGGTGGTGCCGAAGACCGCATAAATTTGGGCCGCCACGTTCGGGATCACGCTCACGAACAGTGCGTGAGAAAAAATGCTGGGCTGGGCCCGATAGAACCGCGGAAAGACGATTGCGCCGGCAAACAGGTAGAGGAACAGTGGAATCATGTCCCAAGGACGGTGAACGACGCGAGCATCCGGATAGACGGCCTGCGGCAGGTGGGGAGACCAGGCGCACAGAAACACGATCACGTAAGCCATCAGCATGAACAAAACGGCCGCCAGCACGAAAAACCGAAGGTCGCGGTTTCTGGGCCGCGCATTCCAACTGTGGTGATACCACACGAAAGGGATTGTCCCCGCGATCAAAAAGCAAACATTGACCATCCGCGAGGCAAACCACGTGAACGGCAAGAAATTCCCGACATCGACGACGAACGGCAAGAGATGCACGGCCGCCAGCGATTGAAAGCCGTCGATCATCCCGGAAAAGAAAAGCGCGGTGCTAAGAGTCGGCGTGGTGACGTCGTGGGCCACGAAATAATGGTTGATGGCGAAGACGGCAGTAGCCAGCGCGATCATGAACGCGGTCCACTCCAACAGGACGTGGATGATTTCGCCTTTGCTCAGCTGCTGAGCGACCACGACCTGCTCAGCGAGCGAGCGACTGATCTCGTCGCTTTGGCTGCTGGGAGCGCTGACGGCGGAAAAACTGATGTTGAGCGCGTTGAGGGCCAACGGCAAAAAGGCCAGCGCAATCACCACCGCCACCACGCGGTTGGGAAGCACGGTGCGGCTGAGATCCGGGACCGGCTCGTCCTGGACCGAGTCCTGTTCGGGTTGGCTCATGTCTGGTCAAGTCGGGAGGATCATATCCGCGCGCCAATACCGGGCGAGGTCCCGGATCAGCTTGAGGAATTTGTCGATATCGACCGGCTTGGTCATGTAGCTCTCGACCTCGAGTACTTGGGTCTGCGCGACGTCTTCTTCGTCGGTGGAGCTGGTCAGCACGACCACCGGAATCGTTCGGAGATCCTCGTCGGACTTGATCTCGGCCAAAAAGTCGCGGCCGTCCTTCTTGGGAAGAGTGAGATCCAGCAGAATCAGGTCAGGGCGCGGGGCGCGGGCGAACCGGCCTCGCCGATACACGAATTCCGACGCATCCTGGCCGTCCGTCAACCAGGTGAGCCGATGCGGGACAGGGCCTTTCTTCAGGGCGCCGATCGCCATGCGGGCAGCCGTCAGGCTGTCCTCCACCAGCAGGATGTCCATCGGCCGCCCGACGGCTTCTCCGCTCATGGTTTCTCCTTCGCTGGCCCGTCTTTTCCTGGCCCGTCTCTTTCTGTTCCCTCTTTGGCGGCCCGGGCTTTGGGGAGTCCGAAAATTGTTCGCTCGATTTTGTCGCCTTTCAAGCGGGCCCGCGCGTAGGTCACTTGCTGCTCCAGCTCGCGATTCGCGCTGTAGAGCGTCACGATCGAATTCCAGATGTTTTGTGCTTCGAGCAATTCCCCTTTCGTCGCCAGATCGTCGGCCCGCTTCAAATTATCGTTGACCAAAGAGATCACGTCTTGCTTGGTGCCACCCGATTCTTCGATCTCTTTGATTTTTTTCCGGGCGAGGTTGACGTACTTGCGGTCGGCTTCGCGGTCCTTTAGCAACTCAGCCAGGCTGCGATATTTTGCCAGCGCGGTGATCCGGTCCTTGAACTGTTCAAATCGCAGCGCATCAATGTACAGCCGCTCGGCCTCGGACTGCGGATCGCGATTGAGATGCATCGCCTTGAGCGCCTGCGTCTCCGTCTGGTCCATGTCGATCTTTTCGACCTCGTCCCGCGCCTGGTCGCCGAATTCAGCACTCTTGACCAGCCGGCTGTATTGCTCCTTGGCCGCCAGGGGATCACCACCAGCCTGCAACTTTTGAGCCTGCGCGAAAACCTGCTTTTCGCTGCGAGGCCAAAGCCCCCAGGTGACGGCGACGATCAACAGCGCCAGAGCGGCTCCCAGAAACCAGGTCCGTTCGTAGAGAGGGACGTCTTTTTTTTTCTTCTTCTTTTTCTTCTTCTTTGCACCGGTGGTTTGCCCCGTCGCTGCCCCTGGAACGGTCGCACCAGCGCCGTTGCCGGCAATGGTCTGCTGGGCTGCCGTTTGCTCCTCGGTGACCTTTTGCGTCACTTCATCGAGGGCCACCTGCAGGGCCAGCGCGTCGTAGTGGCGCTCTTCGGGATCCTTTTCGAGGAGCTTGCCGACCAACCTCTCCATCCAAACCGGACAGTCGGGAACCGCGGAGCTGACTTGCGGCGGTTCCTCCTCGAGATGGGCGAAGAGCATTTCGGCCGCGGTCGGCGCGTTGAAGGGGGGTTTGCCCGTGAGCATCTCGAACATCACGCAGCCCAGGGCGTACAGGTCGGTCTTGCGCGAGACGGGAGGCTTTCCGGAGATTTGCTCGGGCGCCATGTAGGCGTATGTGCCGACCGTCCGACCGGCTGCTGTCAGGGCCGTGGCTTGAGTATCGCGGGCGATTCCAAAGTCCCCGAGTTTGACGAGTCCGTCCTTACCGAGAAACAGGTTCGCCGGTTTGAGGTCGCGGTGGATGATGCCGTGGTTATGCGCGTACTCGAGCGCGAGCGCCACCTGACGCGAGTAGGCAATCGTTTCCTCCCAGCTGAAGCGGCCTTTCTTCTTGAGCATCTGCTCGACGCTGCCGCCGTCCATGTATTCCATCGCGTAGAAATGCTGCGTCTTGTCTTTTCCGCCGCCGTAATACCGCACGATATGGGGATGCCGCAGGCGGCTCAGAATGGCCATTTCTCGCAAGAATCGTCGCAAGAGGCGTCCATCGGCGGACATCTCGGGCGCAAGCACCTTGACCGCCATTTTGCGACCGTTCTTGAGATAGGTGGCCAGATAGACGACCCCCATCCCGCCGACACCGAGCTTGCGCTCGAGCTCGAACGGCCCGACGCGGCGTTTCGGCTCGGACTTTTGCTCGGTCTTCTCGTTCCGCTTATCGTCCAAGCGGCCCCCTTCGGCGGCCGGTGCTGCCGGCGTCAATTTACAAGAGACTATTTCTCCACCTATCAATTCTGGTGATTCGGGGAGGCGAGTTCAACATAGACTTCCGTCACTGCCGAAAGGTCGTCAGATCCGATCATGGAAAACGTGCGCTCGCACTTCGCGAAATCGGGCCTAACACACGACGCGCTGGGTAAGCGGATGGGATACCCGGCCGACTCTGCCCGCAAATCGGCTTGGCAGTTCATTCACAGGACGGGCGAGCCGCGCCTGTCGATGCTCCCGAGGTTTGCCGACGCAATTGGCGTGTCTCTTAAATCGCTGCTGTGACGCCCACGCCGTCGCTAAAATGACGGCATGAGCGACGAACCAAGTAGATCGATGGCGGTGTCTTGCCTCGCGCTCTTCGTGCTTTTGGGGGCGCTGATCGCCGCGTTTTCCATTTGGCTGCGGGTGTCCAGTGCTCCGGACGTTGACGGCCTTAGCGCGGTCGAAAACCACAACCCCTACGTGTATCCCAATTCACCGCCACCCGTGCCGGAGCATGAGGCGGCAAAGATCGCGATTGAGGAAGTCAAAAGGCGCGAAGGGTGGTCCGGCTTTACCGATAGACCGGTAGAGCGCGAAGGATTCTGGTGGTACGTCGCAGTTTGGCGTAAGCCGAAACCGCATCCGTCATCGCTCGAATCGAGGCGATCAGTGGTGATAGACGGTGCCGATGGCAAGGTTCTCATGTATAACCGGCACCCGCGGCCCTGAACTCCCGTGCCAAACCGCACCTTTCCGGCGCGCGGCCACTTTCAAAATGCACCACCAGCCAACGCCCAGTTCGCGCCGAACCGAACCCCCTTCCGATTGGCACAGGCATCCTTTACGATGAGTGCCTCGAAACGACGGCCGACTTGCGGCCTGTTTGGCGATGTCGGCTTGCGACGATATGGGGTGCCTTTCGCGTGGCGATTTACATCTTTTGCCCGTCTTGCAAGGGCTCGTTCAAAGTCCGCGATGAATACGCGGGCAAGCAAGGCGTCTGCCCCAAGTGCGGCCACGTCATCCGCATTGCCAGCGCAACCTCCGAAACTCAACGGGGCGTCCCCCGGCCGGCAACCAAAGCCCAGAAGGAAGAAGCGCTGCGGCTGGGCATCGAATTCGACGATCGAATGACGTATGTCGATCTGAAGAAAAAGATCGAGGCCGCCAAGGCGGCCAAACACAGCGACGAGGGGCGGTCGTCGTAACGCTGCGGCGGCACGGTGACAATGCGAAGCAACAGCCAGCTTACGCTGGCCGCTCGCCGACGTCTCGAGCCAGACGGTGCTTACATCATCACGCCCCAGCGGCTTTGCCGTCGCCGCCCTGCAGTTTTTCGAGGCGTTCGCGGGCATCTTTGTATGAGTAGTCGACGCTCAGCACCTCGCCGTAGTGGTGCTCTGCGTCATCGCGGTCTCCCGCGTCCTCACACAGCCGGGCCAGAATGTAGTGCGCTTCGCAATAAGTCTCTGGTTCGTCGTGCGGGTTGAGCTTTTCGACGGCCCTTTCGAGTTGCGCGCGGGCCAGCTTCGGCTGCCGTTCGGCAAGAAAGCACTTCGCCAACAGCACCTGGCACGACGCGGCTCGCCGCTGGTCGACGGTCGCCTGCTGAAGGAGGGGAATCGCCTTCTTGTACTCCTTCGTTTGCATGTGCCGCTTGCCAAGCTCGTACTTGAACCGCGCGTCGGTCGGGTATCTCTCGATGCGGGACGCGAAAACTTCGATTTCCCGCAGCAGCAGCTCGCGCTTGAGCGTGGCAATCCGCTTCTGCCCCGCCTCATCGTCGGCGGTAATGGACTTGGCGAGCTCGATTTGATGTCGGTAATTCGCCAGATCGTTGTCCTCAAAGAACTCGCGGATATTGACGTCGCCACCCGTTGCGTCGAGGGCCTCTTTGAGGACGTCGCCCGCCTTGTCGAACTCCTTTTGTTTCCCAAAGTACTCGGCGAGCTTGACGTAGTTTCCCTTTTCGGTGGGAGCCTTGCGGATCGCGCGCCGCAAGTCCTGCTCGAGCGAAACGCCGGGGCCCGCCACGGTGTCTGGGACATGTTTATCAGTTGCGGGACGGTAATCGTCGTAGGCGTTGCGGCGCACTTGTTGCGTCGACTTGGCCCCCTCGTAACCGCCGCGGTCCATCACCTGCTTGGCCTCGAGACCGGTTAATTGTGCCCGAAGTTTGCCATTGTTCGGCTCGAGCTTCGTGAGCCGCTTGGCACATTCGATCGCCTTCTTGTAGTTGCCGCGCTCCTCATTGATCTCCATGAGATTCTGCAGAAATCCCTTGTTTTCGCTGTCGCTCTCGACGGCCCGCTCGTAGGAAAACTCGGCGACTTCCGAGTAGCCCAGGTTGTAGCACGCTTCGCCCACGTCGGCATTGAGCTGCGCGTCCCAGGGGTTGAGCATCAGCCCCTCTTCCGCGGCCTGATCCATGGCCGGCCATTCCTTCTTGCCGCGCAGCTTGCGGATCGTGTTGCGGGTCCCCGTGAGCCGGACGCCCGCGAGTTTCGCCCCGGATTTGTTGTCGTCGTATTTTTTGTATTCTGCGCCTCGCAGGGATTGGCGAAAGCTCAAGTTGTCGGGCCCGAGCTGAACCGCCTTGCGGTACATCTCGATGGCATAATCGAAGTTCCCTTTCGCCAGCGCCTGATTGCCTTTCATCCAGCAATCGGCGGCGATCTTTCGCTTCTGGTCCCCGGGCATCGCACTCGACACGAACTGCTCCCAACAGCCCCAAGAAATCGCGCTGTTTCTCGTCCGCTTGCGCTAATGTAACGCGCGCCGTCAACACGCACCAGAAGGGTTCGTGCTGGTCGCACCCTCAATGCTGGCAGCAACTCGCGCAGGGTCAAGGCGGGCCGCAGGTTGGAGTCCTGGCTTTAGCCGGTCTTCTGTCGCCAAATTCCGGACCGGCTAAAGCCGGGACTCCAGCCTGACTACCGCAGCCGGGCGCCGAGCCGGGAGCCGCAGGCGTCGATCACCTTTTTCTGCCAGCCGTCGATCTCGTCGGCAGTCAGGGTGCGGTCCGGGGCGCGATAACTCAGTGTGACGAGGTACGACTTTTTTTCCGCCTCGATCTGTTTGCCCCGGTATTGGCCCCCAAAGCCGACTCGCTCCAAGAGGGGTCCGGCAGCCGCACTCACGACCGACTCCAAATCCTCCCAGGTCACGGCCTCGTCGACGACAAAATTCAGGTCGCGGTCGATGGCTGGGAACTGCGCGAGCGGCACGCTCTGCGGCACCGGCTCCGCGCTCGTCTCCAACAAAGTGAGGTCGAGCTCGCCCACCGTCAGCGCGTCCTTGAGATCGATCGCCTCGGTCACCGAACGGTCGAGTTCACCCAGCCAACCCCAAAGCGTCCCGTTCAGATAGACGTCCGCCCCGCGCCCGGGAGCAAACTGCCGGACGGCGGACGGTTTGACGATCACCGAACTCTTGGGCACGATCCGATGGGCCACTGCCTCGACAATTCCTTTGGCCTCGCCGAAGGGACGGGCCGTGACGAATCCGATCATCGGCGGCTCGCGCCGCGATTCGGGTTCGGCAAAATCGGTCTTGAGGTAGACCTTGGCAATCTCGAACAGGTTGGCGTCGAACGTCCCATGACGCTCGTTGAGCTGCCGCGAGATCAAAAGGCCCGGGATCAGGCTTTGTCGCAGCAGGTTTTCCTGCTTCCGAGACGAGTGCTCGACGCGAAGTCGTGGCAGGTCGCCACGCGGCTGAAACAGGTCGCACTCCGCGTCACTGCTAAAGGCCATCGTGACGGCCTCGTAGAAGCCGGCGGCAGTGAGCACGAACCGCACCTGATCCGTGACCCGGTCGCGGAGGCTGCGATGGCTGGGTCTCAGTGGGACTTCAACGTTTTGAGGAATGGCGTCATAACCGTGGACCCGGGCCACCTCCTCGATCAGGTCAATCTCGCGGCTCAGGTCCCGCCTCCAGGAGGGCGGAATAAATCGTGCGGCCTCATCGGACACCGGTCCGTCTGGCTGGTTTCCCAATGCGGAGAGGATTTGCACGCTTTCTGAGCGAGGTATTTCGATGCCGAGCACCCGCGGAATCTGCGCGAATCGCAGCGTAATCGGCGGGCGCTTGCCGGGGAGCGGCGTTCCCGCGAAAACCGGATCCGCCAGTAGCTCCCCGCCCGCCAGTTCCAGGATCAGCCGGCACACGCGGCGGCTGGCCCAATCGAGCTGCAGCGGATCGATGCCGCGCTCGAAGCGGTGGGACGCATCGCTGAAGAGCGACAGCTTGCGGGCCGAGTTGCGCAATGGCAGGGGAGTGAAATTGGCAGCTTCAATCAAGACGTTGCGAGCGGTCGGACCGATCTCGGTCTCGAGTCCTCCCATCACGCCGCCGATCCCGACGGGCCGCTCGGCGTCGGCAATCACGCACATGTCCGGGCCAAGATCGTACGTCTTCTGATTGATCGCGATGATCTTTTCGCCCGGCTTGGGGCGTCGCACAACGATTCGGCGACCACGCAGCCGGTCGAGGTCGAAAGCGTGCAGCGGCTGGCCGCACTCCATCAAGACATAATTGGTCGCGTCGACGATGTTATTGATCGACGGCTGGCCGATCGCTTGCAGCCGGCGGACGAGCCAGGCAGGGCTCGGCCCCACCTTCGCTCCACGGATGACCCGGGCGGAGTACTGCGGACACAGATCCGGGCACTCGACCACGACCGACGTCGCGTCGGCGGTCTTGGCGGTCGACTCGGCAGGGCTTGCGTCGGGGAACTTGAGCGGCTGCGCGAACAGCACGCTCAACTCGCGCGCGATTCCCAGGTGTCCCAGGCAGTCGGGCCGATTGCTCGTCACCTCGACGTCGATGGCCCAGTCCGTGCCGACTTGCGTTTGCGATTCGACCTTGAGCCCGGCCATCGTCAGTCGGCGCACCGCGTCGTCGAGCGGTGCCTTGAGCGCCACATAGTCGTGCAGCCATTCCCAACTGACAATCATGCGTCGTTCACCGCAATCCGCCGCGCCATCGTTTTTGACACGCGATTGGTTCGGCTGGGTGCAAGGATGGGGGCGAGAACGGCAATAATCTAGGACTCAAGCCGGGAAACCGCAACCTGCGTAAAACCGCACTTATGCGTCACCCCTCGTTGCCAGGAGACCAGAACACGCTGGCGGGCGACAGTGACGGGCCGGTCTCCACAAAGACTTGAGTTCCCGGTGCTGACACGCTCGAGCGCACCAGGGCCAGGGCGATTGCGGAATTGCTGCCGAACGAGAATGCGGCCGAGGTAACGCTACCCACTGCGGTCGATCCCTCGGCGTCCGAGAACACGCGGGCTTGGGCAGGCGGAACCGCATCGCCCGTCATCCGCAGGCTTCGCAACTCGCGATTGACGTGCCCCATTGCGTCGAGGCGCGCGATCGGCTCCTGACCGAGATAGCACCCCTTCGTAAACGAGATCGCACTTCGCGTCCGGCCCGCCTCCTGTGCGAGGTTGTCTTCAGTCAGATCGAGGCCGTAAATGGGCAATCCGGCCTCGATTCTCAATCCCGACCACGCAGTCGAGCCGGCCGGGCGTGCTCCGCTTTTGCGCAGCATCTCCCAAAGTTCCCCAAGCGAGGCGCGAGGTGCACTGACAACGTAGGCCGTTTGAACGCCGATATCGCGGCGAGAGACTCGAGTCGGCCCCATCGCGCGATCTCCCTCGACGTGGACCAGCGGACCCAGTCCGGCGACTTCCCCAAAGACCGGCGAAATCGCACGCGCGGCGGACGGACCCATCACAAGTAGTTCGCCCCATTCCTGCGTGCGGTCTGCGACTGACACATCTTCGTTGATGATGTACCGCTCGAAATGCGCGACGAGCCGCTCAGTGGGAACCGGACCGACGTCGAGCCGCAGCGAGGAACTGTCGGCTTCAATCCAAACGTGTCCCAGAATTCGCCCTTTGACGTTTGTGACGAACGCTTCGCAGCCTTGGCCGGCCGAAAGACGCTTCACGTCGTTGGTGCAGAAGCTGTGGAGGAACTTGACGCGGTCGCTTCCGATCAGCTCGATAACTCCGTGATCGCTCCAGTCGATGAGTGCCCCTCCATTCAGCGCTGCGGCATATTCCTCCCGCGGATGGCCGAAGTGCAGAGGCAAGCCGGCGTCGGTTGGAGGCGCCGGGTCGGAAGCGAAGACCGCACCGGCTAGCCGTTGGCGTTCACGCAAAGCGGAAAGCGATTGCATGCCGAGCGCCTAGTGATGTCCCACCGTCAGACGGACGTCATCGACGTCAAACCGCCCGATGGCTCCGTGTAAGCCGAGCTGAGCGATGGCATGGCGCGCGGTCGGTGGAATTTTCGCCGTTCCCTCGACCGTGTGCCAGTCAGACGTTCCAAAGACTCGTGCAACCTGCTCTTCGCCGATGAGCCGCCGCTCCTCGTCGTAAAAATAGATCCACAGACCGGCCCGTTCAGTAGGGCTCGAACCTTCGACAATCTCTTTGCTGCGGGCCATAAAACGAAAAGTGAGCGTACTCAGCCGATGACCGTCGACTGGCAGGCCTTGAAGCGCCTGCGACAAGCGGCCGCGATCTTCATTTTCAAACCGCGCAAAGTGCCGCCCTTCCGGCGGCGCCTCATCGAGGAGCGTCATTTGCCGCTGGTAGTGCCAACCTTCGGCCTGCCCGGATGATTCCTGCAACTCGAAGCCGCCATTGAAGAGTTGCGGATTGAGGGGATCGGGCTTGATGACTCGTTCTTTCTCAGAGCGACCGGTCATCGGCACAAACAGCGTCGGAATGAGCGGTTTGCGGACGAGCTTTCCGTCCTTCTTTTCCATCAGATAAATGTCTTGGCGGTAGCGTTCGCCGACCGGAATCACCATCTTGCCCCCCGCCTTGAGCTGATCGACCAGCGGCTTGGGCACGCTCTCGGGGGAACAGGTGACGATGATCTTGTCGAACGGAGCGTATTCGGGCCAGCCGAGATAGCCGTCGCCGACCTTGGTCTTCACATTCTTGTAGCCGAGCCGCTTGAGTCGCCGTGCCGCTGAACGCCCCAGCGGCTCGACGATTTCAATGGAATAAACGTCCTGCACCAGGTGCGACAGCACGGCCGCCTGGTAGCCGCTGCCCGTGCCGATCTCGAGCACCCGATCGGTCGGCCTGGGATCGAGCGTCTCGGTCATGTAGGCCACAACAAACGGCGGAGAAATCGTCTGCTTGTATCCGATCGACCAGGCGGCGTCGGCGTAGGCCTTCGATTTGAGAGCGGCGGGAACGAACTCGTGCCGCGGCACCTTGCGCATGGCCTCGAGCACCCGGGTGTTGCGCACACCGGCGGCCTCGATGAACTCGGCCACCATCTGCTTGCGGGCCCGCTCGTAGTCATCACGGGTTTGGGCTGCGCAGGGAGCGAGGACGCAGAGGACGAGGAGGACGATCGCTGGCAGTCGGCGCGATAACGCGAACATAAGGCTCTCAACAGACAGGCGGATCACGTCTTTAATTGTCCGACTTCTACGCGCCGACTTCCAGTTCGCGGCTTCGCACGAGATCCAGTTCGATCTGGCGAGCGGCCCACGTAGGCGGGCCGGTGCTTCTTTGCGCGAGCCAGTTTCCTATGCGGAGAGACAGGAAGAAAGCACCAGCCAGCTTACGGTGGCCGCTTGCCGTATCGAGCTGTGAATTAGCCGCGGGGATGGCAGCGTTTATGCACGGCCTTAAGACGGCTGTGTTCGACGTGGGTGTAAATTTGAGTCGTTTGCACGCTAGCGTGACCGAGCATTTCCTGCAGCGCACGGATCTCGGCACCGCCCGCCAGCATGTGGGTCGCAAAGCTGTGCCGCAGCGTGTGCGGGCTGACTTCGGCGCTCGCTCCGGCCCGGGCCGCGTATTTCTTCACGAGGTTCCAAACCATGATCCGCGACAGGGGCGTCCCACGACGGGATACAAACAGCCGATCCGAATCCGCGCGAAAGACAAGCTGCGGCCGTTCGTGTTTGAGATAAGCCTCGATCGCCACTCGAGCAACCGGGTTCAAATTGACCATCCGCTCCTTGTTCCCCTTGCCGACGCAGCGAGCGAATCCCTCCTGCAGATGCACATCGTGGATCCGCACCCCCGATGCCTCCGAGGCTCGACAGCCGGTGGCGTACAGGAAACACAGCAATGCCCGATCGCGCAGGGGATAGCGGTCATTGGGCGTCGGTGCCGCCAGGATGCGGTCGACCGTTTCGGGACTCACGACTTTCGGAAGGTGTTGCCACAGCTTGGGAGAACTCAAAAGCTCGACTGCGCTTTCGGCCAACACGCCGTCGAGAACGAGGTAGCGAAAGAACATTTTCAGCGACACCAGGTGCCGCGCGATCGACGTCGACGCCAGGCCCCGGCGATGCAGATGGTCGAGAAAGCGGGCCAAGACTTTTAAATCGACTTTGAAGATCGAGCCCGGTCCGTGCTTATCGAACCATTGAAAAAACTGAACGAGATCAGTGCGATAAGCAGAGATTGTGTTCGCCGACATCCCGGCTTCGGACTGCAGGTAATTCAAAAACGTCGGCAGATGCACAGCCGGACCGGGAGCGATCAAGGTTGCCGCTGCCGTCCCCGTCGGGGGCCGTTTTCTCGGTGGCACAGCCTGGCACCTTCCAAAAAGGGCCGCGCGCGAATCGTTTGCCGCACCACTGACATCGGAAGATGTTTGAGGACTGCATGAGTCATTAGCCCGCCCCGACCGGTTGCAGCGGATTTTTGCCGGCGACGAATGTCTCCGTGCGTCCGTCGTCGTCAAATTGGATCGTGATCAGGCGGTTCCGGGAGACGCCGCTGATTTTGACGACTTTTCCAACGCCGTAGCGAGGATGGCGCGCCGACATCCCGACGCTGAATCCGCCGGCGGAATCCGGCTCCCGAGCGGCGGCTGCCGCGAGCAGTTCGGCGCCGGTCATCAAGCCCGGATGTTTGAAGTCCGTCCCGACGTTCGACGAGGGGGACGATGGCCGAGTGAGACGTCGAGTGCTGTCGGACGAAGAATCGTCGTCCGGACTCGGTTCGTGCAGGTTTTCGTAATCCGGCGCCGGTTCGTGCCCTTCGTGTTCGCCTTCCGGAGGTTCGCTCGGCCCGGCGGTCTGGTTTGAACGAGGCGCTTGCACAGAAAGGGGCGTTTCAACCACGCCGACCTCGCGCAAGAACTCGCTTGGAATCGAGGCGAGCCGCTGACCGCGAACGGCACGAATCTGCGTGCGCGTCAGCCAGAGCCGTTCGCGGGCCCGAGTCATGCCCACGAACATCAGCCGGCGTTCCTCCTCATATTCGCCAGGATCCTCCGACTGCAGCGCCCGCTCGTAAGGCAGGAGCCTTTGCTCGACGCCGATCAGGTAGACGATCGGGAATTCGAGTCCCTTGGCCGCGTGCAGCGTCATCAGGGTCACGCGTTCTGCCGCTTCGTCGACGCTGTCGATGTCCGAGACGAGGGCCGTCGTTTCCAAGAAACCTTCGAGGCTCGGATGGTCCCGCTCGACCGAATCATATTGGGCCGCCGCATTCAGCAACTCGCCGACATTGGCCTCCCGTTGCTGGTCCTGTTCCGTTGGGCTTTCCTGCCATTGCTCGAGGTAATTCGTTCGCTGCAATACCAGCTCGAGAAACTTGGCGATCGAAACGATCGGTTTTCCCGCCAATTCGCCGATGACTTGCGCGAACTGTGCCAGCTCTTGCGCGCCTTTCCGCGGAATTCCTTGAATCGTGGGCGCCCGTTCGGCCGCGGCCAACAGCGGGATGCGTTCGGCATCGGCCCAAGCGGTCAGTCGTTCGAGGCTTTTTTTCCCGATGCCCCGCGCGGGAACGTTGACCACGCGCAGAAAGGCGCTGCGGTCCTGCGGATTGGCGATCAGACGCAGGTAAGCGATGACGTCCTTCACCTCGGCGCGATCGTAAAACGCCTGGCCGGCCGCCACCTGGAAAGGAACGTGATTGCGCGCCAGAGCGATTTCAAATTCGCGCGACAGAGCATTGATGCGATAGAAGATGGCGACGTCTGAATAGCGCAGTTGACCGGTTTCTGCTCCAACTCGAATCGCCTGCGCGACGCCCTCGGCCTCGGCCTGCGCATCGTCGAATCGCAACAACTCGACTGCTTGGCCCTCGGGATTCTCGGTCCGCATCGTCTTGGCTTTGCGGCGGACGTTGTGGGCAATGAGCGCGTCAGCCGCACGCAGAATTGACTTCGTGCTGCGAAAATTCTCTTCAAGCCGAATCACGGCCGCGCGCGGATAATCGGCCTCGAACCGGAAGATATTTTCGATCCGCGCGCCGCGCCAGCCGTAAATCGACTGGTCGGGGTCACCGGTCACGCACAAGTTGGGAAAATCGCGCGACAACGCAGAGACGATCGCGTATTGCGCCCGGTTGGTGTCCTGATATTCGTCGACCAGCACATAACGAAAGTGCTCGTCTAGCTCGCTGCGGATTTCTTCGTTCTCTTCCAAGAGACGCACGACCCAGAGCAGCAGGTCGTCGAAATCGACTGCGTTGGAATCGAGCAGGCGGCGCTGGTACTCGGGATAGACCTGCTTCACCACCGAGTCCATCAACGTGCCGACTCGCTCTTCGAGCGCTTTTTGAAAAGTCTCGGCCGTCAACAGATCGTTCTTCGCCCGGCTGATCCGGTCGGCGATTCGCTCCGGAGGAAAGTGAACGCTGTCGAAATTCAGAGACCGCACAATGTCCCGGACGAACCGCCTTTGGTCCGCCGCGTCGAGAATCGTGAAGTTCGGCTTGAGCCCCATCGCTTGTGCCCGCCGGCGCAAGAGCCGAGCGCAGAACCGGTGAAACGTGCTGACCCAGACGCGCGTGCCGGGAATCAGCCGTGCCACGCGCTCGGCCATCTCGCCAGCGGCTTTGTTGGTAAACGTCAGCGCGAGGATGTTGCCCGGAGGGGTGCCCTGCCCGACGATCCGGGCGATCCGGCGCGTGATCACGCGGGTTTTTCCCGAGCCGGGCCCGGCGACAACCAACAGTGGCCCTTCCGTATGCTCGACGGCTCGTCGTTGGCTGGGTGTCAGATCGTCTTGGCGGTCCACGGTTTTCTTAGTCCAAAGTTCAAGGTCCAAAGTCCAAAGTCACAACTGGGACCGCGTCGAAGTCTTGCTGAGACTTTGGACCTTGGACTTTAGACCTTGGACTAATCCCAGAAGATTATAAGCGAGTCGGAGAATACCCCGAGGTCCGTCCGCCAAGACACGCGTTTCGCAGTCGAAAAGTGATTCGCAAACTCGGGGAAAATGCCTGTTCGGGTGAATTGAAGATGCGTCGTTCGGACAGTAGACTCTGCCGATATCGTTACGCATGACGATTGCGTAAAAGCGGGCGAACAGCGAGTTCGTTCCCTTTAGACAAACTGGGGGGAGATGCCGACGGGTGGATTTTCGGGTGATGCCGGAGTTTATTTGGTTCGCGCTGAGAGAACCGGCCTCCTGAAAAAATGTCGATAGCTCTCCAACACACGAACCGCGACAGGTCTGTATGACGCGCTTTGTGCCCGGCCTGTTCGGGGTACTGAGTTCGTCGTCGCCTTGTTGCTGGTTCCATCATCACAGTGGGGTGCAACTACGATGGAGTTTAACCGAATTCGATCAGCACGGTGGCATCGAGTATTCGGGAGTCCGAACCGCGTTCGGCTTCTGACCGCCGCAGTGGCAGTCGTGGGGGCGGTGGCAATCTCTGCCGCGGCTTTCTCGAAAGCCCACGCTCTGCAAGCTGCCCCGTCGGGGAAACAAGGTTTGAAGGGAATTTGGCCCAAAGAAGTCCCTGCCGATTTGAGCGCAGACTCCTTCTCGGTTCTCACCGGCGCATGGGAGAAGTGGGGCAAGGACCTCGCCGGATTGGTCACCAAGCTCTATACCGACGACAAACTGGACGCGGCCGGCCAGCGCGAGCTGCTCACTCAGCTCGAGGGCAAAATCAAAACCATGGATAAGGCCCTGGCGGACCCGAAATTCGCCTCGCTGGGCGACGCGATCGCAAGCGTCCGCGAGCGTCTGGCCCGCCGAGTCGACGTGGCCCTTGCCATGCTCGATACCCTCGAATTGAATCCTGAAGAGGTCAAGGCCGCAGCGATTCAGCGAGAGAGAAAACACTCTCTGCGGCACCTCGACCAACTGGTCGAATATCTCGGCACCGTGCCCGGCGGAAATGCATGGCTTGGCTACGTCAAGGCCAACGACTTGCGGACCGCATTGAACTCCTCCGGCGCGCCTGGCTCGATTGTGGCGACGATCGACGAAAAACTGAACTCCTCCGTCGCAAACTCCCAGCAGAAAGAGTTCCTCGCTCGACCCGCATTCCGCCACCTGGCTCACGCGCTGTCGAATCTCCGACATGCCGAAGAGATGAAGCCGACGGCGGGCGACGAGCAGGCGGTGCGAACTAGCCTCACGAGTCTAGTGAGCGCAATCGAGGCTTACGAAGAGAATGGCACCTCTGAAGACGGCCATAAGGTCATCGATACGCTGGCGGCGGCGGAAAAAGTCGCCATCGACGAAGGGGACCGGCTCGATCGGGGCGTTCGGCCTCACTATATGAACTACAACCTGTCGGCGATCACTTCCGACGCGGCGCTCACCAAGCTGCTCGGAGAGACTTCGCAGACGACCGGCCCCGTCACCGATTTCATTTTGGGAGCCAACGTCAGCGGAACCGAATGGACGACCTCCACGGTTTCGGTGCGCATCGAGCCATCGACCAATTCCGCTCGAATCGAACTCGTGATTGACGGCACCACGCAGAGTAGCACGGTCGGCGTCACGAGCCAGGCCAACATCTACACCTCCGGTTATCACCGCTTTGGGGCGGTCAAGGAAATCCGCTTCGACGGCGAGAACATTTCGACCGGTCCGGCGCGGATGACCTACGTGCAGCCAAGCAACACCACAACCGGTGCGTCGACGGCGATGAGCGGCCTTCCCATCTTCGGCCGGATGGCAGACAGCATCGCGGTCGGCGAAGCCGAGAGGCGGCGTGGCGAATCGGAGGCGATTGCCGCCGATCGCATCCAGACCCGCGTGCTTCCGGAAGTGGACTCCCGCGTCGACAAGCTCATCCAGGACGCGAACTCGCGCCTGCACAAGGACCTCCACAAACGGCTCCGCGAGGCGGGCGTTTATCCGACTGCGGTCCGCGCCACATCGAACCAGACCTTCCTGCGGTTGAGCGCCGAGATCGCCGACAAGCAAGAACTTGCCGGCGACGTGGCCCCATCGATCGGGTATGAGAAAGCCGGGCTGGTCCTCCAACTCCACGAATCGCTGCTCACGAATGGGGCTCGTCGGATGAAGTTCGCCGGCCAGTCGATGACCGATGCCCAAGTGAAAGCCGAGCTCGAGCGGTTCCTGTCGCTGTTGGCCGGTCGCAAGATCGAAATTGGCAAGACCGGCGTTTCTTCGCCGCCGACTGCATTCAAGAAAGTGCCTCCGGGTCCGTCGGCGCCCGGCGCCAAGCCAGCCCCGGCTCCAGCCCCGGCTCCAGCCCCCGCCCCGGCCGAAGAACAATCGGGCGACAACAGTCTGCTCGTCTTCGACAAGGACGATCCGATCCGCTTCTCGATCGAGAACGGGGAAGTCAGCCTCGTGCTCCGCGCTGGCATCAAGCAAGAGGGAAAGGAAGATATTCCGGCCCAGTCGATCACGGTCCCCTTGCGGCTGTCGGTCAAAGGCAACCAGGTTGTCGTCGATCGCGGAACCGTGCAGGTCGCCCCTGTGACCGCCGGCGCCGATCGAGCACAGCAAGTCGTGCGCGCTGGCGTGATGCGAAAGAAACTCGAATCGGTCTTCAAGCCGATGGCTCTCGACGGTGTCATTCACGTTCCTCGCGAAGGGCGGCCCGATGCCGACCTCGCCATCGCCGATATCAAGGCGTTCGGCGGCTGGCTGACGATTTTGGCCAACTGACGTACCAACAGTTTTGCTCCCTCTCCCATTCCGATGGGAGAGGGCCGGGGTGAGGGCGGATTGCCCGAACTCCGTCGACGGCAAACAACGCGCTCCTCAGCGCGCGATGCATCAATCAAAACCGGGAGGGCTAGCGCCTTCCCGGTTTTTCTTTTGGCCGGGCCCGCAAATCTGCTCTGGGCCGGTGCCGGCGGCCGATAAAGGGGGATACGGCGGCACCGCTGCCGATTCCTTTTGGGCCTTTCCGGATCGCCGTATGTCCATCGTCCACGACGCCTTGCACTCCCAATCGCGCACTCGAGTCCGCCGCGAAGCTCCGCGACAATCCGACTTCTCGCTGCCGCACGGGTACGAGCCGCTCGAGCTGGCCGGCATGGGGGCCTTCGCGGAGGTCTGGAAGGCGATCGAAATTCGCACGGAACGCATCTGCGCCCTCAAGCGACTCCGCCCAGATCGGTGCGACGATGCGACCGCCCAGCAATTGATCCGCAACGAGGCCCAGGCGGGCCAGGCGGTCGTCAGCCCCCATTTGCTCAAACTTTTGTCGGCCGAGCCGCGGGCCGACGTGCCCTTTCTGGTCTTCGAATGGCTGGAAGGCCGCACCCTCGATCAGGAACTCCGCGACGAAGGCCCACTCTCGCTCCGCCGGGCCGTCTGGATGGCCCGGCAAACGGCCGACGGCATGCAGGATCTGGAACGCTGCGGTCTGGCTCACGGCGACATCAAACCGCAAAACATCTTCATCACGCTCGGCGGCGAAGTGAAACTCCTCGATCTCGGCTTCGTGCGACCGATCGCCGTGCAACCGGGCCCGCACCCCGGCGACACGCTTCTCGGCACTCCGGAATACCTGGCTCCTGAATCGCTGGTCTCAGGCACCGCCTTGCCAGTCGCCAAGGACATGTACGCACTCGGCGTCACTCTCTACCGCATGCTCACCGGACGGCTTCCTTTCGCGGGCGATTCGCCCGCCGAGCTGATGGTCCAGCACCGACAAACCAAACCGACCCTTTTGCGCCGCCACCGCCCCGACGCACCGCGCGAACTCTCCGACCTGGTCGGCCGAATGCTCGCCAAGCAACCGTTCCGCCGCCCGCATAATCTCCGCAGCCTGATCCGCGAGCTGGTGGACTTGGAAATTTCGCTCCTGACGTCGGAACTGGCCCACGACGCCTAAATGTCGTTGCGATCCCCTAATCACCGGGGCCTCCGGCGACCTTTTGCGGGAGGGCGAGGCTCCCGCCGAGCCGCCAAACGAAGAGCGAGACAGGGCAGAGAGACGAAGACCGGCTCAGCAGGAGCTTCGCCCTCCCGAAATTCTGCCCGCGGACACGATCCGCGAAGTGTCCCCGTCCCAGGTTTTTGACCCTCTCCCGGTCCGCTTCGGATGGGAGAGGGCAGGGTGAGGGCCATCGGGTGTCTATTCCGTCCCGTCGAAGGCGCTGGGTCAACTACTTTGTGGGTCAACTACCTATTAAAAGAAGGTGACCCGACCCACCGACCCACCGGCCAGTCTCTTTCCACCTCCCGCCCGATTTCCGCTCTCGCAGTGAGTAAGCCGTCCCGGTCCCGTGTCCCATCCCAGTAGGAGCCGTTATTGCTGAGGTCTTCGGAGAAAGACTTTGAACAGGAGGTCGCAGAGGAACCAGAGGCAGGAGCCAAAGTCCTCGTCTGACCTCTGTTCCCTCAGCGACCTCCTGTTCAAAAGTCTTATTCTTTCTTCTCGTTCGCTAAAAAGCGTCCCAGTCTCAGTGTCCCGTCCCAGTCTCAGTGTCCCGTCCCAGTCCCAGTGTCCCGTCCCAGTCCCAGTGTCCCGTCCCAGTCTCAGTGTCCCGTCCCAGTCTCAGTGTCCCGTCCCAGTCTCAGTGTCCCGTCCCAGTCTCAGTGTCCCGTCCCAG
>DASZIA010000280.1:0-82465 GCA_035949535.1 Planctomycetaceae bacterium | reverse complement strand
TGCGGCGCAAGAAGCCGGTACCTGCGTAAGAAATCGATCGCTTCTGGAATGTTCTTTTCCTGCTCGCTGCGGTCCGCGGCTCGCAAATAGGCACCCGTTTCCCGGTGGACCTGAAACGCGTGAAGTCCGTGGATGGACGCGCCGCCGAGCACGACCGCAACGATGAGGATGAGGAAAAGCTTAAGATTGAATCGACGCATCTGAAATCCTTCCGTGACCAACCGCTCTGTTCGATCCTACAGCCCTGCTTTCCGTTTGCAACCTTTCGAACGACCGAGGCAGTTCACAAGTCGGGGGCATCTCGTCAGTTTGGCCGCCGATTGGCCGAAGCCGACAACGGCCTCCCGCGCTTGATGTGCGAGCACTGGATAGCGGTGGGAACTTGGCAGATTACGTCTCGTTGCGGGCGCTCGCTTCCCGACACACGTGCTGATTTGGATCGAGCGCGTAGCCAAATGAAGAGCGACTTTTAGCGGCGAATCGGCAGGCGGTTGGCGCTGTTAAGATTGATTGAAGATTGTTGTAGGTATAAACACGTAACACCGTGAAAGTTTCGCTAGTGGACAGACTTAGCCAGTTGACATCGCGTCCCGGGCAGGGTCCAATGGGTTCCTGTAATTGGTTTGAGCCTGTTGGGCTTCGATGACTAGATGACCAATGGGCTTGATGAGGGCCCCCGACCGTGCCGCCTTCGCGCCAAGTCCTGGCCGGAATGGATGCCATGCGCAATGCTCAGCCTGCTCAAGTCAGCGGGCAGAGCAGCAGGTACTCTTGGTCGTATCCAAGATTATTGGGCAGAGCGCCGCTCGGGTCTTCCTCTCGACCACGATTGCTCCTGTGACTCGCTAATAGGCGGTGAGCAATCAGTCGCGTTGCATAACCGACGGGCCGGAGGTGCGCGCGCTCAGACGCGCAGAACCGCCGGCGACACTCGATGTTCAATGCGGTTGACCGATCGCCGATGAATTGCTTCGACGCATGAGTCTCATCAGCGAAGCCCAACCAGGGCAAGGGAATCTGACAAGCGATCAATGCGACGAATCTGCCCCGTTGGGTCGCAGATCGTGGATCGTCGGACTGGTCCTGATCGGAGCGGTCGTCATTGCGACCAACTTCAGCACTCTTGAGCATCTGGCGGGGCGCTGGAGTCGTGAGCCGGACTATTCTCACGGGTTCCTTGTACCGTTGATTTCAGCGTTCCTGTTGTGGCATCGTCGCGGGATGGTCAAGACTGCGCCAGACGTCGCGCGCGGTCGCTGGTTGGGCGTCCTTTTACTTGTGGTCAGTGCTATCCTCCGTCTCTGGGCTGTCTATGCAGACTTTATTCTGCTTGAAGCCGTCGCGCTGGTCGCGTGCATCGCCGGCGTGATTGGTCTGGTCGGAGGGTTCTGGACGTTGCGATGGGCCTGGCCGGCGATTTTGTTTCTCTTTTTCATGATTCCATTGCCCGGAGCAATCGCCGGACGACTGAGCGGCCCTCTTCAACATTTGGCAACAGTCTGCAGCACGTACGCCCTACAAACACTGGGAATTCCGGCAATCGCGACTGGCAATGTGATTCTGCTGAGTAACGGAACGATTGGGGTCGCTGAAGCCTGCAATGGCTTGCGAATGTTGATGATGTTCGGCGCGGCCACGACAGCCGCCGCAATCCTGCTCAAGGTTTCGACTTGGGAAAAGCTTTGCGTGCTGATAAGTGCGCCCGCAATCGCGATTGCCGCAAACACTTTTCGGATCGCAGCGACCGGGGTTGCTCAAGAGCTTGCTGGCCCACACCTCGCCGAGAGGATCTTTCACGACCTCGCGGGATGGATCATGATGCCTCTGGCGATGCTGCTACTCGGAATTGAAGTGGTCTTGCTTTCCAAATTGTTCCCAATGGAGTCGGAACGTCCGCAAGTCTTCGCTACCCGATCCAATCGCCCCCGCAAGTCGAAAGCTGCAAGGCGCGCAAGGTGACGGATCATGTCCGCAGCTGAATCAAACGACACCTTCGGCGATTCGACGCATCCTGCCGACGTCGCTGGAACGACGCAATCGAGCAGGGGCGCTCGGACCCCGATGAGGCCAGACATCTTCTCACTAGACGGCTCGGCAGTCGAGGTTGCGCCAGCGCTTCACACGCGCAACCTGGTTGCGGAGATTCTCCACGCCCTTCGGCGGCATTGGTTGAGGGCAAGTTTCGCCGGCCTGGTCGTCGGGGCGCTTGCGGCCATCGGGGTCGGTCTCGGCTTGCCTCGTCTCTATACGGCGACGGTCGTCCTCCGCGTGTCGGCCGGCCAATCGAACATTCTGGAACTCAACAAGAATGCCGATGCGTCGATTTTGTTCGACTTGTACAAGCGGACGCAAAAACAGCTGGTTCGAGGGCCGATGGTCCTCGCAGGGGTCTTGCAACGCCAAGAAGTCGCGAGCCTCCCGCTAGTCATGCAGCAGGTTGATCAATTGGCATGGCTCCAGAAGGTCGTCAACGTCACGTTCCCCGACGATGCTGAGATCATGGAAGTCAGCGTGCGCTGTGAGGAGAAGCGGACAGCGGAAACGCTGGCCGACAAGGTCGTCGAAGTTTACCTGTCGGAAGTCGTCGGTGCGGAGCGACAGGAGAAATTGGTCCGCATCGCCAGTCTTCAGAAGGCGCAGACCGAAACAGAAACAGACCTCCGCAAAAGGCGCTCGGGCTTGCGCCAATTGGCTGATGCGCTCGGAACGAGTGACAGCGAAGCGCTGACCCTGGCTCAAAAGAACACGCTGGAGGAGTATTCAGTTCTTTGGAAGCAGCTCAACCAGGTGGAATGGGATCTCAAACGCGCACAGTCTGCTCAACAAATTCGTCAGCGCATGGGAGCCGGCGCTGGCGTTCCAATCTCCGATGCCGAAGTGGACGTTGCGGCCACGATGGACCCGATCATCGCCACGAGCAAGGCACGTTTGGAGAATCTGCAAGTCCTAATCGACGATACGCACAAGACGTCATACGGAGCGGCAGAGAATGAACATGTCGCGCCTGTCCAAGCCTCGATTGAACGCAATCGCAAGCGAATCGAGGATCGCAAGCAGGCACTAAGGAAGGAACTCGCGCTTCGCAAGCAGGCTGCCGAACAACCCGGTATGTCGACAGTGGAGATACTCGACGCTCAAAAAAAGGAGCTCACTGGGAAGGTTGAGGCGTTGCGCAAGGAGGCAGAGAAATTCGGGCGCTCCTCGGTCGACGTGGAATTGATGCGCGCTGAAATCAAGGCGCTCGAGTCCTTGTGCGACCGTATCCAACGTGAGCTTCGCGAAGCCAATATCGAGATGGCCAGCCTGAAAGCGCGGATTGCGAAAATTAGCGGGCCTAACACCCCCATGAATGACGATTGGAATCGACGAGTCATGCTGAGCGCCAGCTCAGGGGTGTTCGGTACCGTGATCGGGTGCGCGTTGGTCCTTTTTTGGGACCTGAGACGGCGGCGACTGAATACATTGCTGGAAATCGCTGAAGGATTGCGGCTCCCGATCCTGGGCACGATGCCGCGCATGCAGCGCGGCGAGAGGCGGGACTTTTCCAACGCGGAGTTTGCCCAGGCCGTCGACGGCATCGCAGCGAGGCTCATCTTTGCTCCTGGCGAATCGCCGCAGGTTGTCTTAGTCACGAGCGCTTCGGCGGGGGAAGGAAAGACGACCGTCGCTCTGAATCTAGCCACCAGCTTTGCCGGCATGGGTCGACGAACGGCGCTTGTCGATTTCGATTTGCGGCGCCCCGCGCTTCATGAAATGCTCGGCGTCGAACTGACCCCTGGCGTCAGTGCAATTCTTGCCCATCGCATCGAGCCGCTTGAAGCCGTGCTCCCAACCTCTACCGAGAACTTGTTTCTCCTCCCCGCCGGAGCGTGGGGCCGACGCACGCTTTCTCCGAGCAACGACGAGATGGTGCAGCGAATCGTCAGCGAACTCCGCGCGGCGTTCGTGCACGTGGTGATAGACGCCGGGCCCGTTTTGCCGGTTGTCGAAACGCGCGTCGTCGCCCGGCACGCCGATGGAGTAGTGCTCTCGCTCCTGCGGGATATCAGCGAGATTCCGAAAGTGCAATCTGCGTGCGAGTTGCTTCGTTCCTTCAACATTCGGATGCTCGGGGCCGTGATGGTGGGTGCCCCCTCCGAAGTTTATTACAGCCGCACAAAGTTCGAGGAGGGAGAAGTAATCGTGGAAGAACCAGTGTGAGAAACGGGGCAATGGCACAAAATCCACGGGCATTCTTGGGAAAATAGTCCGGCGCCCGACAATCAGGGGCGGACTCGAAAACGATTCTTACGGGCCAATGACTTCGACCGCTTTAGCTTTCTGCGCCGCGTGCGTCGTGAGTTTGGCGCTGGTCCCGCTGCTCAAGCGGGTCTGTGACCGTTTCAATCTCACCGATCGCCCGGATAATCATCGCAAGGTGCACCGGCAGCCGGTCGCGCTGGGCGGCGGAGTCGTCGCTTTTCTCTCAACGGTCGGCGTGGCGCTGCCGCTGTTGCTCCTGCGTCGCGACGCAGTGCAGACGTCGCAGGGGAGCGGCGACGACTTGATCGGACTTCTTTTGGCGGGAACGATTATCGTTCTCGTGGGAGTCCTGGATGACGCAGTTGGACTGCGCGGTCGACAGAAGCTTCTTGGCCAGATCATTGCGTCGAGCGTTTTGATTATGTGCGGGCTGGTCATCGAGCGCCTGCGATTTTTTGCGTGGACTGTCGACCTCGGCCCGCTGAGCATCCCCGTGACACTGATTTGGCTGTTGGCGGCTATCAACGCGATCAATCTGCTCGACGGGATCAACGGGCTTGCGACGACCGTTGGCATCATTGACTCTTTGGCAATCGCCGTCCTATCGGTGATGAACGGGCACCGGCCGCATGCGCTCGTCGCGGCCGCGTTTGCCGGCAGCTTGTTTGGTTTCCTGCGATACAACTTCCCGAAGGCGCAGATGTTTCTTGGGGATGCCGGGAGCATGCTCATCGGATTGGTGGTCGGGGCGCTTGCTGTCGAGACGGCCCACAAAGGGCCGGGGACTGTGCTGTTAGCCACCCCCCTCTGCCTGATGACCATTCCGCTGTTCGATTCCGCGGCGGCAATGATTCGGCGAAAGCTCACGGGGCGGAGCATCTTCAGTGGCGACCGTGCCCACCTGCAACACCGTCTGATGGAGCGCTTCGGTAACACATGGGCGGTTGGGATTGTGGCGCTGAGCTGCGGCGTTACTGGCGTTGCAGCACTGCTTAGCATTATCTGGAAGAGTGAGTTGGTCGCCGTCGTCAGCGCGGCTGCCGTGATCGTCATGTTTGTTGTCTCGAGGATGTTCGGACATGCGGAGCTGCGGTTGCTCGCGTCGCGCGCTCGATCGACCGTGCAGTCATTTTTCCGAATTAGCGGACGACCTTCGGGGCCGGTGACGCAGTCGAATGTTCATCTTCAGGGCATCTGTGAGTGGGAACTGATCTGGGCTGGGCTGCAAGAGGCCGCGATGGAACTGCCAATTAGTAAAATCGAGCTCAGCGTCAATGCGCCGATCATCCAAGAAGGCTTTCACGGTTCTTGGACCCGCGTCGGCGTAGGTGTCGAAAACGTCTGGCGGTGCGAGTTCCCCTTGCACGCCGCTGGGCATCAGATCGGCCACGTTCGGGCAGTCGGCGAGCCATCCCCGGACTCGCGGGTTGAGGCGCTTGAAAAGACTCTGCTCCTCTTCGAAACGTTTGAGGCTCAACTGGAGACGATGCTTGTTCAATCCGCAGCGGACGACGTGGTCCAGAGCATTGCCGTCGACCGTCCCCGTGTGACAAGCTCGACCGTACTGGCAGCACCGACCGGAACAAGCACGACGTGAACCCCGTGACTCAAGTTCAGTACACCAAAGTCTCCAATGATGGCCCCCCGCCAGGAGGGAGGCGTCGCGGCCTGTCAAAGTACTTGTGGATCACCTTCGCCGTCGTCGTTGTCACACAACTTCCGGGTTTTGCGCTTCATTCGTCATTCGTCGCATCGTCGGTGCGACCGCTGCGCTGTTCTTTGGACGACTTGCCGCTGGTGCTGGGGAATTGGACCGGTAAAGAAACCGAAGTCGATCCCCGAGTCTTTATTGCCGTCGGCGCGGAAGAACAGATCAACCGCGTGTACTCCAGCCCCTCAGGCGCCAGTATTACGACCCATTTTGCGACGTGGACCAGACTCAACCCGGGCATGCCGCACGGCCCTCAGGAGTGCTATCATAGCGCGGGATGGAAATTGGTGCAGTCGCGCATCCGAACCTTGCCTGATAGGCCCGATGTGCCGGTAGTAGTCGACAAATACGAGCGATCGGGTCAACAGGTGGTTGCGGTCTACTGGTACCAAATGGACGGCCGAGCTTTTGTCGATCGCGAGGGATGGCGCAAAGTGCGTCGGCAACAATGGGGTCACCGTGAATGGCCTCCGCTGAGCAAGGTTCTCTTGCAGACAGACGGCGCGGATGATGCGGAATCCAGACTCATGGAAATCGCGTCTGTCATTTACGATTTTGCTTGCAAGGTGTAAGGCCTCCCGCCGGCGACCATGCGTCGCCACTTGGCGCGGTTCATTTCCGACAATGTGCCGCGATCGGTGAGGCCGCTCGTTTGGCTCCTAAGACAACCGTGTCGGCAATTCTCGACGGTTGCCACTCTTGGTCGTGCCTGTTTCGTCGCGATAGGGATCGCTTGGATACTCTAAACTCCGGGTTCAGTCCGCGGCCCAGACTGCTCTATATCTGCGACTGGCTGCCTCCTGATTTCGGCGCGGTGGGACAGTACAGCCTCGGGTTTGCTCGGGAACTCTCGGCCGGCGGCAAAGACGTCGTGTTAGCGGGTCTTTCGTCTACGGCAAATTCGATCGAAGTTGCGACCTTTGGCAACGGACGGTTGGAGATCCTGCGCTTCAAAGGGATCCAATATGACCGATCCAGCCTTTTGAAACGCGCGTTTTGGACGATGCGGACGAATGTGCGTTTGATTGTGCGCTTACGCAGGCATCTGGTGAGCGCTGACGAGATACTATTCACCGGCAGCCCGCCGTTTCTATTGCATTTCTTGGCTCCGCTTAATGTCTTGTTGCGCAAGCGGCTCATCTATCGGATTACCGATTTCTATCCAGAATGTGTCATGGCCGGCCGGGAGCGCGTGCCACTGATGCTCAAATGGCTTTATGCCCTGACGCTCTTCTGGCGAAAAAGGGTGGACATCTTCGAGGTGCTTGGAGAAGACCAGCGACGGCGACTTCTGGAGATTGGCATCCCGTCGCAGCGCATTCGACTGAAACGCGATCCCTCGCCGGTCCCCATCCTCGCGGGAACCACGCCCTTGCAGCGACCGGCCGAGCTGTCTGCGCACGCGGTGCTCCTCTACTCAGGGAATTTCGGCGTAGCCCACGATCACGAGACGTTCATTGAAGGGTATCGGATCCACCACCGTGAAGGATCGGGGCGAGTCGTGCTGTGGCTCAACGCAGTGGGTGCGAAGGCGGACCTGGTCGAAAATGAATTGCGCACCGCCGGACTGCCCGTGCACCGCAGCCGTCCAGTGCCGCTAAGTGAACTCGCGGGGCTCTTGGTGACGCCGGATGCACATTTGGTCACGTTGCGAGATCCCTTTGTGGGATACGTCATGCCATCGAAAGTGTACGGCTGCATCGAATCCGGTGGCGATGTGCTTTACATCGGCAGCACGAAGTCGGACGTGCACCTTTTGTGTAGTGAGTGGTTGCCGACGACGGCCTATCATCAAGTTCCGACGGGGAAACCGAAAATGGTTGCGGCGGCTTTGGAATCGCTCGCCGACCGAGCATTAGGCCCCAACGGGAAAAGAAAAGCGTCAAAGCCGCGCGGCGAGAAGTCGCATCCCAAGCTGGCCCCGAATCAGCCAGTGTGATGACCAATCGTGAGGCGGCTGGAAAGCAGCGTTGCTTCGGCGAAGCCACACTTCCTTCAAACGGCTAGATCGAGGTATGGACAAGAAGGGCCAAAAAATGGTTGACGATTTGATTGTAGTCGCCGGGGGCGGAGGATTTATCGGAGGCCATTTGGTGGCCCACCTCCGTCAGCAGGGCTACTGGAGGATCCGGGCCGTCGATATTAAGCCTGTTGATGAATGGTATCAATGGTTTGAGGAGGTGGACAATGTCGTCGCCGATTTGAAGGAGCGCGATGCTTGCCGCACAGCGGTCGAGGGCGCGTCGAGGGTCTACAACCTCGCCGCCGATATGGGTGGAATGGGCTTCATCGAGAATAACAAAGCGCTGTGCATGCTGTCGGTGTTGATTAACACGCATCTACTCCTCGCGGCTCGCGATGCGGGTGTCGAGCGGTATTTCTATGCCAGCTCCGCGTGCGTCTACAATGCTGACAAACAGCGAAGTCCCGATGTAATACCGCTCAAGGAAGCTGATGCTTATCCGGCGATGCCCGAAGACGGCTACGGTTGGGAAAAACTCTTCTCCGAACGATTGTGCCGTCATTTCCGCGAGGACTTCGGATTGTGCACGCGAGTGGCGCGGTTCCATAACGTCTACGGCCCTCACGGCACCTGGGACGGAGGACGTGAGAAGGCGCCCGCAGCCATTTGTCGTAAGGTCATCCACGCGCTCGCGACCGGTGATCACTCGATCGAGATCTGGGGAGACGGTAGTCAGACGCGAAGCTTCATGTACATCGATGACTGCATCATGGGCATCGAACAGATCATGGAGAGCGATATCGAGGAGCCTTTGAACCTTGGCAGCAGTGAATTAGTGACTGTTAACGGACTTGTGGATATCGTCGAAGAACTTGCCGGGGTCCAGTTGGAGCGTAGATATCGCTTGGACGCTCCGAAGGGTGTTAACGGCCGCAACAGCGACAATAGTCGTATTCAACAATTGCTCGGGTGGGAGCCATCCATTCGACTTCGCGACGGAATGGCTAAGACGTTCCAGTGGATCGAGGAGGAGTACAACGCAGCTCGACCCACGCCGCTGGCGGCTGAACCGAAGTCTGTCAAAGCCTCGTGATCGGCGGACCGGGAGCCGAGGTTCCGGCATCCGTCAAGAAATATCTGGCGCAATGCTGCGGTCCCTGAAGCAATTCATTCTGCTATCGCAGGTGTTGCTAGCGGCAGGCGTAGCCACCGGCAACACCGACGAGGGGCGTTTTCCCCTCCGCTATGAACTTCGTGAGCCGGGACGAATCTCGCTGGCGATCTACGATGCCGCTGGCCGTATGGTTCGACCGATTCTCTACGGCCAGCCACAGGCGCCGGGCGAGCACAACGTGTTTTGGGACGGACTGGACCGGTACGGCGACTCGTTGCCTGCCGGGCGATACGAATGGCGCCTCTTGCGGACTCCGGGTTTTTATCGCGAATTCCTGGTCAATGTTGGAATTAACACGCCGTGGTCGCCGTTCGATGTCTGGCCGGGTAATCATTTTGGACCGAACGTGGTCATGGTCGACGAGGCCGGCGCGCTGTACGTGGGTTCGATCTCATCCGAAGGACCACCGGCCTTATTGAAAATGTCGCTCGATGGCAGCAAGAAATACTGGGACACGGGTGGCGCGCTCGGACATGGCTTGAGAGGACTGGCTCGCATCGGCAACGTACTGTATCTCCAGATGGACGCCCTGCTGGACGTGCGGCGGGCTGACAACGCTCAGAAGTTTTGGGGGGTGCCCAAACTGCGTCGCTTCGCTGAGATGAATCTGCCCTTTCTCGATCTACGTGGCGGAACTGAAGCCCAGCGCGCCAAGCCCGACTCCATTAGCATCGCGGGAGCCCCGGATTTCCTCGTCGTCACGTATCGTGACTCCAACGAAGTCCGCTTCCTCTGGCCTGACGACGACAAGATCAAACGCCAGAAGAGCGTCAAGGTGTCTAGGCCGGGGGCGGGGGTGGCGACTGCGGATGGACGCGTCTTCGTCGTGTCCGGCAACGACATCGTGCAGGTGCACAGCGAGTCCGATCAGGTCTCGACGATCGTTCGCGATGTTCCGAACCCCGGGCGACTGGCCTTCGATCCGGTTTTCGGAGACTTGTTGATTGTTTCCAACGGCAACTGCGTCCGCCGTTTTCACTTTCCGGACGGAAAATCCGTGGCGGTTTATGGTCGAGCCGAAGGCCGCGCCTATGGCGTTTTCAACCCTCTGGAGTTCGATGACATTCTCGATATCGCTGCCGACCATAAGGGAGGCTTCGTGATTGTCGAGCAATATCCGCGAAGGGTTGCGCATTTTCGCGGCCGAGAAACGCACGAACTTGTTAATCAGTGGTTCGGCGGCCTGCAATGGGGTTCTCTCACGACTATCGACCCTGCTGACCCCACCCTTGTGTACATCCCGATTGATCCCAAACACTTAGCGAGAGGTAAGATCGACTATAAGACAAGAAGCTGGACCCTTACGCACATCTACGACGCGGTCGACCATGCTTCCTGGAATGTCGGGAAATTCTTCCATCACGACATCCTGCCCGCGGGCGGAGAGACCAGCTTCTGGGAAGTACGGCATCTCAATGGTCAAACTTATTTGGTCAATCGCGGTGCCGGCCGTGCCACGGGAAGCGTGACCATCTTGCGGGTCGATGAAAAGCAAAACCGCCTCCTGCCAGTGGCCTACATCGGAGCTCTGCATCCGACGCTGGATCGTCAAAAACTGCAGAAATGGTGGGTTGAGGCTTTGAAGAAAAAGGGCCTCACGAATCCAGTGACGTTTGACGGGGCAGGGGGGTATCGACATTTCGCGTTCTCGTGGTCTGACAAGAACGGCAACGGGCTTGTGGACGTCGACGAAATTTCACTTGCTTCGGTCGGAAATCGGATCGGCTACTTCAGCTGTTCTGTGGGCCCAAATTGGGATGTCGCCTGTCCCATAGGGTTCAAGGACGCCGCGTGGACAGTGATCCCAAACGAAGGCACGCGGGACCTGCCGATTTGGAACTGGGACCACGCTCGCCCCGGCAACGGATCGTACCCAGAGCGGGAACGCGGAGCCGTGCACCCCCTTCCCACAAGTATTTATTGTGACGACGGCGGCGAGACATACATGACGGTGAACAATTCGCTCGGTGCGCGCGATATGGGAGACGTGCCGCCGATGAATTGGCCCAACAACCAACGCCATTCCAGCCGGTTCCTCAAGTGGGACAACCGCGGTTTGGAGAACTTTTCCGTCGGCAGGCACACCGCGAGCAAGTCGGGAGCGCCGGGTGAGTTTGCCGATCTCCGCGCCATCCTCGGAGAAGTCAAGGATTGCTTGGTCGTCATGGATGCCTGCGGCCCGGCCGGCGTCTGGACGCGGGACGGGCTCTATGCCGGCGCATTCAACGACGATATCGGTCTTCCCGCGAAACTGGAGGCCTGGAAAGAACTTGCTTTTCGCGGACCTGCACACGATGACAATCAGTGGGGACAGGTCCTTGAAACCTCGACAGGCGATGTGCTGTGGGGCCAGATGCGCGGCAACAGCACTCCGTACTTTCGGATAACCGGATGGAAAGATTGGGAACGCAAGCAGGGCGAGCTTACGCTCAAGACGGCTTCCCTTGCGGCGCAGCGAAAGGGCATCGGACTCGTCGGTAGTTATTTCGCAACGCCCGACCTGTCCGGCGAGCCGATCTTCACCAAGATCGATCAACGAATCCAGTTCGGACGTATGCGCGGTGCCTACCATGAAGTAGCAGCTGGTCCTTCCTGGTTCAATCAACGCGATCCGCGGCTGCTCTCGCAGGACGCTCCGGTCTCTGTGCGCTGGACCGGATGGCTTGAAGGACCCCTCAGCGAGGACTTTACTTTTAGAGTTTACGCTTATGGAAAGGGACAGTCCGGTGCGCAGGTCCGGCTCTGGGTCGGCGACAAATGCGTCATCGACTCATGGCAAAACATTAAGCTGGAGCGATTCAAGACCGAGTGGCACATGACTCGTGAACTCATTTCCGAGCCCATCCCACTCCGCGTGGGAGCCCGCATACCAATTCGGATTGAATATGCGTCGCCCCGCATCCCGGAAGCCCATTTGCATCTTTATTGGTCCAGCCCGTCGTTCGACCTTCGGCATGTGCCAACGGCGTATCTGTACGCAGAGCAGGCGCGTGCTGATTATCAAGACAAGTCGGCCAGTTCATGAGCGATCCGCGCGAATTACGCGGTGGCGAAATGGGCAACCTCGTGATGCCAGTTGAGCTGCGAGATTTCCGCACGCGATCAAAAACAGTGACGCAGCGGTCTGAAAATGAGCCGGTCGGGTCTTTTGACCTGACGATTGAAGCCGGCCGCGCAGAGCGTCATTACTGGCGCGATCTCTGGCGTTATCGTGAGTTGTTTTACACGCTCGCCTGGCGGGACTTGGCCGTTCGATACAAGCAGACCGTCATCGGGATTACCTGGGCGTTGCTCCAGCCACTGCTGACGATGATCATCATGACCGTCGTGTTCGGAATGGTGGCCAAACTCCCGTCTGAGGCGAAGGCGCCCTATTCAGTCATGGTGCTCGCCGGAATGCTGCCTTGGCAGTTCTTTTCGAGTTCTCTCTCTGCGAGCAGCCAGAGCGTGGTGATGAATGCCAATTTGGTCGCGAAGGTCTATTTTCCGCGATTGATCATTCCGGCGGCGGCAGTCATCACCAGCTTCGTTGATTTCCTGATCGGCTTTTTGATTCTGGGCGGACTGATGATCTCGTACTGGTTCTTGCCGGATTGGCGCTGTCTCACCTTGCCGGTTTTCATGGGAATCGCCTTCTTGACCGCCATGGGACCGGGGCTGCTGCTGACGGCCCTCACCGTCAAATACCGCGACTTTCGGCACGTGGTTCCATTTCTCGTCCAGTTTGGTCTCTACGCTTCCCCCGTTGGATACAGCAGCAGCGTGATTCGAGATCGATTCGGCGACACGATGTACTTGCTTTACTCGCTTAACCCCATGGTTGCCGTCATCGATGGCTTCCGTTGGGCCATCTTGGGAGGGGAGACCGCGATCTACTGGCCAGGATTTGTGCTGTCGTCAGTCATGGCCGTGACGTTGCTGGTCACCGGTGTGTGGTACTTTCGTAGAACCGAGAAAAGCTTTGCCGACGTCATTTGACGCGGGATCGGCTTGCACGAGTCGAAATCCCTCGGGTCCGCTCTCAACAGCTGAGTGCATTTCCGGCGATCTATGTCCTCGACGATGATCAGCATTGACGATCTTGGAAAGAAATACACGATTCGCCACGAAAGGCTGGGCGATCAGCGATACCGCCGACTGAGCGAGGATCTCATCCAGGGCATCAAACGTCCCTTCCGGCGCTTGACGAGTGGCTCGACGGAGAAAGGGACCGTTGAAGAATTCTGGGCTTTGCGGGACGTCTCCTTCAATGTTGTGGAAGGGGAAGTTGTCGGGATCATCGGACGCAATGGCGCAGGCAAATCGACGCTTCTGAAAATTCTCAGCCGCATCACAGAACCGACTGAAGGCCGCGTTCGCCTTCGAGGTCGCGTCGCCAGTCTGCTCGAAGTCGGCACCGGTTTCCATCCGGAACTAACTGGGCGGGAGAACATCTTCCTGAACGGGTCGATGCTGGGAATGAAGCGTGCTGAAATCCGCAAGAAGTTCGACGAAATCGTGGACTTTTCGGGCGTCGAACAATTCATCGATACGCCGGTCAAGCGCTATTCTTCTGGCATGTCCGTGCGGCTGGGGTTCGGGGTGGCTGCTTATTTGGAGCCCGAGATTCTCATTGTGGACGAAGTGCTAGCGGTCGGGGACGCCGAGTTTCAGCGGAAGTGTCTCGGGAAGATGCAATCGGTCGCTAGCTTGGGTCGAACAGTCTTGTTCGTCAGCCACAATATGACAGCCGTGAACAGCTTGTGTTCGCGTGCGATTTTGCTCGACAAGGGTCGGATTTCGTTTGAGGGAACATCCCAATCCGCCGTAAGCCGCTATCTGCGGACGGCGCAACCGGAGCAGCGAAAACATTCTTGGGAGCCTGAATCGGCGCCGAGGAATGAACAGGTCCGCCTCATCGCGGTCCGAGTCGTCGATCGGCGCTCTGAACCCTCTGGGGAGATCACAGTCAACACTCCGATCGATCTCGAATTTGACTTTGAGAGCTATCCGACGGACATTGAGCTGAACCTCAGCGTGTCGCTATTCAATGCCGAAGGCATCCGAGTTTTTAATACGTGTTCACCGAGTGCGCGGCATGCCAAGCAAAGGGTTTGTGCGCGCTGCCGGATTCCTGGGGGGCTTCTCAACGACTCGACGTACCGCGTCCAAGTGATCATCGTCGAGGACACGTCGCGCCCAATTCTCGTGGTTGACGATGCCGTTGCATTTGAGGTTCATGACGTCGAACGCTCGGGCAACTGGTTTGGAAAATGGCCGGGAGCACTACGCCCGCAGCTCGACTGGACGTTCGAACCGACTCATGGATCGATCAGTTAAATCAACGTTGCGATGCCTGCCGCGTTTCTCAACTCCGCAGCCAGCCGCCGTCCCGCTCGGCGACCGCCGTCTCCAGCCTGGCTGAGCGCAATTTATGGGTAGGGAACAGTTCCGATGAGCGTGTCTCGCGACGACAGCGTTAATGGAGTCGTCCCGGCAACAGCCGGACCAGCTCCATCCGGCGGCGTGGGCGCGACTGCCGTTCCAACGGCGTATTCGCGGCTCATGGCCAGCCCGGTGTCGGTTCTGGTGTTTCCGAGCGGCACAGAAATCGGGCTGGAAGTTGCGCGGTCACTCGCAGGGGCCAAAGGGGTCGACTTAATCGGGGCATCGTCCGTAAGCGATCATGCGGATTTCGTTTACCCTGTCCAGTTCAACTCTTTGCCATTCATCGATGATCCGCAGTTCATCCCGGCCTTCTGCCAATTAGTGCAGGAGTTGCGCGCCGAAGTACTGTATCCCGCACACGACGACGTTTTGTTAACGCTCATGAGACACCAGGCAGCGCTCCCGTGTGACATCATTTGCTCGCCTTTGGAGACCTGCGAACTCGTCCAATTCAAGCGTGCAACTTACAAGCGGTTTCAAGGTCAGCTTCGGGTGCCGCGAGTTTTTGATTCGCTATCGGAATGTGCGCCCGAGGATTTTCCCATCTTCCTGAAACCGGATCGTGGGCAGGGGTCGAAAGGGACTCATCTCGCACGGAACCGAATCGAAGCCGAGCATTACCTCGACCGAGATCCCACCCTGTTGCTGCTCGAACACCTGCCCGGAGAGGAGTTCACCGTCGACTGTTTTACGGACTTCAACGGCGACCTGCTGTTTTGCGGGCCTCGAACAAGAGATCGCGTGATCAATGGAATTAGTGTCCGGTCGCGCTCGATTGCTGACAAAGCCTTCGAGACGATGGCCCATGTCATCAACGATCATGTCGACATGAACGGGGCATGGTTTTTCCAAGTCAAGCGTGCTGCGAACGGCGACCTTGCCCTCTTGGAAATTGCTCCGCGTATCGCGGGCACATCGGGCGTCTGTCGGGCGCGGGGAGTAAATTTACCGCTGCTCAGCCTCTACAATCACCTGGGGATTCCCGTGTCGATTCATCCGGGTGCCTTCGACGTCGTCCTGGATCGCGCATGGGAAAATCGGTTCCGGCTGTCGATTGCCTATCGACACGTTTATGTCGACTTTGATGACTGTCTCTGTATTGATGGACGAGTGAACGTGCTCCTCATTCGATTCCTGTACCAATGCCTCAACGAAGGAATCGGCATTCATCTGTTGTCGAAGTGCCCGTCCGACTTGGAGATGCTGCTTATCGAATACCGGTTGCTGCAATTGTTCGATTCCGTTACGCAGATTGGCAAACTCGAAAAGAAATCGGCCCATATTAAACACCGTGACGCAATTCTCATCGACGACTCCTATGCCGAGCGACGCGATGTTGAATTGACGCTCGGCATTCCGACGTTTTCAGTCGACGCGGTTGAGTGCTTGTTGGCCTAGTCAGTCCGATTTGAGCCGTCGCATGAAGACTGGTGGCGAGGAAAAGAGCGCATCGATGGACTTTAGGATGATGAAGGCCGTGTCGTCCAACGAGACCGTCGACGCGCGCGGCGCAATTCACGATGCACTCATGAATTCGCCCATTCCGAGGCCGGAATTAGTCAGAAACCTCGGCTTATACTTGCTGCCGATGGAACTCAAGCGGTTCCTTTTTTTCGACTCGCTGTATAAAGAGGTGTTGGACGTCCCCGGCATCATCGTCGAGTTTGGGTGTCGCTGGGGACAGAACCTGGCAATCTTCCAGAGCTTGCGTTCTATCTACGAGCCGTTCAACAGCTTTAGAACAATTGTCGGATTCGACACGTTCGGTGGCCTCAAAGGAGTCGGCGAAAAGGACGCGCGCTCGGATTTTATTGTTGACGGCGCCTACGGCGTGGCTAATGGGTACGATGACTACCTCGACAAGCTGCTAGCCCTGAAAGAGACGCAGTCACCGGTCAACACGGTCAAGAAGTTTGAGCTTGTAAAGGGGGATGTGTCGACGACGTTCGCCCAGTATCTCGACGAGCATCCAGAGACGATCGTGGCGCTTGCCTACTTTGATCTGGACATCTATCAACCGACGATCGAGTGTTTGAAGCGACTGCGCCCTCATCTCACCAAGGGCTCAATTGTCGGATTCGACGAGTTATGTCGTCCGGAGTTCCGTGGAGAGACCGTGGCGTTCCAAGAGGTGTGCGGAGCAAACACGGTACGCCTTCGACGTAATATGTGGTGTCACGCTGAGGCGTTTTTTGTCGTCGAGTAGGGCACAAGCAGAACGTCGGCGCGGCAACGGGCCCCCTTGCCGGCGCGTCGGCTCGAATAAGATTGGCCTGAGGAGCTAAACGGTGCTTGCCATACTTGGTGGTGAACCGGCTTTCTGCGAAGCGCTACATGTCGGGCGACCGAACATCGGGAAACGAGCGCGCATCGCGAGTCGACTGAATCAAATCCTAGATAGCCGGTGGCTCACGAACGACGGGCCAATGGTGAAGGAATTCGAGGCACGCGTCGCGGAGGTGACGGGCACCGCCCATTGCGTGGCCATGTGCAACGCGACGGTTGCACTGGAGATAGCGATCCGCGCGGCAGAACTCACAGGAGAGGTCATCGTCCCTTCGTACACGTTTATTGCCACGGCGCATGCTCTTCAGTGGCAGCAGATCACCCCGGTTTTTGCCGATATCGATGCGACGACGCACACGCTCGAGCCGAGGGCCATCGAGCGGATGATCACGCCCCGCACGAGCGGCATTCTGGCGACCCACCTCTGGGGGCGCGCCGCAGATGTGGCTGCACTGCAGGAGATCGCTGATCGTCGCGGGCTCACGCTCCTTTTCGACGCCGCACACGCGTTCGGATGCTCTTACCACGGCGAAGCGATTGGCCGTTTTGGCCTAGCCGAGGTGTTCAGCTTTCATGCGACCAAGTTTGTCAACTCATTCGAGGGAGGCGCAGTCGTTACCAACGATGAGTTGCTCGCGCGGAAGATGCGACTAATGCGAAACTTCGGTTTTGCCGGAATCGATCGTGTTGACTATATCGGCACGAATGGGAAGATGACTGAGATCTGCGCGGCGATGGGTCTGACGTCGCTGGAGGACATGCCCGAGTTCGTCGAGGTCAACCTGCGAAATTACCGGGCCTATCGCGACGAACTCACGGACGCACCCGGCTTGGCCCTGCTCGAATATGACGAAGGAGAACGCAACAACTATCACTACATAGTCGTGGAGGTCGATCAAACCAAGACCGGGCTCACGCGGGATGAGTTAGTTGCCGTGCTGACAGCCGAAAACGTGCTTGCACGCCGCTATTTTTATCCTGGCTGCCATCGCATGGAGCCCTATCGGTCGCTTTTCCCCCATGCGGGCCTTGTCCTGCCGGTCACAGAGCGCGTTGCCGAACGCGTGCTTGTCCTTCCAACGGGCACGGCCGTTAGCGACGATGCCGCCCGCACAATTTGTGACATTCTTAGGACGGCTATCGCCGTCGCGCCCGAAATCCGTCAGGCCGTTTCACGACGGGCAATGGTCACTTCGACGTGATTGGTCGGCGGGCCAATCGATAGCCGTTCAATGGTCATTCATTCTCCTGGGAGCGCTCCTGATCCATCGCCTGTGAAGGTTCGCTGCCTCGCGCCCAAAGAGTTTGAGACCAAGTCTCCTCAGCAGGTGACCCAACCTGCTTACAGCGTCGACCAGTCCGTCAAAATCAGCGTCCTGGTCATCACATACAACCAGGAACGCTATATTCGCCAGGCTCTCGAAGGGGCCCTGGCTCAGAAAACGGAGTTTACCTACGAGATCGTAGTTGGAGAGGACTGTTCGACCGATCGCACTCGGAAAATCTGCGAAGAGTTTGCGGACCAATACCCGGGCCGGATTTGCCTGCTCCCGTCCGAGCGGAACCTGGGGATGCACCGTAATTTTCGCCGGACATACGCATCGTGCCAGGGGAAGTACATTGCAATGCTCGAGGGGGACGACTTCTGGACGTCGCCCGACAAGCTTCAACTGCAAGCGACTCTCCTGGATGCTCATCCCGACATCGCTGTTTCGTTTCATGAGGTCAATCGCCTGGATGAGCAAGGCCGCCGGCGAAGCGGGATCTGGCCTAATTTCAGCGTGCCCGAGCGCACGGGCCTGGCAGAGATCCTGCAGGCTGACTATGTGCCATCCTGCTCGATGATGGTGCGCCGGTCGGCTGTGCCCGAGATTCCGGAATGGTTTGAAGAGCTTGCGATGGGGGACTGGCCCCTGTTGGTGCTGGCTTCGCTGAAAGGCGACTTGCACTTCACTCTCCAGCCATTGGCGACTTATCGACTGCACGCGAATGGGGTCTGGTCGTCGATGGATTCCCTGCGCGTAAAGCGTGAGCGTTTGAGACTCTATCTGGTCCTTGAGTCTCATCTACCGCCGGCATGTGGCACTCTCATTCGTTCACGCCGCGATGAATATATCGACGCCATCTTGAACGAGGCGTCGGCATACGCTTCATCTCATAGCTATCGGCTGGGACGCGCTCTGCTATTTCCTTATCGAATCGCCAGGCAGTTATTGCAATGGACCAATCGGCGTGCAGAGCCGCAGCGGGACGCTCCAAGGCTAGCGAGGAGCAATGGCAGATCCGTCTAATGACTGCAGGTCGCGCAATGACCGCGAAGTCGAAGCGATGTGCGGTTTCGCCGAAGGCGCCGTGAGTAGCTGGGCACAGCGAGGATAGGCGGAACTGGCCAACATGCTCGAGCCGACAATCACAGTTGCCATTTGCACCCATAATCCTCGACGGGACGTTTTTTCGCGTGTACTCGAAGCTCTGCGGAACCAGTCGTTGTCTAGAGATAAGTGGGATCTGCTTGTTGTCGACAACGCGTCTGATGAGCCGATTCAGGCGAGCACGTTTTCATGGAACGAACGGCTGCGAGTAGTCCGCGAACCTGTTCTCGGCCTCACGCCCGCAAGGTTGACGGCGATCCGCGGGGCTAACACTGAATTGCTCATCTTTGTCGACGACGACAATCTCTTGTGTCCAGAGTATCTGGAAAACGCGCAACGAATTGCTCGAGACTGGCCGACTTTAGGCGCCTGGGGTGGGAGCATTACGGCACACTACGAGGAGGCGCCACCAGCATGGTTGAAGTCCTACGAGCGATTTCTATCGGTTCGGGAAGTGGCACACGATGAGTGGTTCAACATCGCGCAGCCGGAGTTCTATGGTCATCTTCCCTACGGAGCCGGATTGTGCGTTCGGCGCACCGTCGCGGAGGCTTATCTTCGCTTGGCAGAGGCCGACGAGGTGCGCCGTCTCTTTGATCGGAAAGGGGAGTCGCTGGCATCGTCGGGTGACACCGATCTGGCACTCGTCAGCTGCGATCTTGGCTTCGGAACCGGACTCTTTACGTCACTCAAACTGATTCACGTGATCTCTGGACGCCGCTTGACGGAAACGTACATTGCGCAATTGCTGCGCGGCATGAACTACTCGCTGAGGCTTTTGATAGCCAAGCGCGGTCACACGCTGTCGCGCTCCTCTTGGTTGCGGCGATCGCTGGACAGTGTTGCTGCGCTGCGCCGCGGCAGACGTGAATTTAGTTTTCATCGAGCTGCTATGAACGGCAGAAGGATCGCGGATGCCGAGATTCGACAATGGACGCAGCGGCATTGAGGGTGGTCGCTAGCGGTGTCAGTTACCTGCCTGGGCGACTTGTCTTTGCGGGGGCTATGGCGTCGAGTGGTGGCAGGGTCCCGAGGCCGGTTGCCGTGATTGTCACAGGATTGCCGTACTTTGTTTAAGGAGTTGATACTCGGTCGGCTCAATCAGGGAACGCGGCAAGCGCTTCAGACGCTTCGTTCGGAAGTACGAGCCCTGCGGATGCACAGGAGGGGGATGCGCAAAGCACGGCGATACAGCAATGCGACCGGTCTCCAGCTGCACTTTGGCTGCGGTGCCAATGTCAAACCCGGGTTCGTCAACATCGATTTGTCGAACGCGGCCGACCTCACACTTGACCTTCGCGAACAGCTCCCCTTTGCCGATGGTTCCTGCTCGCTCGTTTACTCGGAACACTTTCTGGAGCACATCGAATATCCCAACGTCGCGCGCGGACTCCTTCGAGAATGTTACCGAGTTCTTGCCGTTGGGGGCATGTTTAGCGTCGGAGTACCGGACACGGAATGGCCGCTTTTGGAATACGCCGGTCAGCGACGAGATGGCTACTTCGAGCTCGTCAAGCAGCGCTGGCATCCCGCTTGGTGTACGACTCGTCTGGAGCACATCAACTTCCACTTTCGCCAGGGCGGGGAACACAAATTCGCCTACGACTTTGAAACGCTCAAAACGGCGCTCGAACGGGAAGGATTCACGAGTGTGAGGCGACGGGAGACGAATCCGGACTTGGACCAATGCTCCTGGGCCCGTGGGACTCTTTATGTCGAGGCTGTGAAGAGTTGAAAATTCTTACTCGTGACGACTGTCGTTGAGGGTGTGTGCTTGAAAGTTCTGGCCTCGGCACTCGCCTGCTCACCGACGCTCGGTAGTGAAGGGCTCGTCGCCTACCGTACGCTTGAAGCGCTGCGGGAGCAGTTTTGTGTTGAAACCGTCACTTCCGCGGGCATGCAGACCCCCCGGGGAGTAGGCACGCATGCAATCGACGTACAACTCGACGAGCCAAATGACGTTGGGCCAGCGTCGCTGTTTGCCTACGAAATGCGCCAACGTTCTGTCGTGAAGCGGTTATTACGGGGCTCTCAATTTCACGTGCTCCACCGAGTGACACCGTCTGGCTATAAAGACTCTTTGCTCGCGGTCCCGGGAATTCCCTTAATTTTGGGGCCGGTCCTTGCCGCCGACCCACCCCCCGACTCGTTTAAAGCGATCTTCGGCCCGCGATTGCCACGCCAGTTTTCATTGCGCACCGTGCGACACAGATTCGGCAATGGAATCGCCCGAAGGATCTTCCAGCGATTTTCCACCTCGAGCCAACTACTTCAAAACGCCGCCTTGATTCTCGTCGGGACCGAAGTGACTCGCCGGAGGCTACCGGAGCAGCTTCGAGCCCGCGCTCGGCTAATAACCTATGCTGGCGTGGAATACGATCAGTTCACCCCGCCCGCAGCGGGCCGCCCGCCCCAGGTGCCTCGGCTCCTGTTCGCGGGCCGACTGGTTCCTTACAAAGGCGTAGAGCTTCTCCTGAGGGCCGCGGCGGTCGCACGTCAGCGATGTGCATTTCGACTGACAATTGTCGGAAGAGGGTTTCCTCCCTACGTGCGATACTGCCGCCAACTTGTCGCCGACTTGAACTTGGGTGATTTGGTGACGTTCGTCGAGCATGTACCGCGAGACCAACTTGTCGAGATGTACCGGGCGACTGATATCTTCTGCATGCCATCAATTGAGACGTACGGTATCGCGATCCTCGAGGCAATGAGCAGTGGCTGTGCGGTGCTCGTGGCCGACGCCAACGGTCCGGGCGAAATCGTCCAGCCCGGTTCTGGCGTCAAGGTACGCCTCGAGCAGCCGGAACAGTTCATTCGCGACTACGCAGATCGGATCGCGCAACTCGTCGGCGACACAGCACTACGTCGCCGACTTGGAGGCGAAGCACGAGAGCACGTGACACGCCATCATGACTGGAAACGCATTGGAAACGCGCTACGCGAGATCTATGCCGAGATTGCTTGCAACCCAACGCAGCAGCCGGCTAGCGCGCCTACTTTGTGTCGCTCAAGCTGACGCCTCGTATCGAACGTAAAGCAAACACCGAATGACTCTGACGCTGTCTCTGGAAGATTCCCCTTTTCTCTTGGAGGAACACGGACCGATCTTCATCGTCGGATGTCCGCGCTCCGGCACGACCTTTTTGGAAGACTGTATTGCGGCGGCTCGCCAGGTCGAGGCATTCACAGGTGTGCTCGTATCGCCGAGATTGCTCCACCTCATTGGCGATCGCGCGTCGCGACGTGAGGACGTGGAGTCGTTGCTCCTGGTAATGCGCGATAACTTCTGGCAAGCCTTCTGGCGACGCGTCTTCTTTTTCTCCGAGAGAGTGGGAGAGGTTGCCTCGCGCCAAAAGCCGCTGTCGAATCTGTTCCGGCGCCCGCATCTTGATGGCATTTCGTTCTGTTACAAGGAGCCATTTCTGTGCTTCGCAATCGACCAGGTTGCGCAGCATTTCCCCAGGGCCAAGTTTCTCCATATCGTTCGCGACGGTAGGGACTGTGCTGACTCTCTGGAGCGGACTTACGCAGCCGCTCTTTCGGATGAAGTGCTGACTGACGAGCGGTTGGCGCAGAGCAAGAATTCAGAGATCGGGATTTACCGCCGCTGGGAGAAGTATTTTATGCCCTGGTGGATCCCGTCCGGCCGGGAGGCGGACTTCATCAGCCATTCCACTTATGGCCGATGCGTCTGGATGTGGAAAGAGATGGTGGCCAGAGCCGCCAATTGCGGCCGCACTTTAGGAAGCACACGTTATCTCGAGCTGAGCTACAACGACTTGGTATCCGCACCGCGTGAGCATTCACGGCGCATTATTGACTTTCTGCACATCGGGGATATGCCGAGGTTGGTCAAAAGGATGGACCAGGCTCTGACGACTTCAGTGGGAATCAACAAACGCAGACAGTCGCAAGAGCGAATCGACGAGGCGAACCAAATCGCCGGCGACTTATTTCGGCAGTTTGGGTATGGAGCCTAGGTCTGTCGAAAAAGTTATGTGCCGCGTTGAGATCGACCGAGCGATGGTGGACGAGGGAGGTTGAGCGGGGCGCTGCTTGCTTACTGCGTTCGCGTATTGCGTTATGAATATTCTGGGCGTCAGCTATTCGATCCACGAGACGGCAGCCTGCCTGCTCCAAGAAGGAAGGTTGCAATTTGCCTGCGCGGAAGAGCGGCTCTCGGGTGCGAAGCAGGATAGCCGCTTTCCATTGCGCGCCATTCAGGCAGCTCTAGACTTTGGGAAGCTGAAGGCTGAAGAGATCGATCACGTGGCGATTGCCTGGAGCAAGCCTGGGGCCAGGGCGCAACATGACCTGCGTCAGATGCTGACCGGGCGGCTTCCGACGTCACGCATGCGCCTGGAGCGGACCGCCCTGAAATGGATTAAGGAATTGCGGCACCGAGGAGGGGTCGTTGACTACTTGCGTGCCTTCGCGGCGCCGCGCGGCGGTTTTCACTTTATCAACCATCACCTAGCGCACGCGCTCAGCGCCTTTTGCGTGAGTGGCTTTGATGAGGCAGCGGTTCTGGTGATCGATGGCCGTGGTGCGCGGGAAGCGACCACGCTCTGGCGTGCGCAATCCGGTCAAATTCGCCTCCTGCAGCAATATGACTATCCCGACTCGGTTGGAGTGTTTTACGCTGGCATTACGCAAATGCTCGGGTTTGTGCCTCTGAGTGATGAATGGAAGGTCATGGGCCTGGCTGCGTACGGGAAGCCTGGGTTTGACCTCAGCGAGCTGATTCAGATTGGCGAAGAAAGCTACAAAGTTGCTGGACGACGGTTTTTTGGCAAATCTGATTTTGATCACTCCAGACTCGCCCCGATCACGGGACCGCGGCGCAACGGCGAACCACTTTCAGAGCGTCACAAGGCGCTGGCGCGTTCGGCTCAGGATTCGTGTGAGCAAGCCATGCTTGCCCTCTTGCGCCGAATTACGAGGCTGACGGGGTCACGCAAGCTGTGCCTGGCTGGCGGCGTCGCCCTCAATTGTAAGGCCAACGGCGAGCTCGTCCGCTCTGGAATGATTGACGAAATCTATGTTCAGCCCGCGGCCGGAGATGACGGCGCTTGTATTGGGGCCGCCTACGGTGTTTACCAGCGGCTGGGCCAGAAAATCCCCTCGCACAGGGTCGGACATACCTACTTGGGGACTGCCCATTCGGATGAGTCAGTCGAGAGCGTCTTAAGGGCGTACAAGATCGCGTATCGGCGCGTTGAACGCCCTGCGCTGGCAGCTGCGCAGCTCCTCAACCAGAATTATCTGATCGGCTGGTTTCAGGGACGGATGGAATTTGGTCCCCGTGCCCTCGGGAACCGTTCGATTTTGTCGGATCCCCGTGACGTGCGAAACCGCGATCGTGTCAACGAAGCGGTCAAATTTCGTGAGAACTGGCGCCCCTTCGCCCCAAGCGTCATTGAGGAACGAGGACACATCTACTTCCAGGATTTCCGCCCGTCACCTTATATGATTCTCAGTTTTTGGGCGACTGAAGAAGGCAAGAATCGAATTCCCGCCGTGGTTCATGTCGACGGCAGCTGCCGTGTGCAGTCCGTTACTCAAGACTCGAATCCGCTTTATTACGAGCTGCTGGAGGAATTTGAAAAGTTAACGGGCGTCCCCGTCGTGATGAACACTTCGTTCAATCTGAAAGGAGACGCGATCGTCGAGTCCCCAAGAGATGCGATTCAGACATTTTTCACGTCGGGACTCGACTTCCTCGTCATCGGACACTTTGTGGTTGGGAAGAACGGTGAACAAGCGGATCTCGGACATTCTCTTCAGTGAGCCGGGAATTGCTGTCGTTTACGCGCTGTTGAAACTCGGACACCCATCCGCAACGACTCGGGAGTCTCCGAAGGACTACAGATGAGCGCCATTCTAGGAATCTCCGCGTTTTACCACGATGCGGCTGCGGCCTTGCTGGTCGACGGCGAAGTCGTCGCGGCGGCTCAGGAAGAACGGTTCACACGCAAGAAGCACGACGATGGATTTCCCGTGCACGCGATCCAGTATTGCTTGGATACAGCTGGGGTCAGCGGCGACCAACTCGATTGCGTCGGCTTCTACGACAAGCCGCTCCTGAAGTTTCAGCGTCTGCTGGAGACTTATCTGTCGTATGCTCCTCGTGGCTTTCAGTCGTTCTTACACGCAATGCCCCTCTGGCTCGGACAAAAGCTACACCTGCCGCGAGAGATGCGCAAAGGCTTGGGCGGCCTCTATCGTCGCCCGTTCGTGTTCACCGAGCACCATGAGTCGCATGCTGCCAGTGCTTTTTTCCCCTCGCCGTTCCAAGAAGCCGCCATCTTAACCATCGACGGGGTGGGCGAGTGGGCCACGGCGACTTGCGGTTACGGACGAGACAATCGCATTACACTCACGCATAAGCTGCACTTTCCCCATTCGCCAGGGCTGCTGTATTCCGCTTTCACCTACTACTGTGGTTTCGCAGTCAATTCGGGCGAGTACAAGTTGATGGGTTTGGCTCCATACGGAGAACCAACCTATTACGACCTGATTCTCGAAAAGCTCATCGACCTCAAGGCCGATGGGTCGTTCCACATGGACATGTCGTACTTCAACTATTGTCATGGATTGACAATGACGTCGAAAAACTTTGACCGGCTTTTCGGCGGTCCGCCTCGCAAGCCGGACAGTTTGCTCACGCGACGCGATATGGACATCGCCGCATCAATCCAAAAAGTCATCGAAGAGATCATGCTCCGAATGGCCCGACACGTGCACAAGGAGACACAGATGAAAAAACTGTGTCTGGCTGGCGGAGTGGCCCTGAATTGCGTGGGCAACGGCCGTATTTTGCGCGAGGGCCCGTTTGAAGATGTCTGGATTCAACCGGCTGCCGGAGACGCGGGAGGCGCAATCGGAGTCACTCAGTTCATCTGGCACCAGTTGTTGGGCAATCGACGCCTTGCGCGTCCGCAAGATCGGCAATACGGCTCGCTTTTGGGACCAGAGTTTGGCGACGATCAAATCGGTACGTTCCTGCAAACGACGCGCGCCAAGTACGACTATATTGCCGACGATCGCACGCTTTGCGAGCGCGTGAGTCGCGAGCTCGCCGATGGCAAAGTCGTTGGTTGGTTTCAGGGTCGCATGGAGTTTGGTCCGCGGGCCCTGGGATCGCGCAGTATTATCGGCGACGCGAGGCGGGCCGACGCGCAGTCGGTAATCAATATGAAGGTCAAGTTCCGTGAGGGTTTTCGGCCCTTCGCTCCCGTGGTCCTCCGGGAGCACGCCCACGAATACTTCGAGTTGCCTCGCGACTATGACAGCCCCTACATGCTGATGGTTGCGCCTGTGCTCGACTCGCAGCGGTTGCCGATCCCGCCCGAATTCGCTGGGCTCAAGGGCATTGACAAACTCAAACAGCGACGCTCAGTGATCCCGGCCGTCACGCACGTTGATTATTCAGCTCGCATCCAGACCGTGGATGAGGAGCGCCACGGCCTCTTTCATCAGTTGATGGAAGCGTTCTATCGGTCGACTGGCTGTCCGGTATTGATCAACACGAGCTTCAATCTGGGATGGGACCCAATTGTCTGCACGCCGCAAGAGGCCTACGCGACCTTCATGGCGTCGGATATCGACGTGCTGTGCATCGGCCACTTTCTGCTCACCAAACAGGAACAACCGGTCTCCGTTGGCGAACCATCAGGTCGCGATCGCGACGACATCATGGCCGAATTGAGCTTCAGCCCGTGTCATCGGGTGCCGCTAGAGTACACCGGAGATGTCGCAACCTGCAGCGCGTGCCGGCAAACGTACCGGAAGGTCGACGGCATCTGGACGATGTTTTGGCCGCACGACAAGATCGATGAAACGAGCGATGTCACCGATCGTGTTAAGGCGTTTTACGAAGCTACGCCGTTTCCGAACTACGATGAGCACGATTCCGTTCGCTCATTGATCGAGAAAGCTCGTCGCGGAGCCTACGCCGCGGCGCTCGATCGCTCGATCCCCTACAATTCGACGATTCTCGAAGTCGGTTGCGGCACCGGGCAGCTCAGCAATTTTCTGGGGATCTCTTGCAGGCGAGTCATCGGCACCGACTTGTGTTTGAACTCCCTTCGCCTTGGTGAGCGGTTCCGCTTGCAGCACGGGTTGGATCGCGTCAACTTCGTGCAAATGAACCTTTTCAGACCCTGTTTCAAGCCCCAGCAGTTTGACGTGATCCTCTGTAATGGTGTCCTGCACCACACGTCAGATCCCTATGGCGGCTTTCAAGGGCTCCTGCCTTTACTGAAACCCGGTGGCTATATCGTGATTGGGCTCTACAACCGGTTCGGCCGATTGATGACCGACTTGCGGCGTCGCATTTTTCGCTTGACCGGGAACCGGGTCAAATGGATCGATCCCATCTTGCGCGGCGGCGGCCGTGGTACCGCTCAGGCCGGGGCATGGTTTGCCGATCAATATTGTCATCCGCACGAGTCAAAGCACACGATCGACGAAGTCCTGACGTGGTTCGACGACAATCAGGTTGAGTTTATCCGCGGAATTCCCTCGGTGTTGCCCAGTTCGCCGATCCTTAGCTCGATCAATCTGTTCGAGCCGGAGAGCCGGGGCACTGCACTGGAGCATTACCTGGTCCAGGCTCGCGAGGTGGTCACCGGTAATCGCGAGGGTGGGTTTTTCTTGATGATTGGTCGGAAACCGCAATTATCGGTCTCGCGATCCGTCCCCAAGTCGCCTCACCTAGCGCCGCCGACCGTCACGGCGGTCAACGTGTAAGGCATGGCGCTGCTCGCGGCCCGTCTGTCACTGGGGATTGACACTCAGCGGCGCTCTCAGAGGGTGGCGGCATGACCACTCCGCGGAGTCGATCGAACAATGCGATGGAAATTCACCGTACGGTCCAGCCTGTTAGGCGTTGCCGCACTGCTGCTGGGCTTCGCGTTGTTTCTGGGTGAGCAGAGCTTGGCCTCGCGAAGCCTCAGCAGCACTTCTCTTTTGAGCCTTGTGGTTGCACTGGCATTATTCATCCTGGCCGTTTTATCGCCGACCGCGGGGCAATTGCGGAATCATTACAAAGGCATTGCGCTGTTTGCCTTCAACACCGCCATTGTGCTACTTGGCATCAATCTCATCCTCGGCATCGTCTTTGGGATCGTCGATCACTATCGAGTTTCTGCGAACGCCGTCGTCTTCGCCAACCGCGATCAAGCTTACCCCGACCTGTCCGGCTCACACGTGACCGCCATGCTCGAAGAGACGTACAGCAGGCCGGAAGTGTTCGAGCCTTTCACCCAGTTTAAGGAGCCTCCGGGTCAGGGCGCCTATGTTAACGTCTCGGATGGTGGGTTTCGCACCAACGGAGATAAGCCACCCCTCCCCTGGCCGCCGAACGCGGCGCACATCAACATCTTCGTTTTTGGGGGCTCGACGACGTTCGGTTACGGCTTGCCGGATAACGAAACCGTGCCCGCCCACCTTGCGCAGAGCCTTAATCGAAGCGGGCCGCCCGGCGTCGCCGTCTACAACTTCGGACGCGCCTGGTACTTCTCAACCCAGGAACGGATTCTCTTCGAGCAGCTTCTTCTCTCCGGTCACGTGCCTGACGTAGCAATCTTCATTGACGGCATTAACGACTTTCACCATCCTTGGGGAATTCCACATGCCAGCGATGTCCTGAATAAGGCCTACCAAGGCGGCAGCACAGGTGACGCATTTACCAACTGGCCGATGGCTCGGCTCGCGCGCGGCCTACAGCGCCGCCTGCGCGGCACGGTCAGTGCGCCATACTATCCACAATACTTTGCGGAATACGAAAACCAGGACATCCTGAACGCGGTCGCGACGAGGTATCTAAGAAACAAAGAGCTCATTGAATCTGCGGCCGACGCTCACCAAATCGCGACTGTTTTCGTGTGGCAACCGAGCCCAACCTACAAGTACGACGACGATCACTACCATCTCTTTAAAGGCGAGGGATATGGGGCCCACACGCGATCGCGGTTCGGGTACCTTGTTATGGCCGCGCGGCAAAAAGAGATGCGGCGGAGTAAAGACTTTCTCTGGCTCGCCGATATCCAGCAGGATCGCAAAGAGCCGTTGTATTGCGACTTGATGCACTATACGAGCGCTTTTGCGAAGGACATTGCTGGTTCCATCGCGGCTTACTTGAAAGAGCGCAGGCTGGTGACCAAACAGGTAATCGGGTCGGCCGACAACCGCGACCACACCGGAGGCTAAGTCTTAATGACGCTCATCGATAGGAATCGCGAACCGAAGCCGATCGAATTGCGGCTGTTTGGCGTAGTGTGTGCAGGCGTCTTCGGACTGTTTGGATGGCTCGCGTTGTCGCGTGGCTCCGCGATCGCTGCCAGCATACTGTGGGCGATGGGATTAGGCTGGGTGATCTTGTATTACAGCGTCGCTGTGCTTCGACGCCCGATGTATAAAGCCTGGATGACACTGTTTTATCCGTTGGGCTGGTTTATCTCCCATGCAATGCTGGCGATTGTCTACTTCCTTGTGCTAACGCCACTCGGGTTATTGCTGCGTCTTTTTGGTCGCGACCCGCTTGACCATAGATTCGATCGGAGTGCAGCGAGCTACTGGCTCTGCGAGCCCAGCGACATGGACGCGAAGCGGTACTTCAAGCAGTTTTGAGCAGACCGATCATCGCAAAATCACGTTCCTGAGCCGTACGACACGAATGTGAGTTCTTGACATGACCGAGCAAAGAGAAAACGAGCCGGCAACGTCGGCCTCAAAGGCGCCAGAATGTCTGCAACGCGATCGCGCCGCAGGCGAAGAGTTCGCGCAGCAACTTGCCGGTCGGCCGCGCGGATCGTTTGTGGAGTATTGGGAGTTCCTCTGGTCGACCAAGCGCTGGTGGTTGGCACCGATCGTGCTGGCGCTCCTGTTAGTCGGCGCCTTTGTGCTGCTTTCGACGACGGCCGTCGCACCGTTTATCTACACGCTGTTCTAATCGGGCGGAACCTCCGCAGGCGCGGTGCCGTCGGCTTGGTCCTGCGTGCGCATCGGCCAGGCGGGTTCGGGCAATCCAGTGGGTGAGGCGAGGCTGGCAGAGTTCATCGCTACAGTCTCGCCCTCCGCACCGGCGGTCGACCCAAAGTCGTTGCGCCCGAGAGCCGCAGCTTCGCTGCAAAGTACGGATCAACCGAGCTCCAGTTCGGCGTCGCTCGCTGTCGAGTTGCTCGCTCCGCTCGAGGATTGATTGTCGGTCTGCGCTGAAGAATTGAAGTCAAGACGACGATGATGCGACGACTATTATCGCAGTATAAGGCGTTTGCGCTGCTGGCCTTCAACACGTTCGTTGCGTTTATCGCGATTAATGCCCTCCTTTTCGTAGCCTTCGCGATTTATGACCGGACCAAGGGAGACCCGGAACCCGAAAAGCTGCGGCGCGTGTATCCCGAGCTGTCGGCTTCCGACATCCACCAGCTGCTGCGGGAGACGCGCACCAGACCCTTCTCGTTCGACACGTTCACTCATTACAAGGAACGCCCTTTCCAAGGACGCTTTGTCAACGTGCACGACGCCGGCTTTCGGCTCTCGGGTGCGGACACGCCGCAACCCTGGCCGCCAAGCGCGACGAACCTCAATGTGTTTGTGTTCGGGGGGTCAACGACATTCGGCTACGGGGTTTCGGATGCCGAAACCATTCCCGCGCGCCTTGGCTCGCATTTGGCTCACAAGCTGCCAAACGCCGTGTGCACGTACAATTTTGGCCGCGGAACCTATGCCTCAACGCAGGAACGCATCCTGTTTGAAAAACTGCTGCTTGCAGGCACAGTGCCGGACGTCGCGGTTTTCATCGACGGGGTCAACGATTTCGTCCGTCGCGATGGTCTTCCCGACATGAGCGCGAATCTGAAGGAGGCATTCGAACGACCTACTGCTACGCGGATGCTTTCAGAATTGCCGATTGGACGACTGCAAAGAGCGATGGGGAAGAGACATTGGCCCATCGGAGCCGAACAAACAGGGGGCTGGGCTCCGGACGACAAGCAGGCCCTTAAGGAGGTGGTTGCCCGCTATCTTGGAAACAAGCAAATGATCGAAGCCGTCGCACGGTCGTACCACGTGTCGACAGTCTTCGTTTGGCAGCCAACGCCGATTTACAAATATGATGATGACCACTACCACTTATTCAAAAACGAAGGGTATGGGTCCTCGGCGATCATGCGCGAGGGCTATGCCGAAATGGCTCCTTATCTAAAGGAGACGGGGGAGCGAGAGAGGGTTTGTTGGCTCGCGGACATTCAAGAGTCGCGAAAGGAGCATCTCTACGTCGATCAAATGCACTACACGGCGCCGTTCTCGGCAGAAATCGGCCAATTGATTGGAGATTTCTTGCTGACGCACGGGTTGGTGAAGAAACGTGATCTGGCGCACGCGCCTCAGTGATTTCGCGCGCGATCGCAGCGCATTGTGAGATAGAGAATTCGTGCCCCTAACGATGCGAGCCATGCTTTGAGTTCTGTTGAGGACCAGAAGAATGCCCTCGTCAACTCCCTGCGCGAACTGTCTAGTCGCTACGGCGAGTGGACCTTCGATATTCCGTTGCCGTATGGCGTATGGACCAAGGGAAATCTTCAAGTGCCCCATACGCGACTCAAACGCATTGTCCAAGTTGTCAGCGATCTCTGCGGAAAACCGCTTTCCGATTGCCGAATCCTTGATTTGGCCTGCTTGGATGGGCTGTTCTCCATCGAATTTGCGAAGCACGGAGCCGAGACCGTTGGAGTCGAAATCCGGGAAGCGAACATCAAGAAAGCGATGTTTTGCAAGGAAGCGCTTCAGCTGACGAACCTGACTTTTCGGCAGGACGACGTGCGCAATGTGTCGGCGGAGTCTTATGGGACCTTCGACGCCATTATTTGCAGCGGGATCCTCTACCATCTCGAGGCGCAAGATGTCTTTGACCTCTGTCGTTCCATGTACAACATGGTGACTCGAGTGGTCGTAATTGACACCCATGTCTCGCTTTGGCCGGTCACCAAGGTTGTCGACGGCGACCAAGAGTACGTGGGAAGACACATCCGGGAGCACTCCGACGGCGATACACCGCAGCAGAAGGCCAAGAAGCTGTGGGCGTCGGCGGACAATTCGACCAGTTTCTGGTTCACGCGTCCGTCGCTGGTCAACTTGCTGGCGAATGCCGGTTTCTCTTCGGTTTACGAATGTTTCGCCCCGGTTCATCGGAATTTCGGCAAAGCCGGCATCGAGCACGCCGACCGATGCACGTTCGTTGGCATCAAAGCGCCCCTTTGCAAGCTCGTGACTTCTCCATCAGCGAATTCCCTCAGGGAAGATTGGCCTGAGGGGAGTCTCGAGTATGCGGCGATTGAAAATCAACCGCGGCCATTACTGCGCCGACTGGGAGGTGGGCTCCGACGGTTGGTACGTGGGCGCAGATGAGTCCCAGCGAGTGAGCAGAACGTGACACGATGCGTGTTGTAATTCAGATCGTACCGCAGGTCTCCCCCGTCGTTTGTGGCGTCGGTGACTATGCCGCGCTCGTAGGCCGCCGAATGGAGGAGCAGGAGCCTGGCCTGCGATGCGGCTACGTTGCTTGCGGTTATGAACATGCCGAGCACGCGCAACGACCCTTGCAGCGCAATCTGACGGGTGCTTGCGATGCCGCAAGGATGTGGAGTGCTGTTCAAGAGCTTGCCAGCGAAATAAACGGCGACAGTGATGGGCCGACCCTGGTCGTGCACTACAGCGGATATGGTTACTCCCAAAGTGGCGCCCCGGGGTGGCTTGCCGAAGCCCTCGAGCGACGTCCAGTGCAATTCGCGACTTTGCAGGTCGTGACGATGTTTCACGAGCTGTTTGCCACAGGCCGGCCGTGGCAGCGAGCGTTCTGGAACTCCGGCCGCCAGCGGGACGTTGCGAGTCGAATCGCCAGAGCGAGCAATGCTCTTATGACTAACCGTGAACAAAGTGCCCGGTGGCTCGAGGTCGTGTCGCAGCGCTCGACCGGGAGCGTGCCGAGCTTGCCGGTCCCATCGAACGTTGGTGAGCCCGAATCGGTTGCGGCTTGGGAAACGCGGCCGCCTAGGGCGGTGGCCTTCGGTGGTCGCCACAACAAGCGGTTTTTGCTTGGTGAGACGGCAACCACATCGGCTGCCCTACTCAAAGAGCACGGAATTTCTGAGCTTATCGATGTCGGTGAGCGTGTGGCGATCCCACGTGACATCTTCAAGGCCCGCGGAGTCCGCGTCGAACAGCTTGGTTATTGCGATCATCATCGAGTGAGCGAGTTATTGCTCTCGAGCCGAATCGGATTTCTTGACTATCCGTTTGATTTTCTGTCGAAGTCCGGAGTTCTTGCCGCGTACGCGGCGCACGGCCTGGCAATCCTCAATGCGGCCCGACGAAAGGACGGCCGCGACGATCGGTTGCCGGTTCATTCCTTTGAAGAGCTGCCAAACCGCACCTCTTCGGCGCCGATAGACCTCGCTGCCGCCGCTGAACGGGCTTTTCAATGGTACAAGGGGCACGGGTCTGCAGCCCACGCACGAACGATTTTGCAGTTGGCAACGGCGTCAGCCAGTCCGGTGCATGCCTGCTGATTGTGAGCCAAACTCCGCGCGCTGATCGCGGGCGAGCTCAAACGCGGGCAAGCGCCATCAATCGAGATTGCCGACAGCGTCGAGCATAGGCTGAGATTGCGGGGGCGATGTCCCGACGGATTGTGCCTGAAGTCGAATTCAAATGAAAGAATCGCTTTCAATTTGTGTTTGCGCGCCGATCTATCCAAGCGTGGGCGGAATCGAGACACTCGCCGAGGAATTGGCGTCCCAGTGGACGGCGGCTGGTCATCGCGTGACGATTGTCTCCAACATCGCGGCCAACGGCGCGGCGCCTCGGAGCTTCCCTTTTGCGGTCTTGTATCGCCCTTCGGCGAATCGACTCTTTGCAGCTGCGAGGCGGTGCGACCTGTTCGTGCAAATTAATGTGAGCTTGAGGACGATTTGGCCGCTGCTACTTGCGCGACGCCCGTTGATCGTGGTGCATCAGTCCCTCTACAGTGCTGACGCAGAGCGGCAAGGCGCCCGCGATCGCTGGAAACTGCAGATCGCGAGGCGATGGGCACACAACGTCTCTGCGAGTGCCGCGATCCAACGCGCGATTGGCGTTGGCGGTGTCGTGATCCCAAATCTCTACGAGGACCACAAGTTCCGCTTGTGCCCGGGACATCGCGACAGCGACCTAGTGTTTGTTGGCAGGCTTGTGTCCGACAAAGGGGTGGACGTTCTGTTGCGAGCGATGATTCTGTTGCGATCGCGAAAGCGCTACCCGTCGCTCTCGATTATCGGAGATGGGCCGGAGCGGTCGAAGCTGGAAAAAATTGCCTTGGATGGCGATCTCTCTGGGCAAGTCGCTTTTCTTGGCACGAAGAATCATGACGAATTGCCGCGCATTTTGAATCAGCATCGCATCATGGTGGTCCCGTCTCTGTGGAATGAACCTTTTGGCATTGTGGCTCTTGAGGGCGCGGCGTGCGGATGTGTGGTTATTGGATCCGCCGGTGGAGGATTGCCCGAGGCGATCGGCCCCTGCGGCGTGACTTTTCCAAACGGTGACGAGCAACGGCTGGCCACAATCCTCGAGGCATTGCTCGCAAACCCGTCGGAACTCGAGCGCTACCGCACTGCCTCGGCCGCTCACTTGGCCAGGCATACGTCCGATGTTGTCAGCGCTCAATACCTCGACTTCTTCTCCAAAGCCTTGAACGGGCGCGTACATTCGGAATGATGCGAGTCCTGGTTTGCCATGGCGGGAGACAGCATTCCCACCACCTGGCGATGGCCCTGGCCAGCCGGGGAATGCTCGCCAAATACGTGACTGGTTTGCCGACGCAACGGCATCCGGGTGGCTGGTTAGGACGTTTTTTGTTTCCCAAGAAGGCCGAAGCTTACGCGATCCCGATCGACCCGGCGTTGGTCAAGCACGTTTATCTGGAGCCAGTGGCGCGAAGAGTCACTCGGGGACTTGGCCCGAAGTGGTCGCGCGCTGCGGGTTCCTTCGCCGATCGGCTCTTTGACCGCTGGGTCTGCGGCCTGGTGGGCAAACTGCGTCCCGACGTGGTCGTCGCCTACGAGACTGGCGCGTTATGCATCTTTCGCACAGCGAAAGAGCTCGGCGTGAAGACAGTGCTGGATGCGGCGAGCATCCATCATCGCTGGCAGGACCGGTTCTTGCCGGCGGTCGAGAGTGAAGCAGCGCATCGCCGGACGAACCTCCGCAAGGACGCGGAAATCGAATTGGCTGACGAGATCCTCGTCGTCTCGAAATTCGCCTGCCAGAGCTACGTCGATTGTGGTGTCTCGTCTGAGCGGGTTCACGCAATGCCGCTTGGTGTCGACACGAACCGCTTTCGACCTGACGATCGCGGCGTACGAGCCCACCAGGATGGCAACCAACACCTTCGGTTTGTCTATGTGGGCAACGAATCGCAGCTCAAGGGAGTTGAAGTGTTGTACCAGGCGGTCGCGCTGCTGCGCGCCGCCGGCGAGAAGTTTACTGCGACGATGATCGGCGGCTCGAGCAGGTCCCCAGACGAGAATCGGTGTGGCGGGATCGTGAGAAAGCCCTGGATGAGTCACGATCTCCTATCGAGCGAACTGGCAGGGCACGACGTGCTGATCCTTCCCTCATTTTTTGATTCGTTCGGCATGGTGGTCGCCGAGGCGATGGCGTGTGGATTACCGGCAATCGTCACCGAGAATGTGGGCGCGAAGGAGATGATTACGGACCGCGAGAACGGGCTAGTTATCCCTGCCGGGCAGGCCGATGCGCTGGTCGACGCGATGCGATGGTTCATTGCTCATCGGCACGAACTTCCAACCATGTCGTTGGCCGCGCGGAAGTCCGCGGAGCAGTACGATTGGACCAACTATCGCCAGCGAGTGACTGAGTTTTTGGCATCGATTCGATGATCGCGCCCGCATCGCGGGTCGCGCCCGCGGGAGCTATTTTCTGACGACGACGCGACAGGTCATGCCGCAGAGCCGACTTGCTTGGACAGTGCTTTGTCTGTCCTTCCTCTGCTGCGTATTCGAGGGAGCGCTCCGCAAATGGGTGCTCGGGGAAGGTTCGTTCCCGGGGCGGATCGCCTACCTGTCGAAAGACATTCTCATGGTGGGGATTCTCGCGGTTGGCGTGGGTCGCTCCAATGCGATGACCGCGATCGCCTCGCCCTATCTGCTGTGCGGACTAATCCTGCTAGGACTGGGCGCGTTGCTAAGCATGGTGTCTGGAATCGACCCAATCGGCGCAGCGCTGACAGTCAAGACGTTTTTCCTCCTTCCACTGGCAGCTTTTATGGCGGGCCGACTGCTACCCGCCGACTCGTTGAGGCGGCTTGCGATCACAGTTGCACTGCTATCGCTTCCATTGGCCGTATTGGGAATCTTGCAGTTCTTCTCACCGCAAAGCAGCGTACTCAATCGCTACAGTTCCTACGGAGATCTCATCAGCACTGCCGGATCCCAATCGAGTCGCGTGCGTGCGACAGGGACATTTTCCTACATCACGGGCTTTGGCGAATTCGCGCCTGTCGGCGTCTGGGCGGGAATTGTCTGTTTTTCACTCGCGCGGACCGTGCGCGAACGATGGTTAGGATACGCGGCCCTTGTGGCGGGGCTGTGTTGTGCGCTGGTCACAGTGTCCCGAGCCGTGGCGCTCATCTCGCTCGGACTCATCGCAGTCTGGGCCCTCGCCGGCGGGCAGTTTGGTCGGAAGGCGCAGATCCTTCTCACAATCACGGTTGCCACGATCGTCGCAGTGTACCTTGGGGGATGGTGGGACGACGCCGAGGAGGTCATCACCACCGTTTACTGGCGTCACATGACTCCCCAAAACAAAGAAACCATCGGCGATCGGCTCCTATACGGATACGCTGAACCGCTGGGAGCCTTCGCCATCGCCCCCCTGGGCGAGGGGTTGGGCTCCCAACAATCGGCCATGCTGGTCGTCGGTAGCGATGCCAGCCGACGAGCGCTCGGCCAGTACGAATCACCGTGGGGAAAACTCGTTCTCGAGCTCGGAGTCGCGGGGCTTCTTGGATTCATCGTCACGTTGGGCGTTGTTTTCGCGCCGCTCGTGGCGATCTATCGCCGGTGCCCATCGGGAGGTTCAAAGACAGCGCTGGCCGTAACCGGAGTCGTCCTCCTGACCAAAGCAGCCGTGGGATTTCCATTCAACCATGTCTCCGCCTACCTGTTTTGGGCTGTCGCGGCCACGGTGCTAGCGTTGGGAAACGGAATGCGTCTTCCCCAAAGCTCGACAACGACCGCGCGCAGCGCAGCCGTGCTCCGGAGAACTTGACGTGAGCTCTTGTACAAGCCAGGCATCGAGCGGTATCCAATGCGGCCGCCCCAAGCGTCTGGCAGTTGTCATCTCCCATCCAATCCAACATTTTGCGCCCGTGTTCGCTCGACTGGCCACGTCGGCGGAAATCGACCTGAAAGTCTTCTATTGCTGCGACTGGGGAGTCCGCGAATACGTCGATCCCGGCTTTGGAAAGCGGATTGCATGGGATATCCCACTGCTGGACGGTTATGAATCCGAGTTTCTGCCAATCAAGCGCCGGCCTCGCTCGATAAGTTTCTTCGAGGTCGACAACCCGCAGGTCGCGAAGCGCCTAGCAGACTTTGCTCCCGATGCAATCTGGATCCATGGGTATGGACTGCGGACGTCATGGCGCGCCCTGCGATGGGCACGCAAAAACTCGTCGGTCTTGTTTTGGGGAGATTCACAACTCCTCACTCCGCGCGGATTGCTCAAGAAGATCGCCAAGCAAATTGTCGTGCGCGGGTTCTTCCGACGTTGTGACGGATTTCTAACGATCGGAGACAACAACGAATCCTATTACCGGCATTACGGAGTTCCGGATCGCAAAATGTATCGCGGAAGCTGCCCGGTCGATTTGGACCGGTTCCGCAAGTCGATTGGCGCTCTCTCCCTCGAAGACCGGCGCCGCCTGCGGGCAGAAAAGGGCCTCGATCCCGATGCAGTCGTCGCCCTGTTCGTCGGACAATTGATCAGCATCAAGCGACCGCTCGACTTCGTGGAAGCGATCGCGCGAGCGCGACGAACGCATCCGCGGGTCCAGGGTTTGATAGTTGGAAGTGGCGCATTGGAGGATCAGGTCCGACAACGAATTCACGACCTGGGGGTTGAGGATGGGGTTCGCATGATGGGATTCGTGAACCAGTCCGAGATCCCCAAAACCCTCTGGCTGGGCGACATCATCGCCATGTGTTCTGAGACCGATTCGCATCCGTTGGCGGTGAGCGAGGCGATGGCGGTGGGAAATGCCGTAGTTGCCAGCGATCGGGTGGGATGCGTCGGTCCCACAGACGCTGCCCGTCCCGGGAGCAATGCATTGGTTTTTCCTTGTGGTGACGTCGACGCACTGGCCTCGATCCTCTGCAACTTGGCCCAGGATGACGAAAAACGGGAGGCAATGCGCGACGCTTCGAGACGTGTTGTGTCGTCGCAAGATGTTCAAATGGCGGTGGACGCCGTTTTGAAATTCCTGCGCTCTGCAAATTGCCGGAAAGAGCGGCAAACCCCGGTGGTCGCGTCGTCACTCTCCGACTGATCCTCGTTCTTGTCGATTACTCGCCAATCGCACGATTGAGTCGCCGTGTCGATCATCGTTTTGTTTTCCGATCTCGATCCTCGAAAAGGTGGGGTCCAAGTCAGCGGGATTGATGCCATCTCTGGGTTCGATCTCGAGGCGGTGAGCGGCGTCGTTTACGGAAGCGATCCGATGGGAGCGTTGAAAAAGGCTGCGGCATCGGTGATCGACACAAGTAAGGCACAGCTCGTACGCCGAATTCTGCAGCGTCGGTGGCGTGCATCGGTGGTTTTGGTTTGGCATCTCCACATGTTGAAGCTGCTGCCGTTCCTGCGGGGATTTCGTGGGCGGACGGTTCTGTTTCTTCACGGAATCGAGGCGTGGGAGCCGCACGGTTGGCTGACGCGGCGGTTACTCCGTCGCGTGGACCTGTTTCTCAGCAACAGTGACTACACGTGGCAACGCTTGCTCACGACGGCCCCCTATCTTCGGGGCCGACCGCACGTGACGATACCGCTCGGTTTCGGCAAGCCGTTGGAGGGCTCTAGTCCCGCTCCCGATGCGCGGCCATCGGCCGTGATTGTGGGACGCCTTGCCAAATCGGAGGACTACAAAGGACATCGGGAATTAATTGCCGCCTGGCCAAAAGTGGTGTCCGGCATACCTGGCGCGAAGCTCGAAATCATCGGCGATGGCGACCTTCGTTCCGAACTCGAGGCGCTGGCCCGTCGGGCTCAGCTCGAGGGAAACGTGCAGTTTCACGGCAGAGTCGGCGAAGACGTCAAGCAGAAGCTGATGGCCGGCTCGCGATGTTTGGTGATGCCCAGCCGCGGTGAAGGTTTCGGAATCGTCTATCTGGAAGCGATGCGAATCGGACGCCCGTGCCTTGTCAGCGACTGCGATGCTGGCCGAGAGGTGGTCAATCCTCCGGAATCGGGAGTGGCGGTGAACGTGCAGGATCTTGAGGCTGTAACGATGGGAGTCGTGCGATTGTTGAGCGACGGCCAAGATTGGCGAAATTGGTCGGCCGCGGCACGTCAGCGGTACGAAGCAAACTACACGACTGCTCACTTTCTCGAAAGACTTCGCAATGCCATCACGATCGCGTGAATTCTCGGTCGTGGACAGTGCCCAACCGTTCTACGGATCCTGACGATGTGCGGCATCATCGGCATTTTGCGAGAGCACGAGCAGGGAGTCCGCGAAGCCGTCGAGCTGGGGATGGCGAACCTCACCCACCGAGGCCCCGACGAAAGCGGCCTTTGTCTCGTTCCTTTCGGCAAATCCGTGCTTGGGCTGGGACACCGTCGGTTGTCGATACTCGACTTGTCTCCGCTGGGCCGCCAGCCGATGGTTCATCATCCTTCCGGCTGTCAGATCATCTTCAACGGAGAAATCTACAACCATCGAGCTTTGAGGCGCGAGCTTGAGGACGAAGGCGAGTCTTTTCAAACGCGCACCGACACCGAGGTCTTGCTGGCCGGCCTCGCCCGTCATGGCGAACGCTTCCTCAAGCGGCTCGAAGGGATGTTCGCGTTCGGGCTTTTTGATCCGCGTGGTCCCTCGCTGTTGCTCGCACGCGATCCAGCGGGCATTAAGCCTCTGTACGTGGCCCAGAGTTCCGAAGGAGTCGTCTTCGCCAGCGAAATTCGCGCTATCCTGGCCACGGGTCTTGTTGAGCGTCGAATCGATCGCCGCGGAATCGCCGGCTTTCTCGCCTATGGCGCGGTTCAACACCCCTTGACCGCCTTTTCCGGCATCGCCTCACTGACCCCTGGCTCCCTGCTGGAAATCCGCGCGAGTACTTGTGGGAAATGGATGTCGTCGGAACCGCGCATCTTCTGGCGCCTGCCGCCCGAAGATCCGTCGTTGGGCGAAGCCGACGCGTTGGTCGAGCTGCGTGCTCGGCTCGAAGCAGCCGTACGCGATCACTTAATTGCTGACGTGCCGGTGGGCCTGTTCCTTTCATCGGGACTCGACAGCACGATCCTGGCGGGTCTTGCGGTGAAAACGACGCCGGCATTGAAGAGTTTCACTGTTTGCTTCGACGACCAACCGGACGTCGGCGAGAAACCCCTGGCAGCAGAAACGGCGCAGAGATTCGGGTTGGAACACCAAGAGCTGAACTTGTCGAGTTCGGCCGCCAAACGCTGCTTTCAAGACTGGCTTGCCGCCCTGGACGAGCCTTCCCTTGACGGGCTTAACGTTTACGCGATCTCGGGCGCCGTCCGAGAGACCGGGATCAAGGTCGCCCTTTCCGGGCTGGGCGCCGACGAACTGTTTGGGGGCTATCCCAGTTTCCGAGACGTTCCGAAACTCAACCGCTTCGCGAAGCGAATTCGACCGCTGCCGCGCCGTCTGCGACGAGGATTGGCCACTCTTGCCGCGGTTGGTCGTTCGACCACGGTGCGAGAAAAGCTTCGCGACATGCTCGAAAGCGATGGTTCCGCGCGCTCGATGTTTTTGCATCGACGTCGTGCGATGTCCAACTCCCAGCTGCGCCGACTCGACGTCAATTCGATGAATCTTGGTCTCGGACCAGATTTTCTGACCGCCGACTCCCTCTGGGACGTGGAATGTGGCGCGGATGTCAAGCGACAGGTGTCGCAACTCGAGTTTCGATGCTATCAGGGCAATATGCTGTTGCGTGACGCCGACGCGAATGGAATGGCGTTCGGACTTGAGATTCGGGTTCCCTTCCTCGACCAACGGATCCTTGATTTGGTTCATTCGCTTCCAAGCGCCATCCGCTTTCCTCAGCGACGCCCCGGCAAGCACCTGCTCCGAGCCGCCTTTCAGGATCTTCTGCGTCCGGAGATTCTCAATCAGCGCAAGCGCGGCTTTACGCTGCCGATCGGCGCGTGGATGCGCGGCGACTTGCGACCCGTCTGCGAAGCCGCGCTCGGAGCGCTGAAAGCGTCCGGACTCGTGCGAACGGAGGGCGTCGAGTCTGTCTGGAACTCCTTCCTAAAAAACCCCGACAGTCAAATCTGGTCGCGGGCGCTGTCGCTTGTTGTCCTGGGGGACTTCCTGCGACGGACAAACGCCTCGCCGTAATCCATGCGCGTTTTGCACGTCATACCCGCCGTGGCGCCCCGTTACGGTGGACCCAGCACGGCGATCTGGCCGATGACCGCCGCCTTGCGGGAACTTGGTGGGATTGACGTCGAAATTGCCACGACCGATGCCGATGGCCCTGGCGGCCGGCTCACTCGGGCGGATTTTCCGCCAACAGCGGGAACCGTGCATCTGTTCCGCCGAAGCGGGAGTGAGCGATTCAAATACTCGAGCGAGTTGACCTCCTGGCTAGCCGACCATGCCGGCGACTACGACTTGATCCAGACGCACAGCAGCTGGAACTACCCGACGAGCGCTGCCTGTCGGGCCGCCCGTCGCGCCGCAGTCCCCTACGTCATCCGGCCTTGCGGGATGCTCTCTGATTACACTTGGCGGAAGTCGAGATGGAAGAAGCACGCCTATTGGTGGCTGCGCGAGCGCCGCAACCTGCGCCGTGCCGCGGCGTTTCATGTGACGAGTGAACATGAGAAGCAGGAAGTAAAAGGTCTGGGAGTCACGGCACCGGTCGAGGCGATTCCTCTCGGAATTGGTGCCGACGCATGGAATACGCCCGTCGAGCCAGATTGGTTGCGATCACGGTGCCCGCGAGCCGGCAGCCGACCGATTCTACTCTTCCTTTCACGACTCCACCCCAAGAAGGGCATCACTGATCTGCTCTTGCCGGCGCTGGCGAAACTGAAGACCGATGCTTTTCTGGCGATCGTTGGCGGAGAAGACGCTCACGCTCCGAACTTTGTCCGCCAAGTTCAGGAAGAAGTCGATCGCCTGAACCTGCGCGACCGCGTCGAGTTACTGGGCCCGCTTCCACCAGATCGCCGCTGGGCCGCCTTCGACGGCGCAGACCTCTTCGTACTGCCCAGTCATGCCGAGAATTTCGGCATTGTCGTCGCCGAAGCCATGGCGCGGGGTAAAGCTGTCGTCGTAACGCCAGGGGTGCAATTCGCCGAACACGTTACGAGGGCACAAGGAGGGGTCATTGTCGAAGCCAGTGTCGACGAGTTGGCTCGAAACCTTGACGCGTGGCTCTCAGACGCGACTCTCCGTACCCGCGCGGGAGAGTGCGCCAGGAGCTACGTTGAGACTCAGCTAACCTGGCGTCGGACGGCAGAACATTTGGTTGGCCTGTATCACCGAGTCGCTCTTAGCCGCGATCGAGCGGATGCGTCTCGCCGTGGCAGCCGCACCACCGGATTCTGATTTCGATGACGATCGTATTCTGCGGCCACCCTTGGCGATGACCAGCTCGAGCCAGTCGGTTCTCTCTCAGATCACTCCTGTGATCTTGACATTGAATGAGGCCCCCAATCTCCGACGAACTCTTGAATGCCTGCGATGGGCACACGAGGTGATTGTCGTCGATAGTTTCAGTACCGACGAAACCGAAGAAATTGCTCGAAGCTTTCCGACCGTCGTGTTTGCCCAGCGGCAGTTCGATAATCACGCGACACAATGGAATTTTGGCTGCGAACGCGTAAAGACGGAGTGGGTTCTCTCGCTCGATGCGGACTATATCCTGACCGAGGAAATCCAGAAGGAAATCTCGCAGCTTCATCCGGACGCAGTCATTGCGGCTTACTTTGCGCGATTTCGATATTGCATTTTTGGGAGATCGCTCCGCGCCAGTCTCTATCCGCCGCGAGCGATTCTTTTTCGTCGGCAGCGGTGCCGCTACGTGCAGCAAGGGCACACGCAAGTCCTCGCGATCGATGGGCCGTCAACCTTCCTCGACGGCTGGATTCTGCACGACGATCGCAAACCCTTGGCCCGCTGGGTCGAATCCCAGCGACGCTACGCCGAGTTGGAGGCCTGCAAGCTCACGGCGCACCCCGAACAGTGCACTTCGATCACCGATCGATTGCGGCGATGGATTTGGCCCGCAACGCCCGCGGCATTTTTCTATACATTGCTGGTTAAGCGCTGCCTTCTCGATGGATGGGCCGGCTGGTACTACGTGTTGCAGCGCACCTACTACGAACTGCTCCTCTCGCTTGAGCTTCTTGAGCGACGTCTGTCGGCAAGAGATACCGGGCCCGTCAAGAAACCTAACTCACCCATCAATGAGTAATATCCTCGGAATCAATGCCTATCATGGAGACGCGTCGGCGGCCCTGGTGGTCGATGGCCGCTTGATCGCGGCCGTTGAGGAAGAACGCTTCAATCGAATCAAGCATTGGGCCGGTTTTCCCGCGCAATCCATTTTGTATTGCCTGTCGGAAGCAGGCCTTAGGCCGACCGACCTCGATCACGTCGCCGTCTCGTTCGATCCTCGAGCCAATTTCCTGCGGCGGGTGGGTTTCGTGGTGACCCAATTTCCGTCCCCGCGAGCCGTGATCGACCGGATCAAGCGGCAGGGAAAAACATTGCGGCTCGAAGAGCAGTTTGCAGCCGCCGCTGGTTGCAGATCGACCGACCTTAAAGCGCGGTTTCATCGGATCGAGCACCATCAAACTCATCTTGCCGCCGGGTTTCTTATTTCGCCGTTCGAAGACGCGGCGATCCTGTCGATCGACGGAATGGGCGACTTCACCAGCACCCTGACGGCCTATGGTTCCAAGACGTCGTGGACGGAGGTCGACCGGGTGTTTTTCCCGCATTCGCTCGGCTTTCTCTACACCGCGATGACGATGTATCTTGGTTTCCCGCATTACGGGGATGAGTACAAGGTCATGGGCCTGGCACCTTACGGCGAGCCCGAATTCGTCGATGTGCTGCGCCGCATGATCTATCCAAAGGGGGACGTGTTTCAGCTCAATCTCGACTACTTCACGCATCACAAGCGCGGCATCCGAATGACTTGGAACGATGGCGCGCCGATCATTGCTCCCTTCCACAGTGAGCGGCTCGAGCGCGAACTGGGGCCCATGCGACAGAAGGGCCAGGCGCTCACGCGGCGGCACGAAAACATCGCCAGGTCGCTCCAGGTGGTGACCGAAGAGATTATTCTCCACCTACTCAATCGGCTGCATTCCAAGGTGAACAGCCCGAATGTCTGCTTGACCGGTGGCGTCGCGATGAACTCTGTCGCAAACGGAAAAGTTACGCGGCAGACTCCTTTCGAGCATGTCTATATTCCCGCTGGGGCAGCCGACAACGGCACATCCTTTGGCGCGGCCTTTCATGTGTGGCATCGGGCCCTCGGGCAACCGCGGTCGTTTGTTCAGGACCACGCCTATTGGGGACCCCAATTCGACCAGGACGCTTGCTCGGACGCGATTCGCGCCGCCGCGCTGCCGTTTGAACAATTGAGGGAGATTGATCTGATCGAGCGGACGACCGACCTGCTCATCGACGGCAAAGTGATCGGCTGGTTCCAGGGGCGGATGGAGTTCGGCGCGCGGGCGCTTGGCAACCGAACGCTTCTGGCAGACCCGCGACGTTTGGACATGCGCGATATCATCAATCTGCGCATCAAGTACCGCGAGAAGTTTCGCCCGTTTGCACCCAGCATTCTCGAGGAGCACGTCTCAGAGTGGTTTGAAATCGATGATCCGACTCCTTACATGGAAAAGGTGTATCCCATCCGCGTTGAAAAGCGGCCTGAGATTCCAGCCGTTACGCACGTCGATGGCAGCGGGCGATTGCAAACTGTCTCCAAGCGAACGAACCCCCTCTATCACGCTCTGATCCGGCGATTTTACGAAAAGACAGGCGTCCCAATCGTGCTCAATACTTCGTTGAACGAAAACGAACCGATTGTACGCACACCGGCTGAGGCCATTGACTGCTTCCTTCGAACAGAGATGGACGCCCTGGTCCTGGGGACGCACCTTATCGATCGGCAGCAAGCAGGCTTTCCCGAAAAGCACGCTGCACGAGTTCAACGCGTCTCACCTCGTGATTCGAGCGCACTCACATGACCCGCTACCAACGAAGGCGCGCGACCCAGTATGACCGATCCTTAATTCGGTCAGAATCAAGATGACAATGCGCGTTACCTGGATTGACGCCGCCAAAGGATTCTCCATCGCTCTCGTGGTCTTCGGCCACGTCCTCGGTGGAACGCTGGCACGAGGTTGGCTCGATGATGCCGGTCCGTGGAAAAAGGTCTATGACTACATCTATCTGTTCCACATGCCTTTGTTTTTCATGGTCGCCGGGTTCTTTTGCATTGAAGCGATGCGAAAAAGCCCGATCAATGCGCTCCTCGCCAAGATCGGGAGCATCGCTTGGCCGTACCTCGTCTGGAACGTGCTGGTGACTGCGGCTCTGATGCCGATTGCCGGAATGTTCATGTCAAATCCGGCGAATATCTCGTGGAGCGAGTGGCTGGCGAAGGCCGCGAGGGGCGAGCTGTCGTGGTTCCTGTGGACCTTATTCGTCTTGCAAGTCATTGTGATTCCGTTGGCCCGCATCCCCGCGTGGATCCTCTTTGTGGTCAGCCTGGCCGCGTTAACGTTCTTGCCACAACCTCCTCTCGGCGCGTTCGCCAACGTAATCAGGTTTGCGCCGTTTCTGCTCTTTGGCGCAATGCTCCATCCGATTCTCGGCAGGTTAAACATCGCCGGCCGTTGGCCGCATTGTGCAGCGGCAATCGCTGCTTTTCTGTTGATCGCACTCGCGTATCAATTTGGCTTGACGAGTTACGCTCTCGTGTCAGTCGTGTGCGGCATCCTGGGGTCGCTGGCCTCCATTCTGCTCGTGCAGTGCCTTCCAAACGCTTTGGGGCAAAAACTCCTGCCGAGTTTGGGGTTGGCTTCGTTGGCAATCTTCGTTCTGCATCCGTATTTTCAGGGTGCTGCCCGCGAGATCATCACGAGGACGGCCGGCTCTTCTCCCTATCTGCAGTTGCTGATGGTCACGACCGTCGCCATCGCCGGATCCTTTGCGGTGTGGCAAGCCGCAGAACGCCTCGGGGCCGCGTGGTTGTTCCGACTGAGGCTGCATGCCAATTTTCAGCGTAGCTCGACCGTCGACCGGCTTGACTGGCCGGACGAAACGCAGGGAAAGTGCGCGGACGCGGCCCAAGTTCGCTAGGGATCCCGCCGGGGCGTCATCATGCGCCGAAGTTGCGATTCGAGCGGCTGAAATCAGCCACCACCGCCGCCGCCGCTGCCGCCGCCCCCATGCTGGAATTGCTTGAATTGCTGGCCGACTGAGGTGCCGAGCAGCGTGACTCCCAAAACGCGGTTGATCGGCGCAAGCCATTTGGCAAGGAGGTTATCGGTCGTGACGAGGTTGTCCGCCTGCACATAGACTCGGTCAAAGGGAAGGAGCTGATAATTGGTTGCAGCGTTTCCATCGGCTGTCATTGACTGCCAATTGACGCTGAGGATCTGGGTCTTGCCCCCGAAGACTGGGCTGGGACGCGCGATCCACACCCGCTTCGAAGAGACCTGCGGCAGCCCATTAAGCTGGGCGATGGCGTCCAGAACGGTCTCGTTCCCGGTGCACGGCAGCCGAACGACTTGTTCGCCGTTGCCGGCTCCGTCGAGGACGATGTAGTAGACCTGGCTGTTGTAGGCGAGCACGTCGACGCTCACCGAGGGATCGTGAAGAAACTGCGAGAGGTGCATCTCGAGAACTTGCCGAACCTGCTCCAAGGTCATGCCGGCGACATGCACGGCTCCATAGATTCCAAGACCAACCGTTCCATCGGGGCGCACGAGGTGCTGACCGCTGATGACTTGCCGTCCCGCAACATCGGTCAGGCTGACTGAGAGCTTCGGGTCCCTCAAGCCGCTTCGATCGTGCAGCTGCTTTGTGATGGCTGCCTTTGCCTCCGCGATCGTGAGGCCCGCGACGGGGATTTTTCCATAGACGGCGCCCAGGTCGACTGCACCGTCCGCTTGAACGATGTACGGGCCATTAATGATTTTGGCTGCGAGCTCGGGCGCCTTGGTATAAAGCGCCAGCACGTTGCCCCCCGTCGCGGACTCGTCTCCAAAATCCAAGGGTAGACCGTTGAGGAGACGGACTGTGATCTGGTCGCCGGACCTCAGCCGCATCGTTTCTGCGCGAATATTGTAGACCGCCTCAATCTGCATTACGTCGGGCGGCATCACGCGATAAGTGGAAAGCGAGACCCGGTTTTGTTCCCGCGGAACGCCCGGATCGCACGCCGCGAAACGATCGTGCACGGGGATCGGGGCCACGCATCCCGTCAAGAGCGACGAAAAGATGCATAGCCGCATTGTGCCCGACAGACGGATTTGGCGGGGCCGAAGGCCGACGCGCAGAATCCCTCCCCGAACCATCGTCGCTGTCACTTTCGATGTGAGAAAAGAGCTTGAGCGTGAGGTGGCGTGATGTGAGAAGAGGCGAGATTGTTCTGTCGCTGGATTCTTCGGCAGGAATCACGAGTCCAGCGACCGGAACGAAGGGGGGACGGCTTATACACCAATGTGTGCCGGATGCCAAGAGAATCTTTGGTGAAGGGTGCGTCGAACCCCGAGGCGCGACTCGACTGTGTGCCGATTGTAAGAAAGGTTGCATGCAGGCCTCGAGGGAGCGCGCCGCGTGTGAAATACGGCAAAAACTAATCAATTTTTAGAAAGACGCGAAAACCGCGGTCCCGCATCCCGCCAGCGAAGGGTCGTAAACTGGCTCAACCCAGAGACGGTGACCGGCTCGCCTGAGACCAGAGAGTTTGGACGTAGTTGATGTTGACGCGCCGAACCACTTCTCGACAGAATAGAAGGTCCACGCTTACCACATCCCCTCTCCGAGAAAATCCGATCGCGCCTCAAAAACCGAGAACGCGCGGGCTGAGTCTCCATGCCGGGGTCGGCGGGAGGCACTTCGCACGCGAGTCCGACGGGAGTGTTATTGTGCCTGTGCTTGATCAAGAGCCGGCGGTCTGGCCCGAACATCTCTTTGAGATCGACTTCGAGTCCTCCGCTGGCGACGAGTGGCGTGCCTACCAGGTGCGCCCGCGCACGGAGAAAGCCGTGGCGCGCAGTTTCCGCAGCCGTGAAATTGCCTACTTCCTGCCGCAGATCGAACGGCGTAAGCGATACCAGCGCAGGTTCGTGTGCTCCTACGTCGTTCTTTTTCCCGGCTACGTTTTTGCCCGATTGAACAAGCAATTCCTGGCTAGGACCTTCGAGTCCAATGCCATCGTCCGCTCTCTGCAAATCGACGACCAACAGCGACTCGCAAGCGAGCTGCGGGAAATCCATCGGCTGACACAGTCAGGGCAACCACTCACTCGCGAAGAACGTCTGCAGCCCGGCAGCCCCGCTCGCATCATCAGGGGTCCACTGGCGGGACTTTGCGGTCAGGTCGTTAAGAATCAGCGCGGCCAAAGATTCGTGGTGCAGGTCCACTTTATCCAACAAGGCGTTTCGGTTGAGATCGACAGCAGCATGATTGAAGCGCTCTGAGGTCAGCCTCCCTCGAAACGAATGATCCTTTGCCACATTCAAGGAACACACGGATGGAAAACCAAATGAGTGCGGTGACGTGGCGGCTTGCGAGGTTGGTGGGGCTTGGCGTCGCCGGGGCGCTGCTGGTCAGCTGTCCGCGCCCCGCACTCGCGCAGTTTGGGGGCGGTTTCTCGGCCCCAGCACTCCAACCACCGGCGGGATTCGGCGTTCCCGCGTCACAACAGCTCAATAATCCGGCAGTCAGCCCCTCTCTTCTGCTGACCCAACCGGGTATTAATCCGGCGGTCGCCGCTCAGACACTGATTCAGCCCCAACTTCAACTCGGCAATGCGGTTTTATCCAACCAACAACAGATCGGCGCTCTCCAAAACGGCCTCAGCCAGCTGTCGCAGCCGCAGGCGACGTTGTCGGCGACTCCCCTTTTGCAAACCGGCCACCAGACGGCCTTTTTCAACACGTTCGATTACTTCCCGTCACTGAGCCGAAATCAAGGCCGCAGATAAGGTCCGCAGGCCGCGGCAACTTAAGCGAAATCGGAATTTTGTGCGTTTTGTCTCCAAAATTGATCAAAGTCCCGATTAAAGTTTGCCGATAAGATCCTGGCGACGCACTTCGCGCGCTAAGAAGGATCTGTCGAATGCGGTCCGTTCTGTTGTGTGCGGCTTCCGCGCTTCTCTTCGCAGGATGCACCCTGCCACCTTGTTTCGATTGCTGCCCCCTACTGGATCCGGCGCAATACGGCTGCGGGCCACGAGTTCCCTATTGCACGTCCCCGCCTGGGTGCGGAGCCTACGGTTCTGTCACGGAGCATGGACCGCCGATTAACGGCTATCCTGCCAGCGGTGGATTGAGTTGGGGGCAACCTGCCTTCACTCCCGGGTGCCCGGTCACCGGAGCTTTGAACCCGCAAACTTGGCCTCAAGCGACCGTCAGCGGTGCTGGCAATCCAGTCCAGCCGCAGGCGACTGACGTCGTAACAACAGCGTATTGACCGACTCGGGTTCGGCTGCGCTGCTCGCCGAGATTGCCGTATTCTATCTCAGGGCAACATTGCTCTTCGTTTGCCCGCTGACCGAGGGCAGAGCCGCAGGGTAAGCTTTGATGCTCTGTCCGAATTCTCCACCGTGCCTGAAGGCGAATCTGCCGTGACTTTGGTCCTGCGCCATTTGTCGGAAAGCGACGATCAGCCGCCCTCTTTTGAGCAAGAGCGGCTTTGGTTCCTCGATCAATTGGAAGGGGATCAGGCCCTTTACGGCACTGCCTGGGGGTTGCGGCTGCGCGGCGGCCTGAACGTGGCTGTCCTCGAGCGGAGCCTGCGAGAGATCGTCCGACGGCATAGGGTGCTGCGGACGACGTTTGCGATGACGGGGGGAGCACTGCGCGCGGTCTTGCGCGATTCGACCGAGTTCTCGCTGCTATTCACCGATTTGCGAAGTCTCCCGCCGAGCGACCGGGAGGTGAGGGCACATCGGCTGGCGAGTGAAGAGGCCGCCGCAGCATTTGACCTGTCGCGGGACTTGCTGCTCCGCGCTCGACTGTTGCAGTTGAGTGATGAGGAGTACTGGTTGATCCTTACGTTGCACCTCACCGTGAGGGACAGCTTGTCCGTAGTGATTTTCAACCGAGAACTTGCAGCCTTGTATGCGGCCTTTTCGGCCGATCAGCCATCGCCGCTGCCGGATTTGCCTTTGCAGTACGTCGATTGCGCTGCCTGGGAGCGGGCGCGTTTCGCGGGGCCTGAGCTCGAGGAGCAGGTCGCCTATTGGAAACGCCAGTTAGCACGCGCCCCAGCGTTGCTTGAGCTGCCGACCGATAGGCCACGCCAGGTCGAAGCGAGCTATCGAGGCGCTCTCGAGCACCTGCCGTTGGACGAAAAGCTAGCCGCCGGATTGCGCGAACTGAGCCGGCGGGAAGGGGTCACGCTCTTCACAATCCTGCTGGCGGCCTTTCAAGTGCTGCTCATGCGGCATAGCGGCGAAACCGACATTTCAGTCGCCACAACCGTCAAGGGGCGACCGGACCCGCAACTGGATGGTCTCATCGGGTTCTTTGAAAACGTCGTCGTACTGCGTGGTGACCTATCCGGAGATCCGAGCTTTCGTGACTTTGTGCGCACGTCGCGAGAAGTCGTCGAGGGCGCTTCTGTCCATGGAGGCATTCCTTTCTCCAAGCTGCTTGAAGAACTCAGACCTCCACGCAGTTTGAGCTATTTGCCGCTGTGCCAGGTCATGCTGCGGCTGAACGCTCAACAGCCGACCGTCCAGTTAGCGAATGTGGCGACAAGTCCGCTGCGCGTCAGCAACGGCAGGTCCGCCTTTGACTTGACGTTGTCGCTGACGGAGGTCGCAGGGTCGCTCGTTTGCGAGATGGAGTACAGAACAGACCTGTTCGACGCGTGCACGATCCAAAGCATGCTCGCCCACTTCCGCGTGTTGCTCGAATCGATCGTCGAACAACCCGAGGATCCGATCAGCAAATTGCCGCTGCTTACGACGTCCGAACGACATCAATTGCTTGTTGAATGGAACGAGACACAGATCGATTATCCGAAAGAGCGCTGTATCCCTGCGCTGTTCGAGGAGCAAGTGGCACGTACGCCCGAGGCGGTCGCCGTCGTCTTTGAGACGCAGAGGCTGACCTATCGGGAACTCAATGCGCGGGCGAATCGGCTGGCCCATCATTTGATCGGCTTGGGTGTGGGTCCGGAAACGCTAGTCGGGCTCTGCATCGAGCGATCGTTGGAGATGGTCGTGGGGTTGGTGGCGATCCTCAAGGCAGGGGGAGCGTATCTGCCACTTGACCCGGAGTATCCACGGCAGCGACTCGACGAAACGGTGGCCGACGCAATGCCGTCGGTACTGCTCAGCACCACGGCGCTCAGCAAGCGTCTGGCACCCGCGGCACGAGTGATCGCCCTTGACGCCGCGAGCTTCGAGGCGTCGCTGAGTGAAGCTTCCGACCGCAACCCGTGCGACGCGGACCGGGTCGCGCCGCTACGCCCCAAATGTCCGGCGTATGTGATCTATACCTCCGGCTCCTCAGGCCGACCGAAGGGCGCGGTCATCGAGCATCATTCGCTTGTGAACCACATGGCATGGATGTGCCACGCTTATCCCTTGAATGAACGAGACCGGGTGCTGGCTCGAACGTCGATTAATTTCGACGCCTCGGTTTGGGAACTGTGGCTGCCCCTGCTATCCGGAGCGTCGCTCTGCGTAGCGTCGGAAGAGACCGCGCGGGATCCTTATCGATTGGCAAACTACATGGATGAACAGGGCGTCACAATCGCCCAGTTCGTTCCAACATTGCTCTCCGCAGTACGTTCCACCGGAGCTGGGCGCCCCGCGCAACTGCGGATGGTCTTCGCGGGGGGTGAGCCGCTTGCCGCCGACCTCGCGGAGAAGGTTGCGGCGTCGTGGCAAGTTCCCATCATCAATCTCTACGGTCCAACTGAGACAACGATCCAGGTCACGCATTACCGGTACGAACAGGGCGCGGCTGTCTCAACAACAGTCCCGATCGGCGCGCCGATCGGGAACGCGCGCATGTACGTCTTGGACGATCGACTGGAACCGGTGCCTGTCGGCGTGACGGGCGAGTTGTACATCGGCGGCGAGGGAGTGGGCCGCGGCTATCTGAACCGGCCCGAACTTACGTCAGAAAAGTTTCTCCCGGATCATCTCAGCGGCCAGCCAGACGCGCGGATGTATCGAAGCGGCGATCTCGTGCGCTGGCGCCGGGACGGCAATCTCGAGTTTGTAGGCCGTCGCGACAACCAGGTCAAGCTTCGCGGGTTTCGGATCGAACTGGGAGAAATCGAGGCGGTGCTCGCTCGACATCCACAGGTGCAACGAGCGGTGGTCATCGTGCGAGAGGACCGTTTCGGCAATCCGAGCCTGGTTGCCTATGTTGTGCCGACGCTTCGCCAGGGGCCTTCCATTACCGACCTCCGCAACTTCTTGGGCCAGACTCTCCCCGCTTTCATGCTCCCCTCGGCATTCGTGACGCTGCACGCTCTCCCGTTGACTCCTAACGGCAAAGTCGACCGCAAAGAATTGCCGGCGCCGGAAACGGTCGGCCAGGCGCTTGCCGGTGATTACGTTGCGCCGCAGACGGCGGTCCAGGAACAGCTGGCACAAATCTGGAGCAGCGTTCTGAGCGTCCAACGCGTGGGCACCCGCGATAATTTTTTCGTTCTGGGAGGAGATTCGCTCATGGCGGCGGAGGCGATGCTTCGCCTCCGGAACGTTTGCGGCTGCGACTTGCCACTCCGCAGTCTGTTTGAGGCTCCGACCATCGGGGAGCTGGCGTCTCTCATTGAACGAGACTCAAACATGGGTGCGGAGGGCGAAGGAGACCTGACGTCCGCCACTCGATTCCACGGAATTCGGGGCCCGACGCACCAGGACAATGGCCGGCTCTCGCGCGACGACTTGACAGAAAAACTGGAGAGCATCTGGATCCGAGGAAGTGCGCTTGATCCGAACGACTTCTGTGACATTGTTCGCACCGGCGCCGGCGGAGTGCCAATTGTCTGCGTCGGAGACGCGCGTCCCATTCCGTTCTTGCTGGCGCGACTGTCCAACAGCGTTCCCATCGTTCAACTTAAGTTCGACGGGGTGCATGTCTGGCCGCCTTACTACTTGAATGCGGCAAACCAAACCGACGTCTATGTGCATGCGCTGGAGCACTTGTGTGTCGACAAGAGAGCGGCCATCCTTGGATGGTCGTATGGAGGAACGCTCGCTTATCGGCTTGGGCTGGCCTTGCAGGAGCGCGGCTGGTCGCAAATCGGCGTCTTCGTGATTGAACCCGACACGCCGATGCCATTTCTTCCGTTCGGCCGATACCAGGTGCTGAAGCGCCACTTCCGGCAGGCGCTGACGGCGTTGTACCGAGGCAAAGACCTAAGGCTCGGACGCCCACATTCGACCCTCGCTCCTCAGGTTAATGAGCCGAAGGACCGTTATGCTCGTTGGGACTTAATGGTCGGACACTATCAGACCAACATCGACAGCGTGCGGCCGCGCCCGTTCCGGCGACCGATGGCACTGGTTGGCTCGGAATCTTACACGGCGCATTTTGCCGACGCATGGCGGCGGGTGGCACAGGGGAGCTTTGAGCAGTGCGTCTTCTCAAACACTGACAATCACGCTGCTTGCTTCCTGGAAGCCCGTTGTACCGATCAATGGCTGTCCGTCTTGGAGCATTGGTACACAGGCATCTGGGGACCGACAGAAGCGAATGCGACGTCCGCGCGCTGACGCGAGCCCTGGGCTTTCGGGTTCACGAGCGTGAGGCCTGATAGAGCCTGCGAATGCGCGAGCGAGAATGTCGGCCAAGGCCATGGGTGCGACCCCACCGTGGCCGCGATTTTGTTTCCATCCGGCGCGCTCTTTCGGCATTTCGCGGGTCGGGCCTTGTATCCATTACAAATTGGCGCTTGGGGGAGAACTACTTATTGTTCCCCAGGGACTAAACGGCGTAAGCTGCACACTCGGATACCGGGCATTGACAGCCGCGTGCCCCCGGTCGCACAGTGTTGAGCTTCCGGAGTCATTTAATCTCAGGTTCTCAAAGTTCTCACAGTTCGCCGTTAAAATGAGTTCAATGCGCGAAACAGCATCTGAGCGGTCCTTGGCCGCGGAATTCGCGATCAGCGTCCTTTGGTTCCTGGGCGCCGTACCGATCGCCCTCGCTTTTTGCTTCCTCTCGTGATCCCCGTAAATTGCACTCAACACGCCTTCGGCGACTGCAATTCGGCCGTGGTCTCCAATTCGGCCCTGCTCTCCGTCAATCGAGCGGAGCAAGCGGATGCGATCGAGTTGTGATGGGATTGTGCAACCTGCTTGATTGCAGGAACAGTCGCGGGCTGTGATTCGATTCCTGCCGCGCGTCGTTGGACGGGCAGCGCCGGCGGGTCTGATTTTGAAATTGCTGACGACAGGTTGCGGTCGAGTCACTAGAATTCCCGCCTGACCAAAGAACCGCGCCGACGACCTCAATCGGTAAGAGCAGGCGAAGGAATCGGACCTGTTTACCGGCTCGTCGTCAGCCATTGCCCACGCAATGCTCGTCGCCTGAATCGAAGTGAATTGGCATGAGCAAGCTGCCTGGGTAACGCAATTGTCCGTTTCGAGTTTTCGATTCTTCGGGCCAAGTAGTCACGAAGCAGGGCCACCCTCAAAAGCGGCACGCGTTCTCACCAAGTCTTCCGATGGGAAGCGTTGGGGGGCAGCGCCGCAAAATGGCCGGAACGACGATCGTTCCAAATCGCGGCTTCGCCCAACTCAACTTGAACTCTTTCCCAGAAGGATTCTGACCCATGAAACGGAATCGCTCTCGGTCCCTGCCTGTTATCGCGGAAGTCTGTGAAGAGCGAGCCTTGCTCTCGGCTTCTCCCGTCGCTCCCGCGCTGCAAGTGTTCTCGAATTCCAGTCAAAGCGGGGTTATCAGCACGACAACGCTGCAATCCCGCTGGGTCTACGGCACGGGCGCTGTCCTGGCCGCGCAAAACTGCCAGGGATATTCCGGAAAGGGCCAGACGATTGCCGTCGTCGAGGCGATGCACGATCCCACGCTTTCGAGCGACGTAGCGCAGTTCGAGCGCCAATTCATTAGCGGGGGCTCGTTCGTGTATCCCCCGCTCAATTCCCTGAACGGACCCACGCTGAAGGTGGTCGGCCAGAATGGCACATCGACCCTTCCGGCGGCGAGCAACGCGGGGACGCTCTGGCAGATGGAGGAGGCACTGGATGTCGAATACGCGCACCTCATGGCGCCGCAAGCGAACATCGTTGTCGTCGAGGCGAATAGTTCCTCATTCGCCGACATGATCGCCGCCGCGCAGTCGGCCGCCCACATTCCGGGCGTCTCGGTTGTCTCAATGAGCTGGGGCACCGGAGAGTTCGCCGGCGAGAACTTGTACGACCAGCTCCTTGCTCATCCCGGTGTGACGTTCGTAGCCAGTGCTGGGGACCATGCGGGGCAGCTTCAATACCCAGCTGTGTCTCCAAACGTCGTTGAAGTCGGCGGGACGGATCTGACCTCGCAGTACGGATACTACGGCGGCGAGACGTTATGGGCCAACACGCCAATTGGAAAAAGCCTGTACGAGCCAGGACGCGGAACGCCCGATGTTGTGGCCACGGCCGGGACGGTCGACATCGTTTCCAACGGCACGGTTAGCGTCGTCGGAGGCACAAGTGTCAGCGCGCCGATTTGGGCGGCCGTGATCGCCGAAGCGGATCAGTGGCGCGCGGCTCACTGGCCGTCTTGGGCGCCGCAATCCGTCACTCCCGGGACGCTTTCCGAATTGCCAGCGCAGGACTTTCATCATGTGGCCGGGGGCGGAATGGGGGCGCCAATCGGGAATTACGTTGTGAGCGATCTTGGCGCCTATGACACTTCTGGTGGGGACAAGCTCGTATTTTTGACTTCACCCCAGAACATAATCGTAGGCCAGCCAGTCACAATCAAAGTCGCTGTGGAGAATGCCGAGGGGCAGATCGTGACGAGCGACAATTCGCAGGTCACGCTGTGGATGATGGGGGGCATCGTCCTGAGCCAGGCGAACGCTGTGCACGGAATCGCGACCTTCACCGTCACGTTCACCCATCCCCTGGGCTTCACCTTCTTGCAGGCGCGAGACGGCTGGCTGACGATTGACTCGATGAGTTCGAGCGTTGAGGACGGGCAGACTGCCTGAGATCAACTCGGAGACGAGTTTCAGCAAGCCAAAGGGTAAGTGACCACGCGACGGGTGCAGGACGGCATTGAGACGTGCCTGTCCCGTGTGTTGAAGTTCGCGCCAGCGAGCTTTGCGACCGGCTAGTATCCGGGGTCGCCTGAACGGGGGGCGCGACCCGAGAATTAGGGTTTCCCCCTCAAGGTTCGATTCAAGATTTCCCCGTAAATCGGCCTTCTCGAGTCTCTGCCTAGAATACAGAAACTCGACATAAACTCAAATCTTGTTGTGCTTTATGTCCTCATCGAATGATGGGTTTCGGCTCAGAAGCAGTGGATTCGATGCGAGCTTCGCCTCGAAAGTGCGGCTGGTATTAATTCTGTCGAAATTGCGAATTGCGCCGAGTTTTTCCTTTTCCCTGCTACGCCGGCTTGGCAAACTAATGATCACTTAGTCCTGGCTGGGGAGCAACGGTCGATCGCGTTGTGGATGGGCCGGAGCGCGATCCGACTCCCTCGTGCGGGCGTCAAAGGGAACAAGGGCCAATAATGCGAAGATTTTGCGGGCCGTGGTTGATATCGCGTCTCGTGCTGGCGCCGGCTCTCTTAGCACTTCTGGTGAGTGACGCCGGCGCGTCGCCAATCCCCCTCAATAATATCGGCCTTTACGACGGCTCAAACGCGCCCACTGCGCTGATTTCGTTCACCGGCAAATTCAACGTCGATGTTTACGCCGATCCGCAGACTGCCACGAACTGGACCTATTCGAACCACTCGTTGATTCCGCTGTATTGCACCGACACAACGCACGAAAACACTGTGGGCTCCTCCTACAACGTCAATCAAGAGACGCCCCCTCCGACATTTTCGACGACGGGCCGTTTTTCCGACGCCGGTAACCGCGTCGCTTGGCTTCTTGGAACGGAACTCTCGCCCCCTGGCATCGGGCAGAACGCTGATCAACGGGGCGCCGCGCAATTGCTCATCTGGTACATTGTCGACAAGAACTTCAGCGTGCAAAGCTTCTCGAGCAGCGCGATGCAGACGGATTACAACAACCTGATTACGACCATGGGCAGTAGTTACGTTTCCTCAACTGACTACTATCCGGAAGCCATTTTCTTGGGGGCGGTGCACAACGGCACCCTCTATCAGGACATGGCACTGGCGGTTCCACCCGCCGGCTCCAATCATCCGAATATTACCACGCCCGAACCGGCGACCTGCACGCTCGCGGGCCTCTCGCTTGTTTGCCTGATACCGTTCCACATGCGGCGGCGTCGGGTAGCTGCCTGCTAGGTGTGCTGCTCTCAGGAGCCCTAAACGTTGCTTACGACTCTGGGTTTGCGCGCGCTCTGCTCTGGGTGATCCCCTCGCCGCTTCGGTTCCCGCGAGGACGTCAATGGCTCTGCTCCTGCGGGCTCGATCCATAGGTAGATACACTAGGAGAATTGAGGTTATTGGGAAACGTGGCAAAATTGGGGCGAAAATTATTGATATTCGGATTTTCTGTCTGTACGCTAAAGGGCGGCAACATCACCTTCTTTCGATCGGGCCAAACGATGAGAGCAGCAGGGGTCGCCGTTGGGATCGTTGTTTTGTTGGCAATCACCGGAAGCCATGCGAACGCGAGTCTGATCACGGCCGAATACGACCTGACGACGTTCAACACGACGAACGGCACGGTTCGCTCTCCCTACGAAGTGATCGACATGACCGGCGACACGACGGCCGGGACCGTCAGTTTTACCGTCAAGGTGACGCCGGCCAACATCGCCTCGGGCAACGCAAAATTCTCCGAATTCGGGCTTAATACTTCGGCTCTGTTGAACGGCCTGAACGCGAGCGACTTCACCGGGTTCGCGCCTTCAAACTTCTCGTGGTCTGGCGCTAAGAACCTGGACGGTTATGGCTCGTTCAACGAGGTTGTGTACGGCGGTAGTGGAGCAGCGGACCGAACGACCTCATTGACATTCAGGATCACGGGCATCAACACGTTGGTTGGCAATAGCAATTGGACCCTCACTTCCGACACCGGTTCCAGCGAAATCCTGTTTGCCCCCAATAGCGGCGGGCACTTGTTCGCATCCGACTACTTTCCGGGAACCGGCAATACGGGATTCGTCGATGGGGCTGTCTTCCAGTCCGGCGGTATCCAACCCAACCTTACAACGCCCGAGCCCAGTTCAGCGCTCCTGTTGGGCTTAGGGGGAATCGGGATCGCCTTCTTTCGCCGGCGACGCGCCCGATCGGTAGCTTGACGGGCCTTCGCAGATCCCAAGAAACGCCCGTCAACAACCAGGCTTACAGATCGCCCCCCCTCGTCGCGGGCCGGCGATATCCTTTTTGGGAGACAACAACGCGCCGTTGGGCGATTTATCGCCGCTCGCGTACGACGAATTCGATTCGAATGACCGCGGGAGCCGGCGACGGGGGCGGCGATCGCTTAAGATCGACCTCGAAAGGCCGGCCGATGCTGTTGCCAGCCGGATCCTCGAGGCGCGCCGACACGACGAGTACATAGTGCCCCGCCGACCAGGGCTCCCGCGGCTTGAAGGTCCAGCGCGTCTCCGAGTCCGTGATGGAGATTGTCCCGGCGATTTCTACCTCAGCTGGACGCAGCACTCGCAACACGCGCTCTAACATCGCGCGATCGAGCGGCTTGGGAAAACGGACCGAAAGCGGCTCGCGCGTTCCCGCGGGCGGCGTCGCGATCGTCCACGAGTTTGGGTCGAGCCGCCTGGATTCGGTCTTTGCCGCTCGAAAAACTTTGCGCGCTCCGGCACCGAGAGGCCGCCCGTCAGCGTCGGGCCAGGTCGAGTCGACCGTGAGCGAGTAGGTCCGACCGGAGACTAAAATCGGCCCCAGATCTTGGCGCGGAACGAGTTCGCGCTTCACGCGCCCCGGCTCTAGCAACAGCGTCAGCCGAGTGCCGTCCGGACTCCATAATTCCTGCGGCAATTCAAGGAACGGCTGCTGGACGTCGGTTCCGGTTGTGTCGTCCCGCAGGTGCAGGCGGCGGTAGCAATTCCCCTGACTCATCGGCGCGGAGAACTGAATGTAGAGTCGGAGCAGATTCTCAGGCACTTCGGGTCCGGAAGGATAAATTGCCAGGACCGTAGCCGGCGGCCCCGCGAGTGAGACCGGAATCACGAACGTTTCGGCAAGGCGAAGGTGGCGCCCCACCTCGGTGGCGGAACCGCGGCGACCTCCGCCGATTGGCCAATCGAAAACGCCCCGATATTCAATCCCACGCTCGAGAGGAAAACGCGGACGGAACCGAACGCCGTCGCTCGTCAGCTCATACGAGCCCAACATGGGCGGCTGGTCGCCCTTGCCGGTTGCCGCGACGTGAATCTTGAAGACACTCGGCCAGCGCGGATCGCGCGCAGGAATTCTTCGCAACTCGGCCGCAACGTCGGGCGGTAGCCCCCGCACTTCAAAGCAGGCCTGCGATGACTTCGCCGGCGCGAGGACGAGCGCCGGCGCGAGGCCCCGATCTGCCGCCACCACAATGCAGCAAAACGAGGCGGCCAGCAGCCAGATCCCGCAAGCCCCCCAGCAGGCTAAGAGGCGAGACGAAATGCGAATCATCGACGACGCCAGGAATGCCGACGCTTACGGCAAGGGGAGGGTGCGCAAGTCGGCTTTGCCGTCCGCCTCAATCAACACGATGGCATTTGCGTCGTCGAGCTGGTCGAGTTGTTTAACCCCCTTCCAGCCCTTGATCGTCTCATACGGCTGGCCCGCCGTTCCGCGGACCGATTTGGTAATTCCCTCGCGGGTCATGAGGCCATCGGTGCTGATTTTCATGACGCCGCGGGCTGCATTCGCCAGGAGCAGAAAGTTTTTCCCGTCCTTTTGATAGGCGATGATATCGAGAGGCTGATTGAAGTTTCCAAGCTCGGCGACGGTTGTCCCGCGGACCTTGACGCCGGGTCGCAGCTCTGAGAGCGGAATGCGAACGAGCGGCGTGCACGTGTAGGCTGCGATGATCTGGGGGTTCCCTCCGAACGAAATCGGGACGAAGGTGCGGATCGGTGAACGCGTCTCGAGCTGGCCGTGACTGCCGTGAAAGATCTCGATGCTGGTCCCGCGGTTAACCTCGCTGAAAGGATACGGAATGGCCCGCAGGTTGGAAGCGAACTCTTCGTTCGACAGCCCGGCCACGATAACCGTGCCGTCGATGAAGGCCAAATCGGTGATCGCGACGTTGCGGTTATTCTGTCGTCGCCTTCCCGAGCCGGTTTCCTTATCTTCGGGAGGATTGGGCAGCGCGGCCTTGGAAAACGCGACATTGTCGAGCGAGAATTCGTCGATCTTGCCGCCCGCGTCGACCCGCACGATGACCGGCAGGGCGTCGGCTCCTCGTCCGCGCGCGATCGAAACGTACACTTTGCCGCTGGCTGGATTGACCGCAACATCCTGAATGCGAATCTGGTCCGCGCTCGTCCCCAGTAACGAGGCGACTTTCTGATTGATGCCATCGACATTGACCGAGGGCTTCGAGCGTCCGGCACTCGGGCTCGCGGTTTCATTGGTCTCGACAGCGAAGATTGCCGCTCCCTTGGGATCGCCGATAAAGAGAACCCCGTTGGGCCCGAACGCCAGGGGACCGGCCGACCGCAGCTCGACCTTTCCGCGCTGTTCGGCCTTCGGCGTATCCGCGGCCGCCGCTGCCACCGTCATCGCACCCAGAACAATTCCCGCCAAAGCGCATTTGAACTGCATCGAACGTGCCTTTCTCAATGGTGGACAGCTTCGATCCGCGGCGTCCCTCATCAATACGCCGACAGGGGCAGTGCGTCAATCATGCGGTGATCAACGGGCCACTACGGGGTGAGAGCAAGGGGAGCAATGACCCGTTCTCGAGCTCCCGAGCGTCACTCCGCGAAATCGGTTGGAATGCAGATACGATTGAACGCCTTCCGGGAGACGAACTGGGCCAACAGCTCGGGCCGCGACCCAACGCGTGCCGCCACGTAAATCTTTCGCACGTGATTGTGAACGGTGTGCTGGCTGATTTTGAGCTTACGGGCAATCTGCTTTTCCGGGAGTCCCTCTAATAAGAGGTCAAAGACTCGACGTTGGGCCGCCGTCAAGTTCAGCCCTTCAGCCTCCGCGAGCATCGAGTCGCGAGCCTGGCTCAGGCTTTGGGTCTCGACGTCTTCGTTGGCGATGGCGGCGGCGTTCGCCGCGATCAAAAACGTGATTGACCCGAAACGAAGCAACTGTCCTGCACGCACCTCGCTCGACTCAATTCGGTGCTCGTCCACGAAAGTGCCGTTGCGGCTCTTCAAATCGTGAACAGCCAACGAGGCTCCTATCACCGAAAGCTCGGCGTGGCACCGCGAAACGGAAAGGTGCGGAATCACCAGGTCGCAGGTCGGCGCCCGCCCCACCGTTGTCTTCGTTGACGCCAAAGTGATGACGGACCCGGACCGTTTTTCGATTCGATCTTGCATGAAGCGGAGTACTCCCTCCATTCCGATCCCGGCTCGCACTGATGTCACCCATTCTGCGCTCGGGGAACGCCGGAATCAACAAATGCCGGACGGAACCGGCTACGAAGCTGGAGGAGATCTAGCCTGTTTAGGTCATTGCATCGGGCTGCCGCAGAGTGACAATCAGAGCCGTCCCGTCGCCGAGTCTTGCGGGTTTTTGCTGAGGACCGGTTGAGCCGGAATTCGGCGATAGGGGATTGCGATCCCGGTGCGCGAACCGTTATTTTGAAACGGTCATCGGAGTGCGCCTCCATGACGCCCATTGTGCAACGCCTCGAAAAGGCCTCCGAATCCATCTCCACGCCGGATAGGCCCAGTCGGATGGCGAAGATTGTCTGCCCCAACTGCAGCCACGTCGTCGACGACCCGCCGGGATCGCCTTCGCAGTGCCCGCATTGCGGGGCCACGTTTCCCTTCGGCGACGACTCGACCCACTCACGACTGCGGGCGGCCCCCACGGTCATTGCGCCTCCCCCCGACGAAATCCCTCGCCAAATCGGTCGCTACCTCATCTTGCGTCAGTTGGGCAAAGGGGGGTTCGGCATTGTGTATCTCGCGCGGGATCCCCGGTTGGATCAGCTCGTCGCGATCAAAATCCCGCGGGCCGACACCGGGATGCACCCGACTGCGTTAAGGCGCTTTGAGCGGGAAGGTCGCAATGCGGCCCGGCTCAAGCGTGACGGGATCGTTCGCGTGCTGACTGTCGAGTACGAAGGGGCAGTTCCCTTCATCGTCAGCGAATATGTCGAGGGCGTGACGCTGACCGATCGGTTGGAAGACGGTCCGCCTTTTGAGTTCCGCGAATCGGCTCAACTCGTCGAGACCCTGGCGGCGTCCATCGAGTATGCCCACTCTCAGGACGTCATTCATCGCGACATCAAACCTTCCAACATTCTCATCGCGACGGACGGGAAGCCGTGGCTGATGGATTTCGGATTGGCGATGCGCGAATCGCTCGACGAGTCGATCGCGATGCCGACTCACATCATCGGCACGCCCGGCTACATGAGTCCCGAGCAGGCCTCGGGCAAACAGAAGGTCGACCGCCGAACTGACATCTACAGCTTGGGTGTCGTGCTGTATCAACTCATTACCGGGGATGTGCCGTTCCGCGGCGAAATGCGGATCGTTCTGCGCCGGGTGATCGAAGAAGACCCGCGCAATCCGCGGAGCCTGAACGCCGACATCCCGCTCGACCTCGAAACCATCTGCGAAACAGCGATGCTGAAGGAGGCCGACAAGCGCTACCAGACGGCCGATAAACTGGCCCAGGAACTCGGCCGCTACCTGCGCGGCGAGCCAATCGAAGCGCGGCCCATTACGCGACTCGATCGCACTTGGCGCTGGTGCAAGCGCAACAAGCTCACGTCGAGCCTCGTTGCCTCGATCGCCGCCGTGTTGATGCTGTCTGCGTTGGGCGCGACCCTGATGGCCGCGTCGGAACACCAAGCGCGGACTGAGGAACACCAAGCGCGGACTCAGGTGGAACAGCTACTCGAGGAGAAGAGCGAACAGCTCTCGAAATCGTACGTGGAACGAGCCAATCGCTATCTGGGACCGCCTGCGGAGCAGCAAGAGTTCAGCCCCATGAAGGCACTCCCCTGGCTATACGCGGCGATGGAGAACGATCAGCACAACGCCAAACGCTGGGAAGCCAGCCGGCTCCGGCTGGGCGCGGCCCTTCGTCAATTGCCGAGCGTCCAGCGAGCCTGGTCGCATAAAGGGGGAATTTCGGCTGCGGCGATTTCCCCGGCGGGCGATCGGTTCGTCACGGGAGGTGAAAACGGCACGGCGTACGTTTGGGATTTGTCGAAAGACAATCCCGTTACGCCGGCCATGGTTCACCCTGGGCGCGTGACCGGTGTTGCCTTCACCTCAGACGGCAAATCGGTTGGGACGGGCTGCATGGACGGCGGGCTTCGACTCTGGGACGCGGCTACTGGAGAGCTCATCCACGGTCCGGTTTGGGACTCCCAGTTCGGAAAGGCGCCCGGCGCGGGGTACCATAGCGTTCTCATCGGTGTCGACCATCAATCGCTGTTGACTGTGCGTGCCTGGCCCGCGCATGACAGTGTCGCCCAGGTGTGGAACGCGACAACGGCTGTACCATTCGGCAAAACCGTGAGTGTTCCTACCGGGTTTGTGTGTCTCGCAGATTCTGGGAATCTGATCTTCGGGCTCAGACCTGACGCGCTCGTCGCCTGGGATCCTCAAACCGGCAAGGAAAAGCATCGACTCGAAGAGAAAGGGAAGTTTACGAACGTTGCGGCGATCGCGCCCGACGGCGTCACCGTTGCTGCGGCCGATACAGCACAATGTGTCCGGCTGTGGAATTGTCGAGCGAACAAAAAGCTCGCGGTCACCCCGGCGCATTCGAGCCCGGTGACCGCGCTTAAGTTCTCGTCCGACGGCAGTTTGCTGGCGAGCGGGACGACCAACGGGACCGTCTACGTTTGGAAGTCCAGTGACGGCAGCCTGGTCGGGCAGCAACAACTTTCTGCGGTCCGCATTGCCAGCCTCGATTTTTCCAGCGATGCCCATCAACTCGCTGCGGTCGCCCGCATGCATGGCATGGTGTCGATCGTTGGCCTCGACAACGCGGAACTGGTGCCCGAACCGATTCATGTTCCAAGTGTTTATGCGGCAAGCTGGATTCCAGGGAAGGATATGTTGCTCTCCGCGAGCGCCGACGGCGCAACTCGTTTATGGCAAGTCAAACTGCAGCACGCCGCGGTTCAATTGGCGCACGCTGCGCCGATCCGCCGAGCGACCGCCTCCAAAGATTGCCGGACATTCGCCACGATTGACGCTGACGGCGCGTGTTCGATTGCCGATCTCCCAGGCGCCGACGCGAATTCGAACAAGGCCGCTGGGCCGTCCATTCCAACCGGGATGTTCGATCCCGTGGCTGTCGCTCTGACGTCTGACGGTTCCAAGTTTGCAGTGGCAGGTTTGCGCGGCGCCTTGTCTTTCTGGGACGTAGCCGGGCGCAAGAAAATCCGTGACCTCGATCCGGGCATGCCTCAATTGCGCCGGGTGGCGCCCTCTGAAGTTCGCCTGGCATTCACTAGCGGCGATCGCCTGCTCATCCACGTGATCAATCGATGGATGGACCGCGTCTGTGAGATCAGTGCCTGGGATGTCAAAACCGGTGAACGATTGCAGTACCAACGGCTCGAATCGGATGGCAGCCTCGATGATTTCGACTTGCAACTCGGCGGTTCGCTTTGTGCGATCGCAGCAGGCAGCCATCTGATCGCCTGGGACGCGGCGACTGGGCAGCAGGCGGGTCCGACCATGCACCACGACAAACATGTCACATCCTGCCGGCTGAGCCCCGACGGCACCCGGCTGATCAGCGGTTGTAACGATGGGATCGCGCGCATCTGGGACGTCTCCACCGGAAAGGTTGTTGCTGCCACCGTCAAGCAGCCTCAACCAGTCGTCAGCGTCGCTTATTGCTCCGATGGTCTGCGGTTCGCGACGGGATGTCACGACGGGACGGCCCGACTTTGGTCCATGTCGAGCGCTGCTCCCCTCACACCGCCGCTGGCTCAGGGCGCAGTGGTGACGGGATGCAGATTCAGCCCCAATTCTCGTTGGCTCTTGACCACGAGCGGCGATGCCTTGTCGAGCATTTCGTGCGAGTCAATTGTCCGCGTCTGGGATGCGACAACCGGCGAGCCCCTCTTGGGTTTGCCGCTTAACTTCTTTGAGCGACGGCCAGCAGACCGCTTCGACGACTCACATCGCCCATCAGAGATTGAGTTCAGCGGTTTTTCGCCGGACAGTCGTCAGTTGCACGTGATGGTCCACGGTGGGCTATTTGAGACCTTGAGCGTGGAACCCGACGCTCGCGCCGCGCCCGAATTGCTGCGCGAGATCGTGATCCGATCGGGCGTTCAGCCGGACGGCACGGGAGGTCTCTCGATTGTCGACCCCGATCGCCTGACTCGAGTCTTTCGTCGTGAAAACTGATTGAACCCTTTGCGCCTTTTGAATCTTCAGCATTCCGATTATCGTTTCGTCATCACCTTTTGCTAAGGAACAACGAGATGCAGAACCACGCGAAGCACCTGTCCCCATTCCTTTGCGGCCTGTCGATCGCGATTGTGTGCGGCGTCGTAGCCCTCAATCCCAACGGCGCCCATGCATTCCCTGAACACCTCGTCCTGGCGTTTGGACAATACACAATCTACCAAAGCGGGGTGAGCGACCAGGTTCCTGTGTCCGTAAAGAACAAGTGGGTCAATCCGGATCAGCTCAACATGATTTACACTGCCTACGACGCCAACAATAACCTGATCCTAAGCTATAACATGACGAGCCCCTGGGTGGCTTCGCTAGCAACGTTCCAAGACAACGTCATCGTGCCGAGCAACCCTGTACCGGTCCGTTTTTATGCCGAGGCGCAGGGTATCTATGGCGGCGACGATCAAATGCTGGAAACGCAGATTTATAACTTTCTTCCAGGTGGGCCGTTCACTTTCGATGACATGCCCAACATGGATGAGAAGCATTACAAGGTGTTTGTCGCAGCGGTCTCGCCGAATCCGCAGGACGTGCGGTTCGACTATACAGCGACTGGGTACGACGGTAGCACTGCGACTAATTTGACTTGTGATCCCACGTTCAACCAGTTCACTCTCGCGGCGAACCAGCATTGGGTCGGGTACGTCGGCATTCCTGTAGGTAAGTACTCTCCTGTCAAGTTCTACGTCCAGGTTAATGGGGGAGCCGCCACTCTCATGTACCAACTCGGCAAGAAACACGTGAAAACCCCCGTCAACGACTTGACAGTGACCCAAGGACCGACAGTGCACATCGGTGATTGGACCGTACCCGTTCAGAGCCAGGTGACTCTCTCAAACCATCCAGAGATTCAGCATCAGCATGTAAAGGTTTTCTTTTCGGCTCAAGATGAAGGCGGCAATGTTCTTGATTGCGATCCGTGGGTTGTGAGAAGTTTGACCTATACGCCGGGAGCCGGTGGAACCGGAACGTTGGCTGATCCCAATGGTCAGCCCCTAAAACCGGTAACGGTCGAAAACAGTGAGGTCGTGCAAGGGCGCGTGACTTTCACAGCGCTCCTGGCTCTCTATGACAATGGCGATTACAAGGACAACGGTCCGGGCAAGCCGAAAACACCCATCCCGCCAACGTACGTCGAGCCATCCTCGAAGCTCATCTTCGGGCCATAGGACCTGATAGGCTCGAAGGCAGCCCGTTGAGGCAGGGCGCCGACTAGGCAAACGCCAGGAAACCTCCCGCGAGGGCGCAAGCCAATTTGCGCTAGCGTGTCTTGCACGCTCTGTTGCCCGAGAAGTTCACGCGTTGATTTCGGCTCGCTCGCGAAGGGATGTGTGGGGATCCGAGGCATTGACGACAGGAGAAAACACAATGGCGGGCAACGAAAACGCAATCCGTGATCTTTCGCGACGCGTCGACGTCGTGGAAGATCTGCTCCACGTCCTGGCTCGGACCGGGCCGGCGCCTTCCCCCACGATCATCACGGACCAGGGAGAAACAAACAGCGTTGGGCCAGCTAAGCCCGTCCGAGTGTCCGTCGATAGGACGGATAATGCGTTTCAGACAATCCACGACATCTGTGAAGGCGCTAGCAACAAGAGGAGCAATGACTTTCACTCGTCTACCAAGGAAGCTTTTGCGAATCTCTACGGCGGAAGTGCCGACATCACTCTGCTCGTCGGCCATGGCAGGTCAGGTCGGATCAACACCGGCTCGGGCCTGAGCATGGACACTGACCCCAATCAACATATGGACATGGGGAACGTAGGGTCTTGGAAGGACTGTGTCTCGTCTGACATCCCTGGCACTCGCCTGGTCCTCTTTGCGTGCCAGGTTGCCGCAGGGATCGCGGGCAGAGACTTCCTGCAAGAAGTGGCGATACACGCCAAGAGGGAAGTCGGCGGCTGGACGTGCTTCCCCGCCCCCGGTCTCGATGGAAATCTCAAGGGCCACGGAAATTTTCTCGTTGCACACCCAAGTGGTAATCCTCCCGTTGTTGCGGAGGACTGTGCAGAGTACTACGACGGGAGACGAGATATCGAGGTCCTCAAGTTGCGGACCCCTAACGGTTATGAAGAAGTGGGAATTCGCTCCATTCAGTCCGTGAATTTTACGCCGGTCGGCAACGATCCCGAGCTCCCGAAGGCGTTTACGCTGCAGCCGTCCGAAGCCGATCGTCTGCTTAAGCTCATTGACTTCGCGCATCCTGTCAGGATGTCCGATAAGCTGCCGTCGATCCACACAGGACAACTCACGATTATGTTCGAGCGCGGGAAAGGCCCGGAGTGTCGCGTTTTCCATGTTCTCGGGGATTCGCTCCTGCAGGACGCATGGTTCTTGAATACCCATTACCATGCCTCGCATCGTTTGCTGCCGGCTTTGCACGGAAGGTGACTAACGGCTGGCTCTGGGACTAGCCATCCAAAGCTATCGAACGCAACCGCGGAAGATTCAAGCGCAGCATGCCGGCCACCGCAATCGGTCTGACAATCCGCCAACAGTGTTCGAGACCCTCGACCACCACGTTCGGGCCGTGACGGTCTGATGGCGATTCAAAGGCAGCTCGCGAAAACGGGCTGCCTTCGTGTCTGCATCCGGCCGGAATGACCCGATGGCTCCGTCAACAAACCCACGGGAGGACGAGATCAATTCTCGTCCTCCCGTATCCTTTTCCTTTTGCGCGCGCACTGTGGTCGTCCTACCAGCGCGAGTAGGGCTGCGAGCGAGTTCCCGTTCCACTACAAAGTAAAGTTGTTGATTTGCGTCGTCTGCATCACATCCGCACCGCCGTTGATGCCCTGCGCCTCGGCGTAAAAGCGGACCGGAACTGTGCCGGCCGGTACGGTGATGTTGTCAGTGAACCCTTGTCCGTCACTCATTTGGATCTGATGGTTGTAGGATAGGAGTAGAATGTTATTGTTGTCGTAGGCAGTGTAAATGAGATTGACCGTATCCCCCCCGAGGTGGTTGAGCTTTACCTGCACGGGAAGCTGGTCACTGATCCCGCTTTGGTAGATCGTGTATTGCCCAAAAGACAGGATGATACGTTCACCTGCGTGCGCGACTGTGGGATGAAGAATCACAATGCCTGCGGAGAGAATTCCGATACCAATGACACAGCCAAGCAGATCGATGGCAAGTCGCGACTTAGACATTTCGTGGCTCCTGATGTTGGATGAAATGTGGTTGGCGACTTAGCGCGCTCATCGCCTGATTCAGCCAGGCGAAGGCGCTTATCGCGCCGCGAGGCGAGCCAGCGGATCACCGAGATGGCGGAGCCGCGATCCGAGGCTTGCGAACGCATTTTGATGACTGCGTGACGCCCGAGTCAACACCGCCGGTGTCGAGCAGGGGCGCGTGGGGAGCCTCGGCGGCGCCATCGAGCCAGGTGCTCGCGGTCGGGCATTTGGGCTGCGACAAACTTCGCCGCATCAGAAGCAGAATGCACTCGGAGGGATTCGAACCCCCAACCCTCGGTTCCGAAGACCGATGCTCTATCCATTGAGCTACGAGTGCCCCTAAACGATAACCAGCGCCGCCGGCCTGACCGCTCGAATGTATCGCGGCCCCGGCGCGGCTGCAACGACCGGCGTCATGGATGCTCGGGCGCGCGGGGCCCTTGGAGAAAACTTTCAAAGTTGTTTATGAGCGCGTAGAAACTCGGTCTCGGCAAATCGACTTTTCGGCGGTACGATCGAAATAGGCCCCTTTTTTGTGAGGGGAACGATCGCACTGTGCCGCCGGCCGATTGCCGCAGCTGTGCGCGGCTTAGGGTCAGCCCGCGCCTGGAACAAGTCGCACGCCACAACGGCCCTGGACGAGACGCGGCACCGGGACGGGACTCGAAGGTTGGGACGGGACTGCCTCACGGACCGGGACTGAATTGGCCGGACCGGACTGGCGCGCCGGGACTGAACTGTGGGACGGGACTGGTGGGATGGGACGGGACTGTTGGGATGGGACGGGACTGAACTGTGGGGACGGGACTCGTGGGATAAGACGGGACTCGTGGGACGGGACTGGACTCGTGGGACGGGACTCGAGTGCGGGAGTCCAATGCCTCGCACCGACAGCAAGTTAAAACCCAGTTGGTCTTTACGACGAAACCTGAATTGGGACTGGACCAGGGACGGGACACTTCTCGCTTGAAGGCCGTGGGTCGGGTCACCTTTTTTAATACGTAGTTGACTCACAAGAAGGCTGACCCAGAGCTAGTGCGAAGGAGTGCCGGCAGCGGCTGGTCGGAGCGGTGGGCCGGACGGGGACGGTTTGGGCGTGAAATTCAGCCCTCTCAGCTCGGTCGAACCGCAGCTCATGATCGCAATCCGCCCGGGGCCCGGGGCACAAAATCGGATAGACCCGTTGGCGCCGAGGTCGATTCATGACGAGTGTGCTGGCAGTTCCGATGGAAATGGTGCGACGGGTGCGACGGTTTGCAGCGCGACCGCGATCGCGCTGCCTTCCACGCGGGTATTTTGTGCTGACAGGCGCTTGCGACGTTCGACTGCGGCCAGCACAATGGATTTGTCCCCATTTCTCCCGAAATCTGACACCTCGACGGGCGTCGATTCCCCATGCAATTCTTCGTTGGAACGAGCGGGTATAGCTACAAGGAGTGGAAGGGGAGCTTCTATCCCGAGAAACTGCCCGCCAAGGAAATGCTGAGTTTTTACGCTCAGCGGTTTTCCACGGTCGAGATCAACAACACGTTTTACCGCATGCCGGCCCCGAGCGTGTTAGAAGCGTGGGCGACGCAAGTGCCGGAAAACTTCCGCTTTGTGCTCAAAGCGCCGCAGTCGATCACGCACTTCAAGCGACTGAAGGAAGTCCAGGAGCCGACTGAGCGATTCCTGCAGGTGGCGTCGTTGCTGAAGGGACGGCTGGGGCCTCTCTTGTTTCAGTTGCCGCCGAACTTCAAGAAGGATCTTCCGCGCCTCGAGGGCTTTCTGGATGTGATTCCCGCGGGCACAAAGGTCGCACTCGAGTTTCGACACGAGAGTTGGTTCGACGACGAGGTCTTCGCCTGCTTGCGGGCAAAGTCCTGCGCGTTGTGCGTGGCGGACTCGGAGGATCTGCCGTCCCCCGACCTGGTCGATACGGCACGCTGGGGAATGCTCCGTCTGCGTCGCGAGGAGTATTCCAAAGAGCGGCTCGTCGAGTGGAGGGAAAAGGCCAAGTCGCAGAACTGGGAAGAGGCGTACGTCTTCTTCAAGCACGAAGACTCGGGAACCGCCCCCAAGTTCGCGACCCGCTTTCTCGACCTCGTCAACTGAATTCCTGCGGCCCGGACTTCGCTTCGGCGCTCAGGCCCCCTTAGACCCGTTTGATCAGTCGCACTAGAAAGAGGAGGATGATCGCCCCAACGGTGGCGGTGATCAGGCTTCCGATCAGGCCCTCCCCTAGTTGCCCGAAAAGAAAGCCACCGAGCAGTCCGCCGATCACTCCGACAACGAGATCGCCAATCAGTCCGAAGCCGCCGCCCTTCATGATCTTGCCGGCCAGCCAGCCAGCCACGATGCCGATAACCAAGAACCAGATGATGCCCATGCCGGTATCCTAGTGTGGAGTCTTGTCTGCGCAGCCGTGCGCGAAACGAACCACAACGAAGCACATGGTGGCAGATCGTAGCCATCCGGCCAACGAATGTCACGACGAGCCCGCGACGCGCGACCGCTATTTGGAGCCCGCCGGCTGCGCGGTCGTCTGGGCTCGCTCGGCGCATCGACGTGGTTCAGCTAAGTGCAAAATAATTAGCCGAGTTTGCCTCGGTCAAGCGCGCGAAGCTCTGGAGCGCGGACGGCCGCGTCGGGACGAAATGCGCTTCGCTCTACTGCTGGACCGCCACGACGCGAAAGCCGATGTGGTCATAGCGCCGCTCCGGCTCAAATCGCTGCCGGAATGCACAGCGGCAGGCCCAGCCCTCGTCGGTCCAGGCGCTTCCGCGACGTGACCTCGAATAATCGCCGGTGCGGTTCTTCGTACCCAGCACATTCGACAGATCGGGATCCGTCCCTCCCGGCAATCGCGCGTGATACCAATCGCGGCACCACTCGACGACGTTGCCGTGCATGTCGTGCAAGCCCCACGCGTTTGGGGAGTAGCTCCCGACTTTGGCCGCCCGATTGAGCGACGGCCCCACTTCGGCGCCGTTATACGGCTCGTTGCCCCGGAAGTTTGCCTGCTGGCTGCTGATCTTGTCGCCGAAGGCCGTCGCGGTGGTCGTTCCCGCGCGACACGCGTACTCCCACTGCGCTTCCGTCGGCAGGCGAAACTCCCATCCGCTTGGCAGCTCGCCGGATGCCCGCCCCTTCTCGGTCAGTTTCCGACAGAAATCCGTCGCCTCCGCATAGTTGACGTTGTAAACCGGGAAGTCGTCGCCGTCGCCACCGTCCGGAGTGAGCGGCCCCGGAAGCTTACCGACAATCCGCTTCCAATCCCCCTGCGTGACTTCGTACTTGCCCGTCCAAAATCCCTTGGTCAGCGTAACCTCGACCTGATTCTCCCCCGGCCGCCGTTCCGGCTCGGTGCGCGGGCTGCCCATCGTGAAGCGTCCCGCCGGACACCAACAGAATTTGACTCCAACCACCCGACGCTCGTCTCCTGCCTTGGAACCGACAAACTGTGTTGCAGCCTTCTGGGCCGTCGGGTCGGCGTCCGCCGAGGCACTTGAGGAACGGTCGGCAGACCATCCGACGCAAGTCAGCAGGATCAATAAAGAGCGCTGGATTGCCATGCCTCGGGAAATCGTCTGCTGTCCAAGGGGCATCGGTGTCAGCGGCTCCCGATTCTTTCTTCGTAGTATCGTTTGTCGGGCCTGCTGCTATAGGCGTGCAATTTGTCCACTTTGCGAAGCTTCACCCATCGCGGGTCGCTGTTGTCCTGCCCGTAGTCCATGAAGGCGAACTGCCCCCAATCCCAAACGCGAACGAACCGAGTCGAGACCAACGGAATCCCGGACAATTCCCCTACAACCTTTCCGTACACTCGCACCAGCGACAATTTGTTGATTGCGTGGCCCGTCCCGGGGATCACCGCCTCGAAATCTCCTGCTCCGTAGAGAGAAACAATCTGCAGATGCGTGTCGGTCAAGCCGTCAAAGTATTTCATTTCGACTCGGATGCGAGTCTCATTCTTTGCCTTGTCCTCCTGCAGGTCGCGAACAATGCCGAACCAGGCAACTCGGCGCTCTGGCTTTCCTTTGAGTGTTCCGACCTCCGGCGATCCGGAGGCAAGTTCGCCTTCTGTGAAATCCTTGGTCGCCTGCTTCTCTCTCGGCGCAGCATGATACGAAGTCGTGCCAAGAACGCCCGGCGTACGGGCGATGGGCTGGGAATGCTCGACCAACTTGTCGGCGCGGTCTTCGGCAGGCAACGCACAGATCTGGCTCACGAGCACGGCAGCGATCAGCAGCGCCCTCATCTGACACCTCCGTCGTTTTTACTGCCCCGCGAACCTTGGCGGGGAAGTAGCGGCGTCACGGCTGCATTCTAGCCGACTCCGCACTGAACCGAGATCACTTTTCCTGTTGCCTTTGGTCCGCAGTCGCGGTCAACAAGGCGCCGACCTCTTGTAGGGTTGGCATCGCAGGCTGTGCCCCCGGGCGTGAGGCTGCAAGGGCGCCGGCCGCGCATGCGAATCGGACCGCCTCGGAGATCGCCACTCCTTGAGCCAGTCGGACTGCTAAAGCAGCTGCGAAGGCGTCGCCGGCTGCGGTCGTGTCAACGGCGTTGATGTTGAACGCGGGAATGAGCGATGGCCTCGTGTCCGGCTCGCAGAGCACGGCGCCCCGGGCCCCGAGAGTCACGATGCCATACTTGGGACCGAGCGATCGCAAACAGCAGGCGGCTTGCTCGGCGTCCGCCACGGTTTCGATTCGCACGTTGGTGAGAGCGAGTGCTTCCGCTTCGTTTGGGCACGCGACCTCTACTTGGAGCAAGTCGGCGGCGATCGCCGAACGATCATCGCCATATGTCGGCGCGGGGGCTGGGTCGAGGATCACCGGCGTGCCGTACTCGCGCGCCAGCTTGATGGCCGCGATCGTCGTTTCCAGCGGCACTTCGAGCTGAACCAGCACGATGTTGGCGCGACCGATGACTTCGCCGGCAGTGAGCACATCCTCGGGTGTCAGGCGGCCGTTCGCGCCGGGGATGACCATGATGGCGTTTTCACCGCTGTCCTCGACCGCAACGATCGCCAAGCCGCTCGCGCAGTTGGGCGTCGTCGTCACCCAATCAACGCTGACGCCATTTTCTTGCAGGCCGGTTCGCAGCCGTTGGCCGAACGCGTCGTCTCCCACGCGGCCGATCATCGTGACTTCCGCGCCGAGACGAGCAGCGGCCACTGCTTGATTGGCGCCTTTGCCGCCGGGGACCTCGGAGACGTCGCGGGCCGAGATCGTCTCGCCGGGTCGCGGGAGGCGGGCACAACGCACGACAAGGTCTGCGTTGATCGATCCGACGACGGCAATGCGGGGCGGAGACATAGGAAGATCTTGGAGAATTGTAGGGTGGGACTAGGCCCGCCTCGGGCCGACGGCCCACCGTCTTGTCACAATGGAATGGTGGGCCGGCGCCCGCCTGCGGCGGACTTGTCCCACCCTACGGTGAAAACTGCTCACCAGTGCATCACGAACCCGCCGTCGACGTTGATCGTTTGGCCGGTGACGTGTTCGGCCCGGTCGGACGACAAAAACACGATCATGTCGGCGATGGCTTCCGGAGTCTGCCATTTGCCGAGCGGCACCACCGCCCGGATTTTTCGCTCGGCCCAGTCTTCGTACGGCAATCGCTCAGTCGGGGGCGTCTGGTCGTACCAGGCTTGCCACACGCCCTTGTTCAACGTCGTCGGCACCATGCCGGGGCAGACCGAGTTCACGCGCACGCCGTGCGGCGCGAGGTCTTTGGCCAGGCACTGGGCGAAATTGATGTTGGCCGCCTTCGACGCGCTATATGGGGGGTCGGTCTGCGAGCCGATCTGGCCGGCGACCGACGCGATAAACACCATCGTTCCGGTCCGACGCTCGTAAAGGTGCGGCGCGACAACGTGCACCACGTTGACCATACCCAGAATGTTCACTTCCAACACCCGCGGCCAGTCGGACGGTTCGAGGTTCGTGAATGGAAAACCGAACCGTCCCGAGCCGATTGCCGCGGCATGCACGAGATGGTCGATCGGCCCGAGCGTCGCGACCGTTTTATCGAAAGCCGCGCGAACCGAAGCCTGTTGGGAGACGTCCGCTTCCACGCCGACCGTGCGAACGCCATGCTGCGCGCCTTCCGCGGCCACCTTTTGAGCGTCGGGCTGACTTAAGTCCCAAATTCCGACGCTCGCTCCCTCGCGAGCAAACGCCAGCGCCGCGGCCCGACCGATTCCGTTCGCCCCGCCGGTGACGATAGCCACTCGGTTTTTGAGATTTAGGTCCATGGAATCCTCTTTATCCGGGGAGTTCAGGATAGCGCACAGGGAGCCGTGCCGCCAGCGCGTTCGCCTGACCACCCGGCGATCTATAATGAGCGCGTCGGCGGACTTTAGACACATCGGGTGAACGACTCAACATGTTCGAAACCTTCGATCATACAGCTGACCTAGGGCTGCGGATCCGTGCCGCAGATGTGAATAGTCTTTTTGCGGAGGCGGGGCGAGCCTTGCTGTCAGTGATTGTGTCAGATCCCGACTTGGTCAAATCTCGCGAAGAATTGACGCTGCATGTGGCGGGCGGGGACATCGAATACCTATTCGTCGACTGGCTGGACGAGCTTCTGTTTCTGTTCGAATCGAAGCACTTTCTGGCGTCTGTCTTCGAGACGGTCGTTGATGACATGGGCCTGTCGGCGACGGTGCGCGGAGAGACGTGCGATCCGGCGCGGCATGCGCTCGCGCATGAGGTTAAGGCCGTGACGTACCACGGACTCACGGTCGAGCAGGCGGCCGACGGTTGGCAGGCCGAGGTGATTCTGGATATCTGACGAATTAGGTCGGCGCGAAAGGAAGACGTCGTGGGATCGAAGCAATTTACCGGGCCGCTCGAGCGGGTCAACGAGTGCCTGTGGCGGATTCCCAAGTCGTACAAGCCCGGGATGCTTGTCGACGGATTGATCTACGCCGACGAAGCGCTGATCCAGCTGATTCGCCAGGACCAGGCAGCCGAACAGGTTGCCAATGTGGCCTTTCTGCCGGGCATCCAGCGAGCCAGCCTGGCCATGCCCGACATTCATTGGGGCTACGGCTTCTGCATCGGTGGCGTCTGCGCGACCGATCCGGAGCAGGGGGGCGTGATTTCTCCGGGCGGCGTGGGCTACGACATCAATTGCGGCGTGCGGCTGGTGCGGAGCAACTTAACCGCAAACGAGGTGCGGCCCGCGATTGAGACGCTGGTACGGGAGTTGTTTCGCTGCGTCCCGACCGGGGCCGGACGAGGTGGAAAGTACAGATTCGATCACCATGAACTGCGTCAGCTGCTCGAGCGTGGCCCGCAGTTCCTGCAAGAGCGCGGTTTGGCGACCGATCGCGACATCGAGTTTACCGAGGCCCGCGGCCGGCTCAACGGCGCTCGGCCCGACTTTGTCAGCGACCGGGCTCTCGATCGCGGACACGACCAGTGCGGCACGCTCGGTTCGGGCAACCACTTTCTTGAAGTGCAGGTGGTCGATCGGGTGTTCGACGAGCCGGCACTCGAAGCCCTCGGGCTCGCCCAGGACATGGTCTGCGTGATGATTCATTCCGGCTCGCGCGGCTTGGGTTACCAGGTTTGCGATGATGCGCTGCGCGCCCTGCGCGGAGTACCGGAAAAATACGGGATCGAACTGCCCGATCGGCAGCTGGCCTGCGCGCCGGTTCACAGCTCGGAGGGGCAGCACTATCTTGGCGCGATGCGGGCCGCGGCGAACTTCGCCTGGGGCAACCGCCAGCTCTTGATGTGGCAAGCCCGCGAGGTCTTTGAGCGAATCTTCGGTCGTTCGTGGAGCGAGCTGGGGCTCGAGTTGGTCTACGACGTGGCGCACAACATTGCCAAGTTCGAAGAACACGACGTGGACGGTGTGCAGAAGCGGGTGTGGGTGCACCGCAAAGGGGCGACGCGGGCCTATCCACCGGGGCACGCGGAGCTTCCGCATGAGTATCTCGAATTCGGTCAGCCGGTGCTCATTCCTGGTGACATGGGCCGGGCGAGTTGGGTGCTCTTGGGTCAGCCAGGCAGCATGGAACAGACGTTCGGCAGCGCGTGCCACGGCGCGGGACGCCTGCTGAGCCGGACGGCGGCCGTCAAGCAAGCGCAAGGGCGCAAGATCGACCAAGAGCTGCGCAAGCTGGGTGTCTTTGCGCAGGCCCGTTCCTGGCAGGGTCTGGCCGAGGAGCAGCCGGACGCCTACAAGGATGTCGACCTCGTCGTGGAGGTCGTGCACCGTGCGGGCTTGGCAAAAAAAGTCGCCCGGTTGCGCCCGATCGGCGTGATCAAGGGCTGATTCGCTGCGCACGGCGTCTTAGGCGAGCGGCCGGTGTAAGCCGGCCGGTTCTTGTTGCTTTTGATTTGCAATCCGGTTGAATTGGGTTGTGCAAAGCAAACACAGATGCTCGCGCAACCATCAGAACCGGCGGGCTGACACCCGCCGCTCGCCCATACAACGCGCCTTATTTCGTCTTCGGGTTCGCCCAGCCGATGACTCCGACGGCGACGCGGCCCCCGGCGTTGCCCGTCGGTTGCCCGAACGTGTCGGCCTTCTCGTGGACGACGATCGATCGACCGATGATCGAATCGCCGCCGCTGAGCTTAATCAGCTTGTCGTCCTGATCGATCACAGCCACTCCTTCCGAATTGGCCTCGACGTTGCCCAAGTCGCCGACGTGACGCGTACGGGCGTCGGGGGCTCCGTGCTCCATCTTGTGCGGGTTGAAGTGACCGCCCGCCGATTCCCCCTTTTCACTGTCGGTCAGATCGCCGAACTGATGGACGTGGAAGCCGTGCTTTCCTGGCGTCAGACCGCTGAGCTTGCCGCTGACGTGAACGTGATTTCCCACCATCTCAAACAGGATCGTCCCCGTGACGCCGCTTTTGGCGATCGGTTCAAGCACGCAGACCGCTCGCATGCCTTCGGTTTGCGCGTACGACACGCTGCAGGAACCAAAAACAACGATTGCGGCCGACAGCAACAGAGAGGAACAGGTTTTCATGCGACATCCTTTCGTCTGCGGTTGTAGTTTCGACGCTGCTGGAGCGGTCATTCTACTGCGGGGGCGGGAAGGAAAACAGTTGCTCGTGTTGGTCCGTTTCGAGCGGCATCGCCACCGGTCGAGTAGCGAAGGCTGACAATTTGTAATGTTGGTGCGGAGCGGCCGCCGAGACTGTATTCTTATGGAAATCATGTCCGCGATGACCTGTGTCGTGGGCTCGCGCTGAGCTCACTGGCGCAATCCACCGGAGGAACGACCCATGGGTTACAAACGTGCGATCACGCGCGTGGTCTCCCTGGCGGCAATCGTGATCGGCTCCCGCGCTCTGGCCGGCGACGAAGCCCTGCGCTGGAGCGGGGACGTCGACGCCGGCGCAAACAAATCGTTGCGACCGATCGTTTTCGTCCACGGCTTTGCCGGCTCCGGAGAGCAGTACGAACGCGCGGCCAAACTCTTTGAGAGCAACGGCTATCCGCCCACGTGGATCAATGTCTACGACTACAACTCGACCGGGCCGACCGGCGGCGCCGAGCCTTTGGACAAGTTCATCGACGCCGTCCGAGCGCGGACCGGATTCGACAAGATCGATCTGATCGGCCATTCCCGCGGGACCGGCGTCAGCAAAGACTATCTTTCTGATCCCAAGCGGGCGGCCAAGGTCGCGCACTACGCCAACATCGCGGGGCGGGCCGCCGGCAACGAGGGGGGCGTCCTGACGATTGTGGTCGGCTCGAAAGGGGACAAGATCGCCGGTGCAGGGACGGCGAAAGAAGGGGCCCAGCACGCCGTGCTCGAAAAGCCCGACCACGTCGGCGCGGCGACGAGCACCGAATCTTTCGAGCACGTCTTTCCGTTCTTCAATGAGGGCAAGGCGCCGCAAAGGCTCGAGGTTCGCCGGCAGGAACCGATCGCCGTCGCCGGATTCGCCAAGTTCTTCCCTGCCAACGTGCCGGTGTCGGGCGGGACGCTTGAAATCTACGAAGTTGCGGCCGACACCGGTCGCCGTATTCACCAGTCTCCCGAAGCCACGTTCACCGTCGACAAGGAGGGCCGCTGGGGTCCCTTCCGCGCCAAGCCGGGACAGCACTACGAATTCTGCCTGAAGGCGCCCGGCGCCGCGCGGCCCGTGCATTATTATCGCGAGCCGTACGAGCGCACCGATCTGTTGGTCTATCTGAAGACCCGCGATCCGAAAGCGGCCGACACGGCGCGGCTCGAGAAGGCGCTCAACCTGAGCGACGACTCGTCGGTCCTGATCGTTTCCCAGCTCAACGGAGCGATCGTCGCCGGCCGCGACAGCCTGAAAGTCAACGGCGTCGAGCTGGCCACCGACAAAATCGCCCCCGAGGGAGGAACGAAGGTCGGCTTCTATGTCTTTGACGCGAATCAAAACAAGAAGACCGATGCCGCGCTCCCCGACGGCCCGCTGTGGAGGATGCCCTTCATCACGGCGGCCGACGTGTACCTGCCGACGGCCAAGTCTGAGTCGACCACGCTCGAATTCAACGGCCGCGTGCTGCGCGTCCCCAACTGGAAAGCCGCCAGCGAAGGGACTGTTTTCGTCACGTTTGATTGATCGTGCTCAAGGATTGGCAGACGCAAAGAATTTCCTGTTCCCCTCCCCGCTCGCGGGAGAGGATCTCTTGTTCCCCTCTCCCCTCTCCCCTCTCCCCTCGCGGGAGAGGGGCCAGGGGTGAGGGGGTCCGGCCGTTGACTCGGCATCGCCCCGTGGATGGCGGAAGAGCAAGACCTTGGACAAATGGGAGGGCATCGCGGAAACGAGCAGCGAGGCGGAAGATGACCCCTCACCCCCAACCCCTCTCCCGCAAGGGGAGAGGGGAGAAAGAGTACGTCACGCGCAAGGGCCCGCATGGGGGGGGAAAGAATATGGGGCAATAACAATCAATTCTTGTGAAGGAGCTGGGTATGTCCACGAAGTTGCACAGCGAGCGTTGTTTGGAAGTCGACCGGCGCCTCTTTTTGGCGACCGCGGCACAATTCGCCGGAGCCGCGACTCTGGGCGGATTGGTTCCGGGTGTGCTGCGGCGCGGCTACGCAGAGGACAGCTCCGCGGCTGTTACGCCAGCTGTCTCGACGCGATCGGGCAAGGTGCGGGGCCAGACGGTGCAGGGGGTGCACGTCTTCAAGGGGATCCCGTACGGTGCATCGACCGGCGGCTCGCGGCGGTTCCTTCCGCCCGTGCAAGAAGAGCCGTGGACGGACGTGCGGGACGCTTTTGAGTATGGACATTTCGCTCCTCAATCGCGCAGGCCGCGCGGGGCCAAACAGCTCGAGTTCTTCGGCGTTTTGCGTCCGGCGTCGAAGGCGGGACCTAGCGAGGACTGCCTGTGCCTCGACGTCTTTACGAAAGGGCTCAATGACGGCGGCAAGCGGCCAGTCATGGTCTGGTTTCACGGCGGCGGATTCGAGCAGGGAAGCGGGAGCGCCTTGGGCTACGAAGGCGGCGGCCTCGCACGACATCAGGACGTTGTGGTCGTGTGCGTCAATCACCGGCTCAACGTCCTGGGCTATCTGTATCTCGACGACGCTGCCGGGCCGGACTTCGCGGGTTCGGGAAATGCCGGACAGCTCGATCTGGTGGCCGCGTTGCAGTGGGTTCGCGACAACATCAGCCAGTTCGGCGGTGACCCCAACAACGTGATGATCTTCGGACAGTCGGGTGGGGGGGCGAAGGTCTCGACGCTATTGGCGATGCCTGCGGCAAAAGGACTCTTCCAACGCGCCGCCATTGAAAGCGGCGCCGCCCTCCGCGTCGGCACGCCCGAAAGCGCCAACGACTTCACCCAGCGCGTGTTGAAGAAGCTCGGTCTAAACGCCGCGCAGGCTCGCGACTTGCAGAAGGTGCCCCTCGATCAGCTCATGTCAGCCAGCGATGCGTCCGCGGTCCGTGGCGATCTTGCGAGCGGCCGCCCCGGTTTGGGGACGCGGCCCGTGGTCGACGGGAAGATACTTCCCACGCAGCCCTTCGAGCCCGGGGCGCCCGCGATTTCTGAGGACGTTCCCGTCATCGTCGGCTACACGCGCACGGAACGCACCGTCTACGACGTCGATTCGCCGACCTTCGGCAAACTCGACGAAGAAGGCCTGCTGAAAAACGCCAAGCGGGGGCTCGGCGATGCCGCACCCGACGTCGTGGCCAGCTATCGGAAGAAGTATCCGAAGGCGAGCCCCTACGATTTGTCGACGTACATCGGGACCGATATCCAGGCGATGAGTTCGATCCGCCTGGCGGAACGCCGCGCGGCGCTCGGCAAAGGGCCGACGTACCTTTATGTCTTTGCGTGGGAAACGCCGGTCATGAATCTGCGCTCGCCGCACACGATGGAGATCCCGTTCGCGTTCAACCATATCGATCTGTGCGAGAGCATGGTGGGTCCCATCAGTCCGGCGATGCACGAACTTGAATCGGCGACGGCCGGGGCCTGGGCGTCTCTGGCGTGCAATGGCAATCCGAATCATGCGGGATTGCCCAACTGGCCCGCTTACAGCGCGGAGAAGCGCGCGACGATGATTTTCGACACGCCGTGCCGCGTCGAAGACGATCCGACAAAGGAGGTGCGAGAGATCATGGAGCGCCGGCGGGCATAAATCACGGTGCGCGATTTTGGGGCACCCGCCGGATAACCCCTCGCCCCCGGCCCTTGTATGTTGAAAAAAAGTCAGTCTGCGCATTTGATGGGGACAGCCGTGGGAAAGCTTGCGAAGCGTAGCGGAGCAAGGTTTCCCACGGCGACCGGCGATAGATCGTCTGGCCCGAGGTCCAACAAGACCGTGGGAGAGCTGGATCGTCGCCGGTTTCATGAGATCAGCCCGAACAGCCGCAAGAGCCGTAGCGGCGCCCCTGGCCGTGCGAGCTCGCATTCGCAAGGACGGGACATCGTCATGGACGTC